>CAXUKB010000009.1:0-4424 GCA_964251345.1 uncultured Fimbriimonas sp. | reverse complement strand
TGATCATCATCGCGTCCTGATAGCCACACACGACCTTCTCCGCCTCGATTTGCCGGACGCGCATCGCAAACTCGACGTCGGCGGTCACCGTCTCCCTCCGGGCCTGCATGAGGCACGCCACGGTGGCCGCGAGCAGGGCGGTCGATCCGCTGAGGCCGCTGGAGCGTGGAATGTCGGTCGTCCACTCGACGTGGCACGGTCCTTCGACGGGGAAGGTGGCAAAGGCGGCGTCCCAGAGTGTTCGATCTTGGGGAAGGCTCTCGTCGCTCCCGACCGTTAGGCGGCACGTCGCCCGCGCGCCGAGGGAGCACGAAAGCACCTTTCCGCCGTAGAGATCGCTCGGATTGCCGACTATGCCGCAACGACCGGGCGCGGAGGCGGTAAAGGTCCCGTCCATCGGTCGGGAGGATACCGCCGGGAGGGCAATTTGCCCGCGGACGAACCCATCGACGGTTCGCGGCGTCCGAAGAGGCTTGGCGGGGTGCCGGAGGTACCTTGGAGGGGAAAGATGGCAAAAGGAGGAAAGGAAAAGGCGAAGGCTCCGGGTTCGGTTCAGAACCGCAAGGCGCGCTTCGACTACGCCATCTCGGACGAGGTGGAGGCGGGGATCGCGTTGCAGGGCTCGGAGGTCAAGAGCCTCTACTTGGGCAAGGCGCACCTGAACGACGCCTACTGCCGGGTGGTCGGGGGGGAGATGTTCCTGCTGAACATGGACGTCGAACCGTATGCCCAAGCGAGCGTGGACGCGCACGACCGTCGCCGCGACCGCAAGCTGCTCCTGCACCGGCAGCAAATCGATCAGCTCGAGCGGAAGGTGATGGAGAAGGGCTTTACCCTCATCCCGTTGGGGGTCTACTTCAACGACAAGGGCCGGGTAAAGGTGCGGGTCGGCGTCGGACGCGGCAAGGCGAACTATGACAAGCGCCAGACGATCGCCGATCAAGACTCGCGCCGCGAAGTCGATCGGGTTCGGGCCGGAAAGCTCAAGGATCTCTAAAGGGAAAAGCCCAAAGGAAAGAGGAAAAGGGATGCTTGGACCTTTTCGCTCTTCCTTTTCCTGTATCCTACTTCCGGAAGACCAACCCGCAGGGGGTGCTCGTTACGGGCTGAGATTTCCGGCTGAGACTGCCGGATGACCCTTGAACCTGATCCGGTTAGTACCGGCGGAGGGATCGCGGAGCGCACTCGAAAGGGGGCCACCGACGCGATAGTTACGGCGTGGGTGGCCTTCCACCGAGCGCCATGGAACGTCAACCCTCAACTTCCCGCCGTCGAGCGGGCTTCACCCTCATCGAACTGCTGGTGGTCATCGCCATCATCGCGATTCTCGCCGCAATCCTCTTTCCCGTCTTCGCCCAGGCGAAGTTCGCCGCGAAGAAGACGGTCGACCTCTCGAATGCGAAGCAGATCGGCCTCACGACGAAGCTGTACCTCGGCGACAGCGACGACACGATGCCCATCTTCTACGCCTACAACAGCGATCCGACGGTTTACGCGAATGGTCTGCATCACGGCACCGAGGTGTTGCTCCTGCCCTATAGCAAGAGCCAGGAGATCTTTAAGAGCCCCCTCGACACCGGCAGCCCCTATCTCGCCCAGGAGGTCGGGCAGGCGAAGAACGCGCCGAGCTACTGGAAAGCCTACGGCACCTCCTATCGATTCAGTCATTGTAATTTCACCACGGTGGCCGGCGAGTCGAGCCAGAACAACGACCTGACGCACTACACCACGACCGTCCCCGTGACCGACACACAGTATGCGGACCCGGCCAACACGCGCGTCATCCGGCTGGAGATGATGGGCTTCTTTAGCCGCAAGGTCGATCCGACCTGCGCCCGCTACGGCTACGACGGCACGCCCGACACGGGCTGCGTTTACTTCTCTGCGTGGGACCCGAGCGGGGGCGTGATGACCTTCGCCGACTCGCACGCTAAGCACGTCAATGGCCCCGGGCAGTTCGACGCGACGTTGGTCGACCCGGCGGGGCACCCCTCGGGAGATATCAATCCGGCCACCGGCTCGACTTGGTACTACGGCTGCGACTAGTCTCGAAAAGGCCCGCGCGGGAGCCTAGACGACGACCCGCGGGAGCAGGGGCGAGACGCGGGCGACGACCTCATAGTTGATCGTCCCGAGCTTCGCCGCGATCTCCTCGGCGGTGATGCGATCCTCACCCTGAGCGCCGAGGAGGACCACCTCATCCTCGGCGCGTGCGTCCGGGACCGGGGTCAGGTCGATCGCGAACATGTTCATCGCAATGCGGCCGATCACGGGGCATCGCCGCCCGTGGACGAGCACCTCGCCGACGTTCGAGAGTCCCCGGTCGTACCCGTCGCTGTAGCCCTGCGGCACGATACCGATCTTGGTTGGTCGGGTGGTTCGGTACGTGAGGCCGTAGCCCACGGGGTGACCCGCAGGTAGGGTTTTCACCTGCGCAAGGTGGCTTACCCACCGCATGACGGGCCGGAGGTCGAGGTGCGCGTGACTCCGGGCAAGCGGCGCGGACGGGTAAAGGCCATAGAGGCCGACGCCCAAACGAACCATCGAGTTGTACATCCACGCCTCTGGCTTTGGCTTCTCGCGCGCTAAGACCCCGGAGGTGGCCGAAATATGCTTGCCAACCTGGGGATACCGCGCCATGATCTTGGCGAATGCGTCCTCAAAGGCCGCCTCTTGAGCCTCGGCATGCGTGAGGTCGGTCGTGTCCTCGATGTTCGCGTAATGCGCGTAGGCCGAGGTGGGCTCCAAATTCGGGTAGGCCGCCATCCCCTCGATAAAGGCCCCGATCTCTTCCGGAAGAATTCCTTGACGGCCAAGCAAGGCGTCGACCTTGAGGCTGAAGCGGACGAGGAGGTCGGGGGCGTGCTGGATTCGGGCGAGTTCGCGCACTTGATCCAGACTGTAGACGACGACTTCGCCGTTAAGCCTCGTCGCCTCCTCAAGGCTTGCTAAAGGGACGTAGCCGTAAACCAAAGCCCATCGGTCACTGATTTTCCGCAACCGACGGAGCTCGTCGAGATCATCGATTTGAAAGGCGTCGGCCGCCTCGCCGACTAGCGTGACGATCTCTTCCAAGCCGTGGCCGTAGGCGTTCGCCTTGACCACCGCCGTCAACCATCCTGACGGAGCCGTCGACTTGATCGCATCCAGGTTGTGAAGAAGCGCCTCACGCGAGAGTTCGACCGAAGAGAGAAGGGTCACAGTTCGACCCTTTCCAAGCCGATTTCCTCACCTGCAAAGGTTTGAGCGAGCGCCTCGTAACCGGGGCCGAGATCGGTAACGTGATAGAGGCGCTCGCCGTGACGACCAATCTTCGCGTCGTGCTCGGGGTGGCGATTGAGATAGTCGGCGAGGCTGGACGGCACGACCTCCTCGGAAGCGATGATGGGAACGGACACCTTGGCACGAACGCGTTCTTTCAGCAATCCGTAGTGGGTGCAGCCGAGGACCAAAGCGTCGATGTCGCCGAGTTCCGCCAGGTAGTCGGCAAGGATTGGGTCGGCGTACCGCATTCCGTCGTTCTCTACGAGCGGTACGAGCAGCGGCGCGGCGACGGCGTGAACCTCGACGCCCGGCGCGTGGCGCGCGATTTCGCGGGCGTACGCGCCGGAAGCGACGGTGCTCCGCGTGGCGAGCACGCCTACCCGCCGGGCGCCGCTCGCGGCAACCGCCTCCGCCGCGGGAATCACCACGCCCAACACGCGCCGCTCGGGATAGTGGCAGGGGAGGTACTCCCGCTGGCTTTTGCGTAGCGCCTCCGCGGAGGCCGTGTTGCAAGCGAGCACAACGAGGTGACAGTCGTGCTCGAAAAGATACGTGAGCGCCTGGGCAACGAAGCCATGGATCGCCTCCTGGGAACGGCCTCCGTAAGGAACCCGAAGCGTATCGCCGAGATACAGAAGGTCGTGCTCGGGCAGACGTCGGCCGATCGCCTGGGCGACGAGGAGACCGCCAAGGCCGGAATCGAACACGCCGATGCGCACGACTTATTGTGGCGAGACTCTCCCGAGTCTCGCGCGATCGTGCGACGACCGGAAGAGGTCGCTAGAAGTGGGCGGGGCCCTGCCCCTACGCCCTTACCGCCGCGAAAATTCCGGCTGGAGAACGCGGCCAGCGGGTGGGCCGGCTTTGACGATTCCGACGGCAATCCGGTCGGAATCGTCGAGTTTAGCTAACGGCCGGGAGCGCCCGGAAGGAGGGCTTCCGACCCCTGTTGGTAGCCCTCGCCGCTGGCGGGAACGCGTCCGTTCACCTGAACGTCGCCCTTCGAGTCCCACCGAACGTCGAGCTGCTTGACCGCGAACGTCTCGTCGAGCCGGCCGACGATCTGGCTCGAAGGCGCGTCTTTGAGAAGCTCCGGACTCTCGATCGCCTCGCGGCAGATCGAGATCATCGCATCGCAGAACTCGTCGAGAGTCTCCTTC
>CAXUKB010000008.1:844-28092 GCA_964251345.1 uncultured Fimbriimonas sp. | reverse complement strand
TTGCTAAAGCGTCATACTGCGGGTAGGGTAACCCACACCGATGAGCGTCCTTCTTCTCGCCTCCGCCGTTCTGGCCCTCGTCCCGCGCCCCTTGGCCCTGTCCATCGACGCGAAGGACGGCGACACGATCCACGGCGAGCGCACGTTGCGGGTCTCCGTCTCCTCCGACGCCGCCATCAACCAGGTCGAGATGTACGTGAACGGGGATCTCCGGGACACCGACACGAGCACGCCCTACGAGTTCAAGCTCGACACCGTCGGAATGGACGACGGCCCGGTCAAGCTTCGCTTTAAAGCCTACACCGTCGAGAGCAAGAGCGGCGAGAAGACGATCACCCTCACCGTCGACAATGAGATGAGCAAGGGCGCGGCCTATCACGTGGGCAAGGCAAACGATCTGCTCTCGGACGGTAAGTACGCCGAGGCGCGCGACCAGGGCAAGATCGCGTTGAAGATCGAGAAGGGCAACGTGGACGCCCGTGTCGCCCTCGCCCGCGCCTACTCGGGCCTCGGTGAACTCGACCAAGCCCAGCTTCAGGCGGAGGAGGCCAAGGTGACCCAGCCGGAGAACACCGCCGCCCTGAACCTGCTCGCCGGCATCAACGTCCGACGCGCCTTCAACATCTACGCAAAGCCCGACGCCGACCGCGCCGAGGTGCTCAAGCAGATCAAGGATGCCCTCGCCGCCGCCGTCAGTAGCCGCAAGAGCGCCCTCGACGCCACGGTGGACGCGACGAAGCCCGACCCCGCCAACCCCCTGCCCTACGCCGACGCCGCCCTGCGCGCCCGACGCTACGGCGCGGTGGTCACCGCGCTGACTCCCGCGTTCGCGACCGACCAGAAGAACCCGGCGCTCGGCGACCGACTCGCCTACGCCCAGCTTCGCTCCAATCGGACCCAGGACGCGCTGAACACCCTCAAGACGCTTCAGCGCGCCGGGGGAAGCCTCGACGCCTACGGCTCCGCCCTCAAGGCCGCCGCCCTGGCCGACGCCGGAGACGACGCGGGAAGCGACGAAGCGATGCGCGACGCCGTGCTGGCCGACTCGGAGAACCTGGGCGTGCGCACCGCACAGGCCTTTATCGCCCTCAAGCGGAATCAAGCAAACGCGATCGCCCGCATCAGCGCCGACCTTCAGAAGGAGCAGGGCCAGCGGCCGGACGTTCGCTACTTCCAGATGGCGGTGGCCGCGAAAAACCAGAACTACAGCCAGGCCCAGCACGCGTTCGAGGTCGGCGTTTTGGCCGAGCCCGCGGCGGCCGACCTGTACGTCGAGTACGCGAACGACGCGATCGCGATCACCCAGCGCGCCAACATCGGCGCAAAGGAAAAGGCGCAGCACTACGCCGAGGCCCGCGTCTACTTCGAGACGGCGCTGATCGCCCGCCCCGAGGCTTCCGAGGCGCTCTCCGGCCTTGCGATGGTCGCCGCTTTCGAGGCGAAGCCTGCCGAAGCGGTGCGCTACGCCCGTGCGGCGGTCACCGCCGCGCCGAACGACGCGGGCGCCTACTATGCCCTCGCCGCCGCCGAGTCGCTCGCCCACAACGTCGCCGGCGCCCAAGCGGCGAACGCCCGCGCCAGCCGACTCGACGCGAAGTACCTCGGCGGACGCCAGATCCCCGACGCCGCCGCCGTGTGGCGCTACCTAGGAACCAACGGCCGCCCGGTCGTCCTCGCCGCCCCGATTTAAAGCGGTCTTCTTGAAGGGACATGAAGGCCCCGCGGAACGAGGTTCCGCGGGGCCTTCACTTTTTGCCGCGACGTGAAGATCCTTCAGATCGTCTTCATGGCGTCGGGCGATACTCCTCTTCGTAACCGACCCAAACGGGTCGGAAAACCTTGGAGAAAAGACGATGAAGACCCCCTCTCGATTCCTCGCGAGCCTCGCCCTAACCGCGATCCTTGCCGCCGTGTCCTTCGGCCAAGACGACCAGGGCGGGCCGCCCCAAGGCGGCCCCGGAATGGGGCGCCGACAGGGTGGCCCGGGTATGGGCGGTCCTCAGGCGCTCGACCGGCTGCCTTCCTTGGCCCGGCTCGCGGGACGTCCCGAGGTCGCGAAGGAGTTGGGGCTGAGCGACGACCAGCTCGGTCAGCTGCGGACCGTCGAGATGTCGATGCGAGGGGGCGGACGCCCGCCCCAGCAGGGCGGCGACGGGGACGGCCCCCCGGATTTCCAGGCGATGCAGGCGAACCGCGAGAAAGCCGAAGCGGCCGCCGACGCAAAAGCCAAGGCGATCCTCACCCCGGCCCAAGCGAAGCGCTTGGCGGAAATCCAGGTTCAGAGCATGGGACTGACCGCGGCCTTCGTGCCCTCCGTGCAGACTAAGCTCGGCCTCTCCGACGACCAGAAGGCGCAGCTCAAGGCACTCATACCGGCCCACGGCCAGGGCGGTCCGGGAGGTCCCGGTGGCCAGGGCGGACCGCCGCCTGACGGCGGGCAGGGCGGCCAAGGCGGCCCCCCCGATATGCAGGGCGGCGGCCAGGGTGGCCCTCCGGACATGCAGGGTGGGCAGGGCGGGCCTCCCCCGGGAGGTCAAGGTGGCCCGGGCGGCGGCATGGACGGGCGGCGCCGGCAGCTTGAGACCAAGATCGCGGCGATCCTCACCGACGACCAAAAGGCGACCCTGAAGGCGATGGGCGGCAAGACCATCAAGCTCTCTCAGCCGCCGCGCGGCCAGGGCGGCCCCGGAGGCCCGGGCGGCGGACCTGGAGGCCCCGGTGGCGGTCCCGGCGGCGGTCCCGGCGGTGGGCCGGACATCGACCCTCGATAGTCGGACAGCACCCACCCTTACCCTCCCCCACGGGGGAGGAACGATCCGCGAGAGCGGGGCGTCCCCGGGGCCGGTCCTCCTCGGTCAGGCGTCCCGCTCTCGTCTAGGTTACTGCGTCATCGCCGCGGTCGTGCTGCGGCAGAACTCCAGCACGTCGTCGGAGTCTCGGCGCGAGAGGGCGGCGGCCAATGCGGCGACGGTCCGCAAATCCCCTTCCAAACGGCCGACGGCCGCCGCACCGTGCTTTCGATCCTCGGGCCGGCTCGACTCGATCGCCGAGACTCCCTTGCGGAGTGAGGCGATCGCCCGCGACACGTCCGACACCCGGCGGTGCGGCGCGTGGCCCGAGTGCGTGAGCACCTCGTAGAGGGTCCCTTCCGCGTCGGCGTAGAGGCTTCCGGCGGTGATGTTCCACATCGTGCCGCCGCCCGTGATGGCCGAGCCGGCGTCGATCGCGTCGTTCTTGAACGCCTGGAGCGCCTTGCGCAACGGCGAGGAATGGCCTTTGAGCAACCGATCGTTGCGCCACGCCAAGGCATCGCCGTAGAGCCCTTCCGCACTCGACTCGCTTGCCGTCGAGCTGCTCTCCTTGCCCACGTAGAAATCGTGCCAGCGGCTCCGGCCCATCGCGAGGATCTGGGCGTTCGTCTTGCCTTTCGTGTTCTCCAAGCTTTGATGAAGGGTGGGCAACACGGCACACGGCAGGAGAATCATGGGCAGAGGCTACCGACTTTCGGCACGAAGTCAGAAGGAGCCGCCATGGGATGTCCCACGGCGGCACGTGCGCTCAGCGGCGACGGCGTCGAACGAACGCGAGCGCGCCGAGTCCGAGCGCGGCGAACGTCGCGGGCTCGGGCGTCGGGTGGATCGGCGCCACGTCGGCGAAGCCGTCGATGACGCCCGCCGGGCTGCCCGCGATGCCGGTGACGCGAATGTAGCGAATCGACGAGAAGCCGCTCGGTGCGAGATCGAAGCCCGCGCCTCCCGCCGAACCGCCGTACATGTCGATCGCGTCGGCGGCCGACTTTCCGGCGAAGCTCGCCGCGGTGAGCGAGGGATTGACGGGCTTGGTGAAGTCGAGAAGGTTATCGGTCCACGAGGCGCTCGTCCGATCCCACTGATAAGCGTTCGTCGGGAACAGCGTATTCGCGAGCGGATTGGTGTACGTGTACCAGTTGATGTCGTCCGGGCTCACCGAGACCTGCTCGCCAACGCCGAACACGTCGCCGGTCAGGCCGAAGGTGTTCAGGTTCGTCGAGTCGTCGGCGAAGCCGTTGCCGACGAAGAACGAGTTGCCGAATACGATGAAGTCGATTCCGTAAGGGTTTGCGGGGTCGTCCACGATGTCGTGGTCGAAGGTCACCGTCACCGACTGGGTCGCGCCGATGCGGGTGATGAGTGGGTCGCCCGCGGCGTCGGTGCCGTACTGTCCCTCGACCAGTTTGGTCCGTTCCAAGTAGGTCGTTCCCGGACCGCCGAAGCGGGTCGAGGGGCTGCCCAGCAGTGCCGTGGGGTCGCTGTAGCTTGCGCCCGCGGTAAAGCCCGTCGCGGAGACGACGCTCGTGGCGAAGGGGCTGTCGGCCTGCGCGGCGACGGCGAAAAGGGCGAGAAGCGGAAGCGCGATCGTTTTCATGTTCAGAATGGGTCAGAGAGCGAAGCTAGGGATAGACGACGGTCGTCGGGCCGCCCGTAAGCGAATAGGCGGAGTCGTCCGGAGAGAGGGCGCCGACCTCCGGTTCGGTCGGCTTGCCGAGAAAGCGACGTTGCGTTCCTTTGGCGTGGCCGTCGGCGTAGGCGACGTTCGCCCCGCCGTTGTGACGGTAGTGGACCTTGCCCGCGAGGTACAGCACGTCGCTGGGGGAGCGCAGAAAGTTGTGGGGCTTGACGGGATTGGCCCCGTAGCCCGCGTCGGCGAAGAGCGCGCAGTCGGCGGGCAGCTCGATCTGGCCCGTCGCCGCCGTCGGCAGTCCGGCATCCTCGTCGCCGCCGACGTAGCTGGCGTTGTAGGCGTAGCCCGTGTAGGGACGTCCGCCGGACGCGCCGGTCCACGAAGGGCAGCGGGCGAGGACGTCGGATTTCGTGTAGGGGCCGATCAGCCCAAGCGCGGCTTTGCCGTTGGGGGTGTCGAAGCGAAAGTCCCAGGCGACGGTGCCGTGGAGCGCATAGGAGGGGCAGGCCCGCTCGTCGGCGTCGCCTGCGTACATCGTCCACGCGAGCCCGAACTGGCGGAGGTTGCTTAGGCACGTCGTGCGCTTTGCCGCCTCTTTCGCCCGCGCGAAGACGGGGAACAGAATGGCGGCGAGGATCGCGATGATCGCGATCACCACCAGCAGCTCGATTAGCGTAAAGCCCTTTTTCATACGACCTCCGAAGACGAGCGGCCGTCGGAGGGCAGGAGGGCACGAAGGGGGCTGCACGGCCCACTCCGACCGCCCATGCACGCAGGCGAACGTCGTCTTCAAGACAGAGCGGGCATTCGGACTCGGACTCCCCTTATGGAGCCATCACCGTTGCGGCACAGCGCCGGTTTCTCACCGGACTTTCCCCGTTGTTTCAGCCCGCCACGACAGCGAGCCTCTGCTTTGCCAAGGATGGTGGCACACCGCGCCGCGCAAATGCGCGGCGCGAGCGCGGTTAGATCTGGAGGGTCTCTTCGACGAGCTTCTTCAGCTCGGGCGTCAAGCCAGGGGAGAACTCCTCGACCCGCTCGGGAGCGGTGGGATTGGGCGCGCCCTTGGGAGCCTCCTCCTGAACCTCGACCGTCGTTCCGTTGTTCTCGGGCGAACTGCCCTTAAAAATCTTCGACAGTTCCGAGCCGTCGAGATGGAAGTGGTGTTGGCGAAGATGGAGGCCCTGATCCATCAGTTCCTTGACCTCGGGGTACTTGCTGGCGTCGAAGTTCGGGATGGGCAGGGTCTTCGCCCAGTCGATGCCCAGCGTTTCCAACGCTTTGGCGAACACCAGCTCGTGTCCATGGTCGCGCACGATGAGGTACGAGACGGTCGCGCGGAACGCCTTGTTGTCCGACATTTCGTAAATGCGGCACTTCTGAAGGCGGCCCGTACACTCCAGCATCAGGTTGTTGATCAGGTCGAGAGTGAGATTGCCGCTGTTGTGGACGTAAGAGCCGGACCACGGGTTGCCCGCCGCGTCGACCGGCAACGAGGACTGTGCCCCGACGATCCAGTGGTGCGCGTTACCGCCCTGAAGCGCAACCTCCAGCGGTGTCGTTCCACCTTCGGCGGCCACGTCGCCGGTCTTGCCCTGATAGCGGGGCGAGCCGTCAAGTAGCCTCGACACCGTCGTGGCGATGAGTTCAAGGTGCGAGATCTCCTCAACGGCGACGCTGTGGATCAGGTCGCGGAACGGCTTGGCGTCCCCTCGGAAGTTGAACGATTGAAAGAGATACTGCATCATCGTGCGCATCTCCCCGTATTGGCCGCCCACCCCTTCCTGAAGCGCGTTCGCGGCGTGCGGATCCGGCTCGTCGATCGGAATCTCATTGATAAGGTTGTCTATCGCGAAGTACATGGCTTTTTGGGCGCACCCCGCATTTCTGCCAGGTGCGGGCGTGTACGACACGGGGACGTTCGCGGATGTTCAGCTTAATCTCAGCAAAATGTTCGCTTTAATATCTGGTTCTAGAGGCGCGGGGACGAGCCATCCTGCGCCTCCGCCATGCCTACCCAAGAACCTCTCTTAGTTGGGCAACCGCCCACTGAAGATCTTCGCGCGCGATGACGAGTGGCGGGGCGAGGCGGATGGTCGTGTCGTGGGTCTCTTTGCAGAGCATCCCGAGCGCTTTGAGGCGCTCGCAGAACGGACGGGCGGGGACGCGCAGTTCGATACCGACGAGCAGGCCGCGGCCGCGAATCTCGACGATTTCGGGGTGCTTCAGCGTACGACGTAGCTCGTCGAGAAGCCAGGCGCCCAGCTCAGCAGATCGCTCCGGAAGGCGCTCGTCCCGCGCGACCGCCAACGCCTCCCTCGCGACGGCGCAGCCGAGAGGATTGCCGCCATAGGTACTGCCGTGCGAGCCGGGGGTAAACACGTCCATGACCTTCCGCGAGGCGAGCACCGCCGACACCGGATAGAAGCCGCCGGAAAGCGCCTTGCCGAGGATCAGGACGTCGGGTTTGACCCCTTCGTGGTCGCAGGCGAGCCACCGCCCCGTGCGTCCCAGGCCAGTCTGGATTTCGTCGGCCATGAACAGCACATTCCGCTCTCGGCACAGATCGGCGGCGGCCCGGAGGTAACCGTCGGGCGGGATAAGGATGCCCGCCTCGCACTGAATGGGCTCGACGAGAAAGGCGCAGACGTTCGGTCCAAGCGCCTCGCGCAGGGCGTCGATGTCGCCGAACGGCACGACGCGAAAACCCGAGGTGAAGGGGCCGAAGTCGCGGCGGTAGTCGGCGTCGGTCGAAAAGGAGACGATCGTGATGGTGCGGCCGTGGAAGTTGCTCCCGCAGACCACAATCTGGGCCTCACCCTCAGGAATGCCCTTGCGCTCGTAGCCCCAGCGGCGGGCGAGCTTAAGCGCGGTTTCGACCGCCTCCGCGCCGGTGTTCATGGGAAGCACGGCTTCCATGCCGCACGCTTCGCAGATCGCCTCGCTGAAGAGGGGCAGCTGGTCGTTGTGAAAGGCGCGCGAGGTAAGAGTCACCCGCGACGCCTGCTCGGTGAGGGCCCGAACGAGACGCGGGTGGCAGTGGCCCTGGTTTACCGCCGAGTAGGCGCTGAGACAGTCGAGGTAACGCTTGCCGTCGGTATCCCACACCCACGCGCCCTCCGCCCGCTCCACGACGACGGCAAGCGGCTTGTAGTTATGCGCGCCGTAACGGTCTTCGAGGGCAAGCAGATCCACGCGTTTAGTATGGAGGCGCGGACGACGGCCTACAATTTCGAACGATGACCAACGATTGCTTTGACCGGGCCATTGTAAGCCACCGCATGCGATCGTCGGCAGCCGTTACGATTTCCCCAGCGTCCCCACGATGCGGGTCGCCTCCTCGATGGCGCGGGCGAGCACGGACCGGACCTTACCGTCTTCCATGACGAGCAGGCCACCGATGGTACAGCCGGCGGGCGTGGTCACGTCGTCACGCAAGGCGGCGGGGTGGCGGCCCGTGCTCTGCACCATCGTGGCGGCGCCGAGCATCGTTTGGGCGACGAGTTCCAAGGCGAGGTCCCGCGGCAGCCCGACGTTCACGCTCGCGTCGGCGAGCGCCTCGAGCATAAGATAGATGTAGGCGGGGCCGCTGCCGCTGATAGCGGTGATCGCGTTAAAGTACGCCTCGTCCGTCGCGACGCACCGGCCGACGGCGGCAAACATGCGCTCCGCGGTCGCGACGTGCTCGGACGTCGCGGTGCGTCCGCCGCACACCGCGGTCATGCCTTGGCCCACGACGCACGGCGTGTTCGTCATCGCGCGGACTACGGGGTTCTCCGTGCCCAGCAGCCCTTGGAGCCGCTCCGTGGTGACGCCCGCGAGGATGGTCACGACGAGCGCGTCGGGCCTCAGCCCGTCCTTGATCCGCTCGACCACGGGGGCGACCTGCTTGGGTTTGACGCACAGCACGACAATGCCCGCATCGGCGAGCCCATCGCCGTAGTCGGTCGAGGCCTCGACGCCAAGCTCACGCGCGACCTCTTCGCAGGTCGCGGCGGTTTTCGCGGTCGCCCACGCTTGCCGCCGCGTGACGAGCCCGGCGTCGAGCAGCCCGCGCAGGATCGTCGTGCCCATCACGCCCGCACCGACGATGCCCAGCGTGCGCCCTGGCGCGAGAAGGGAATCCATGGCCCTAGTATGGAGCGCGGACTCCGTCACCCCTTCCTTTCGCTTGCAAGAGGAGGGGGAAGGGGGTAGAGAGACATGCCAGTGAGAACTCGGAACGTCGATGGAGGAGTGAAAGTCAATCCCGAAACTCCACATCCTCCACTCTCCCGGACTCTCTATCCCCCGACCCCTTCCCTCTCCCGGCACAAACATCCGCGAAAGGAAGGGGTGACGGAGTCCGCGCTCCTTTAGCCCATCTGGGTGACGCGGCCGCCGGCAACGGGAAGGTACGCGCCGGTGACGAACGACGCGAGGTCGCTGAGGAAGAAGGCACAGGCCTTGCCGATCTCCTCGCCGCTTCCCTGCCGCCGCAAGGGCACCCCTTTGGCGTAGGCCGCTCGCCCGGCGTCGTCGGCGTCGTCCTTGTCCGTTGCCATCCAACCCGGCGCGACCATATTCACAGTGATCCCTTCCGGCCCAAGCTCCGCGGCCAGCGAACGCGAAAGGCCGACCATCGCCCCTTTGCCCGCTAGGTACACGCTCCATTGTTCGGGCGCCAGGTTCCAGATTTCGGTCACGACATTGACGATCCGCCCGCTTTCCGCCGCTTTGAACCCGGGGCGAGCGGCCCGCACGGAGTTGGTGACGGCCCGGCAGCCGTAATCGAAGGCGGTCGCGAAGTCCTCGTCCGTCGCCTCATCGAACGCGCCGTGCTGCCGGCCCGCGATCGCGTTGTTCACGATGCCGTCGAGCCCTCCGTGCGACTCCCGCGCGTGGGCCACGAGCGCCTCGTACGCGGTGAGGTCGCGGACGTCGGCACCGAAGGCGGTTGCGATGCCGCCCTCCGCGGCGATCTCGGCGACCACCGCCTCCGCGCGTTCCCGGCTGCTCGAGTAGTTCACGACCACCCTCGCCCCGTGTCGCGCCAGCACTCGGCAGACGTCGCGTCCGATCCCCCGCGCCCCGCCCGTCACGATCGCGACCTGTCCGTCCAGCAGTCGTTCCATGCCCCAGTATGAAATGCTAAACCGCGATGTGGCCGCCGCGCAAGCCCAGGGTCACGGCCTCGGTGCGGCTGGCCGCACCGAGCTTGGCGAACAGCGATGCCGCGTGGAACTTGACCGTGTGGGGGCTCACGCCCAGGCGCATCGCGATCGTCTTGTTCGGCAGGCCGTCGGCCATGAGGGTGAGGACTTCCCGCTCGCGCGGGGTGAGCGGCTCGCCCTCGGCGGTTCGGGCGAGCGCAGGGGTGGCGGGCCAGAAGGCGGGCGCGACGGCGACGAGTCCGGCCGCCACCGCGCGCACCGCGGCCACGATCTCCTCGGCCTCGGCATCCTTGGGCAAGGCGGCCCAGGGCGCGGCCCGCCCGGCGAGGCGGCGCAGATCCTCGGCGCCTTCGACGAGCGCGACGAGGGGCACGTCGTCGGGCGGCTCGACCTCGGAGACGAGGTCGAGGAGGAGCACGTCGGGCGCGAAAGGCGCCCCGGAAGCGGCCTCACCCGCCGCCTCCAGGCCCTCCGCTCGTTCCACCATCGCCCGCAGGCCCGAGCGGACGGAAGCGTAAGGCGCCACGACGACGACCCGGATCACCGCCTCAGCAGCTCCTCGACCACGTGGCTCGCGGTCGCCAGCGCAATGCCGGGCGACACGATCATGCTCGCGAGACCGACGACCTCGCCGTGCGCGTTCGCGAGCGGTCCGCCGGAGTTGCCCGGCGCGAGGGCGAGGTCGGCCTGAAGGGAGTCGCCCGTCGGACGGGCGCTGACGATGCCGAAGGTCGCGTGGTCGCGCCGTCCGATGGGATGGCCCAAGGCGACGACCGCCTCGCCCACCCGGAGCCGCCGCGCGTCGCCGATCGTCGCGGCGGCGAGGGCGAGACCGGGCACCGAGAGCAGGGCGACGTCCCGCTTAGGGTCCGAGGCCACGACGAAGGCGGGCAGGCGGGTTCCGTCGGGCGCTTCGACGGTCGCCCTTCGGCCCCGCGCCACGTGCTGGGCCGTGGCCACGAGGCCGGGACGCCACACGACGCCCGCTCCCATCCCCGCTCCGTCGTGGACGGCGACGACGCTGGCGGCGAGTCCGCCGAGGGCGGGAAAGATCACTCCTGGGCTCCCAAGGTCACCTCGATCGTGTGGGCCGTCCCGCCGCGAAGCACGTCGACCGCGACCGTCTGCCCGGCACGAAAACCGCGCAGCAGCCGGCGGAGGGCACGGGGATCGTCCGTCGCCTGCCCTTCGAGTCGCAGGATGACGTCGCCGAGTCCGAGGCCCGCCGCGTGGGCCGCGCTTCCCTCCTCCACGTGCGCCACGAGGAGGCCGACCGATCCCCCGGGGAGCTCCGCAGGTTGCGTTCGAACGCCCAGGTAACCCCGCCGAACCACGCCGCCGTTCAGGATGGCATCGACCGACTCGCGCACCAGCGCATAGTCCACCGCGACGCCCCGGCCCCGGCCCCAGCCGAGATTCAGGACGCCGAGCAATCCACCCGCCGCGTCTACCAGCGCTCCGCCCGAGAAGCCGGGGTACAGGGTGGCGTCGGTGTGGAGCACCGCGCCCACGCTCGCCTCGCGCTTCGATCCGACCACGCCAAGCGTCGCCTGGAGCCCGCGCTCACCCGGCCTTCCGATGGCAAGGGCTAACGCACCGACGCGAGCCTCGGCGGGGGCGAAGGGCGCCAATCCGCCCTCGACCCGCAGCACCGCGAGATCGGCGTCGTGGTCGCGTCCGACGAGCGTCGCCTCGTGGCGCGTTCCGTCGGCGGTCTCAATAGTCAGACCTTCGTCGGCCTCGGTGCCGTGCGAGGTCGACACCACCAGATTGTCCGCCCAGGCGACACCGGAGGCGGTCAGCCGCGTGCCGTCGTCGACTCGGACTACGGAGCGTCCCGCACGCTCCACCGCGTCGGCCAAGGCGGCCGAGAGATCGATGAGTTCGTTTCCCATACTCTCAGGTTACGATTAGCCCTCCGTGGTAGAGATCGGCTTTGCGGCTAGGCGGGAGCCCGCCCGTTCGGGCAGGATCACGCCGCCTTGAACCGCATCGCCGACCAGGTCTCGTCGACGGCGATCTGACGCACGGTGTCCAGCCCCTTCGTCGCGGACCAGGCGTGGATCGTGTCGCGGTTGATGTCGGTCCCGAGTGCCTTCGCCTTGGGGTAGGCGGCCCAAGCCAGCGCGCCCCGCCGGGCGGCTTCTCGAAGGAGATCGGCACGGGCGTCGAGCGCAGCTTGATCCTTCGCGAAGACGAGCACCGCGTCCGCGGCATCGGGCTCGGCGCGAGGCGCCTCGATTGGCGGCTCGAATGGCGCATCGACGAGGGCGACCGTCTTCCCCGACTTGATCTGCAGCTTAGCGTCGAGCATGGAGGGAAGTCTAGCCGAAGCCCTTCATTGGCGTCGAGTTCAGTCTAGCCCGTCCGGCGCATCGATCCAATGGGCAACGGAGCCGGGCACTAAGGAGCCGTACCGGTCGCCGTCGCCGTTGATTCGGGAGCCCATGACGGTGTAGGCGCGAACGGCCTCTTGCCCCGTGACGTTCTCGGCCGGATCGAACCCCTCGGGGCGATGCACGGCGGTTCGGATGCCGTCGCGCGGATCGCCGGCGACGATCGGGCGGTCGGAGGAGAAGCTCAGGGCGATGCCCGCGTCGAGAACGCTGCGGGCGCGCTTGAGTCGGGCTGTGCGCTCCGAACCGAGTTGGCGACGGTAGACGTGGCCCAGCTTCTGAAGGAACTCGGGCTGCATGCTGACGGGAACGCCGAGCCGGGCGATTCGCGCGATCTGCGCGTCGCTGAGGATCATCGCGTGCTCCAAGCGGTGCCCAGAATGCGGCGCAGCCTCGAAGGCGTCGAGCACGAGATCCACCGCGTAGTCGCCGATCGCGTGGATGGCGACCGGGAAACCGGCTTCGGCGGAGAGCCGCACCATCTCGTTTAGGCGCTCCGGACGATAGATGAGTTGCCCCGACGTGCCGGGCCGACCGGTGGGCGTGGCCCGGGCGGAGTACGGCTTACCGACGGGATCTCTCCCGCTGTACGCGCCGTAAATCGCGGCGGTGGCGGAGCCGAAGGCGCCGTCGCAGAACAGCTTCGAACCGACGATCTTGGGGTTCTCCGCTCGAAGGTAGGGCTCGAGCGTCTCGCGGGCCATCGCCCGGGGACCCAGGAACGGCCGCCACTGAAGATAAAGCCGGAGATTGACCTCACAGCCCCGTTCCGCGGCAAGGCGGTACGCCTCCAGTTCCATGGGCAGGTCGAAGCGGCCCGTCATCATGTCGGTCGCGCAGTCGATCCCAAAGGTCCGCATCGACGCGCCCGCGCGCAAGATCGCCTCGACCATCTCCTCCAAACTCGGTCCCGGCGCGGCGTTTGAGACATGCTCGTGGGCATCCTCCAAGAGGACGCCGTTAGGGGTGCCGTCGGCGTCGCGCAGGTACTCGCCGCCCGACGGATCGGGGGTATCGCGGTCGACGCCCGC
The DNA here is from genome assembly GCA_964251345.1 of uncultured Fimbriimonas sp. Taxonomy (GTDB): domain Bacteria; phylum Armatimonadota; class Fimbriimonadia; order Fimbriimonadales; family Fimbriimonadaceae; genus Fimbriimonas. The sequence continues at coordinate 15,072 of CAXUKB010000008.1, read as the reverse complement.
CGCCCGCAGGGCCGCCGTGTTCGCGACGCTCGCATGGCCGTTGACGTGGCGCAAAAGGATCGGACGGCTCTCGGAGATCGCGTCGAGATCGTGGCGGGTGAGATGCGCGCCGTAGCGATTCTGGTCGTAGTGGACGGCGTGCAGCCAGCCTTCCGGCTGATCCCGATGGCGCTCGCGAACCCGATCCAGCACCTCGTCCCGGCTGTTCGCCGAGCCGAGATGGAGCTTGAGCAGGTCGAGTCCGGTGGGCAAGACGTGGCAGTGGGAATCCACGAACGCGGGGACGATCCGCCGTCCGCCGTGATCGGTTCGCGGGACGTCGGTCGGCGCCGAGACGTCCCCTCCCCGGGCGACGACACGGCCTTCTTCGACGAGGATGTTCTGCACCTCTCCGGAGAGTGCGAAAGTCAGGTTCTGATGCAGATGCATGGCGGATTTTCGAAGGGCGGAAGGGGAGCCTCGTTACCGGTCGACGCCCTGGATCTCCTCGACCACCCTTTCCGCGCTCTCCAGCGCGCCTTCGATGAAGCCGACCCAGTTCGAGGCGTGCTCCCCCGCGAAGTGGACGCGGGTCTCGGGCGGTGCGATGTGCTGAAGGTGGTCGAGAACGTAGCTCGGCGCGAGGTGGCTGAAGCCGCCGCGCGACCAGGGATCGCCGACCCAGTCGTGGAACCAGCCGCCGACGAAGTGGTCCTTCGCCCGTGGAGAGAGCTGTGACAGTTCGTAGAGTCCTGCCGCGACCGGGTCGCCGAGAGACGCCCAGCGGGCGGCCTCTTCGCCATTGATGTAGGCCATGAGCACCGCGCCTTCGCCCATCGTGGCGTCCCAGGTCTGCTGAAGCGGACCGTCGCACAGCATCGCGCCGCCCCACTCTTCGTCTTTCCACCAGGCTCGATCGAAGTGCCAAGCGATCTTCACCGAACGGCCCATGCCGCATGCCTCCACCGCGCACCGCTTGCCCACGCCGAGCGCGGGGTCGAACACGACGCGCTCCAAGGGGCGCGGCGGCAGGGTGACGACGACGCGGTCGACCCGCGCGATTCCACCGTCCTCGAAGCTCAGCAGCACGCCGCCGCCATCCTGCCGAACCCGCGTCAACGCCTTGCCGTAGTGCGTCTCGCCCCGAATCGCGGCGGCCATGCGGTCGGCGAGACGACCCGCGCCGCCCGGAAAGCGGTAGGCGCTCATCTCGTCCCCCTCTCGCTCCAGGTACTGCATGAAGCCCGCGAGCCAGCCGAGGAGGCCGATCCGGTCGAGATCGTCGCCCTCGTCGCTGCGGAGCTTCGCGTCGACCCACCAGCGGCCCCGTTCGCTCGTGGTGTTCTCCCGGACGAAATCGGCGAGCGTGGCGTCGTCTAGCTCACGCGCACCGGGGTTGTCCCAGGCGGGCAGGCGCAGGCCCCGGCAGAGTTCCCGAGCGGCGGCCTCGACGCGCAGATCGTCCTCTAGCGCGTCGTTCCAGACGAGATCGTCGGAGGTCCACCGCCCCGCGTGAAAAAGTCTCTTGGGCCAGTTGCCCGCGGGGGCGGGCTCCCGGTCGAGCTCCTTGAGCAAGGCGAGGCAGCGGTGGTGGTCGGCGTCGATCCACTCGCCGCCCGCGTCGTAAACGACGCCCGGTTCCGGCTCGACGGTGTAGACCCGGCCGCCCGCGCGGGCGCGCGCCTCGAAGCCGACCACTTCGTAGCCCGCCCGTTCGAGGAGCATCGCCGTCCGCAGGCCCGCCATCCCGAGACCGACGACGCCGACCTTCACGCCCGCTTCCCCCGGGAGGCTTTGTCGCGCGGCGGACGCGAGGCGGCGTCCTTCCCGAGACACGCGACGGCGAGAACGCAAGGCACGGCGACGAGAGCGACGTCGGAGCCCTGACGGTAGAGCATCGCGCCGGCCCCTAAAAAGATCGCGCCGAGCCCGAGCCAGCGGCGGTTCGGACGCAAGAGGTTGGCCACACCCAGCAGTCCCGCCAAGAGGGCGGCGACGAGCATGTAGGTGTCGAACTCGGCGCGGGTCACAGCGCCCGCTCCCGCGCCCGTCGCCGGGCCACCCCGAGCCAGGGCTCCTCCAAACCGAGCCAAGTCGCCTCGGCCTCGAACCGCTCGCGGAGCGGTGCGAGCCGGGTGCCGAGGTCGTCGATCGCGACCGAAGGGGCCGTCAGCGCCGCCGCGACCTCGTCCGGCGTCCGGACGCCCACAAGCACGGGATTCTCCCGTGCGAGATCGCCGATCGCAGCTTGGGCGAGCGTTCCCTCCCTTTGGGTAGGGGCGGGGTCACCCATTGGCGGGGATGTGATCGAAATGATCCCCTCATTCCCGCCACTCTCCCCTGGAGGGGAGAGGGATTCGAGCGCCGGGAAGGGCAGGCCCCAGCCCCAGTTAAGAGGCCGCGACGTGACGACGCCGACGCGGCGTTGGCGGGCGAGGGGCGCAAGGGTGCGGTACGCCTCGTCGTCGTGGTGGTTGCGCGGGACGAGAAGAAGGTCGAAGGCGTCGTGGAACTGCCACATGCCGAGCGTCGCGAGCGAGGGGCCGTCGCAGGCGATGCCGAGGTACCGGATGTGGCCTTCCTGCCGGGCCAGTTCCATCGCCTCCAACGCGCCCGAGAGTTGCGCCTCGTCCACCGCGCGCCGAACGCGAAGGAAGTAGACGTCGATCCATTCGCGCCCGATGGCGGAGAGCGTCTCGATCAGGTGGGCCTGCACAAGGTCGATCGCGTGACGGTCGTCGGTCGCCCGCTCGTAGCCGGTGGTGGAAAGCGCGGTGAGAAAGAGCGAGTCGTCGCCGCGCATCCGCCCGCCCCAAAGCGCGGAGTTGCCGCCAAGGTCGAGGGGAACGCCGGAGGCACGAGCCGCGCCGACGAGGGCGTCAATCGCCTCCTCTCCTCCCTCGTGGGGCATGGAGAGGCTCAGCCAAACGGGCGGAAACGCCCGGTTCGTCCGCCCCAGCAGCGTTTCGGCCACAGGGAATTATGACGCATGGGGCTCACCTGCGCGTGCCCCCGATGTCTGATGCTTTCGTAATGAGGCTAAGCGAGAAGAGTTCGGGATCGCAACGGCCCCCAGAGCCGCGCCGCACACCAGACGATCGCAGCGATGATGTAGCCCACGATCGCGATCTCAAACGGCACAAGGGGCAGACGCTAAAAGATCGCGTGAGTCATGAGGAGGAGTCCGAAGAGGCTCATTCCAAACATGGTCCCAAAGCCCCAACGGCGCCCGAGACCAACTCCGACGCAGGAAATCAAATAGCTCCCACCCAGCAGCCCTGCCGAACCTAAAATGCCAAGTTCGAAAGGACGGATCGGGCGCTTTATCATGTCCCCAAGGATAAGCGCGGCAAAACCTAAAGCCCAAGCCGCACCCACCGTCGATAAGAGGGTGTCGCCCAGCCCTACGAGGCGCGGTCGAGGAGTGTCGATCCTTGGGACACGCGTGTGGAAGAGCCGAACCGCCGTGTAGAGGAGGAGTGCGGCATCGACGACGGCGACAAGTACGTGATTCTCGGTAATCGGCTTTTGAACCATCAAAGGCGTCGTAAATGAGCCCACGACCCCTATCGCCGAGAGCACCGCCAACCCAATGAAGCCCCACCGGCGCCCCTTTGCCAAGCCGTAGACGAACGGAAGTTCGATCGAGGAGCCTGCGACGACGAAGAGCGCAAGCAGAAGCGACAGCGGGGGCGCGAGTTGTCCGCTGGCACGGCGGACAAAATCTACGATCACCCAGCCGACGATCCAAATAATCCTTAGCACCGCGATCCAAACGTCGAGGCACTGGAAACGACTTGTGGCAGGCACACCGCCCATCAACCTAGAGTCTGCGGCGGCAGGAGCGTCCATTAGGTCGATCGGCCCGAGACGTAAGAGCGAACAAAAACATTTCCGCTTTAGGCCAGTCTGAAATTTCACCGAAAAGTGCGTTATAACGCACTTTTGCCTACAAGAAGCCTGGTAGACGAGTTTCGATTAGGCGACCACGGATGCCGATTTTAGGGCGCTTCCGAACCGCGATGTAAGCGACCTCTTCCGAGCGATGGGACGATGGGCAAGGGGACTCGATAGCGGATTCGCTTTGAAAGGCTACGGCGACGGCCTTCTCATGATCAAGGCTGCGAATCGTACGGCTTACCTCGACCACCTCATTCAAGACGCGACCGAAACGCGACCTGGGTTCGCCGAGCTTTGGGAGCCGAATGCGCACATGCTCAAGCTTTCGGAAGAGCGGTCGCGGCTCGGCCTCTCTCAAGCGGAGGTCGCCTTCCGCATGGGTGTCGGTCGAACGGCGGTCGTCCGGATGGAGAACGATCCGTCGGGCGTGGCGTTCGCCCGAATTCTGGCTTATGCCCGCGCCTTAGGCGTCGAGTTGATTCTGAAGCCAAGCAAGCAAAAACCAAAGCCGACTTCTCGCAAACGGAGCCGGCCGGTGGCGGCGTAAGCCTTACGGCAGCTTTGCTTCGGTCTGGTTGCCGTCTTCGTCCACCGCGATGACCGTCGCCTCGCCTTCGCCGAGGTCCGCGCGCTTGATCCGCGCCGTTTTGTCGCCTTTGAACTCGCGGAACACACCGGCTTTGCCCTCGCGGACCGCCCCGACGAGGCCCAAGCCGTACGACGAGCTGACGACGACGTCCTCTCCCTCAAACGTCACGCGCGGCGGCAGGGCGCCGGGGAAGCGCATCCCCCGGAAACCGTCGGGCTGAAACCAGGGCTGAAGGTTCAATCGGGCCGCTTCGAAGGGGTCCCAATGCGAGGCGTCGTCCCAACTCACGGGGTGCGCGTTCTCGTCGCCCTTTCGGGGCGGCTCGACCACCACGAAGCGGCGATTGAGGGCATCGAAGCCGCGCAGCATGACGCTTCGCCGATCGGCGGAGTGCGGCAGGCCGAAGGTGTGGCCCATCTCGTGCAGCATCGCGCCGATGCCAGTGGCCGCGGAAGCCCAGACCGTGCCACGTAGGCCGGAATCGTCCATTTCCACGGCGGGGTCGACGGGCGTCGCGTCGCCGAAGACCTTCGGGATCTCCGCGACCGACGCCGGGTAGCTCCACATCGTGCCGCTGCCGAAAAGGCCTAGTCCGCCGCCGCCGAGGGCGGTGTGCCCCAGCGGGCGCTTCGCCGAACGGTCCCACCGCGTGAACGCCATCACGCCGCAGACCTTGTCCACGCCATAGTCGAAACCTTTCGAGAGATCGTCGTTGAAGCGGCTCCAAAGCGTGTTGCCGTCGAGGCTCCGCAGCGTGTCGCCCGTCGCCTCCGAACGCACCTCATGGACGACCACCTTTCCGTCCGGCCCGAGTTCCAGGCCGAACGTCTTGCGCCCGTAGCCCGCCTCCCGCATGCTCTCCCCGGCCACCGACTGCATCATCTTCAGGGCGAGGTCGATCTTGTCTCGATATCGCGTCCGGTCGGCGCCGGGCGGCCCATCGAATTCGGTGCTCTCGTCCTTGGCCAAAAGGTAGACCGCCCGCACCCGGTACGGCGTCGTCATCGGGCGGTAATTCACCTGAATCTTCACCAGGTCGCGCGCCGACTGGACGAGGACGAAATTCGCCCCGGGCTTGAGCTCCACCGCCGCCGCGAACCGTTCGTCGGCCACGGGAAACTTCACCATCGCCTTCCACGAGGTGCCCACGATAACCGAGTTTCCCCGCGCGGAGCCCCTCAGGAGAAGGAGCGGATAGCGAACCGTCTCGCCAGGCTCGACGTTCGCAACGTCGAGGGTAGCGGGCCGAGGCGCGGAGACGAAGGCAAGCGGAAAGAGCATCGTGAGAGCCCAAGGGCCCCTAGGATCTACGTTTCCGAGGGAGAAGGGCGTTCCTTCCCGATCGCTCCCTCCCCTCAAAACGCTCCGGAGTTGCTTAAGGCACCGCGACGAGCCGGTCGGGGAGTAAGACCGCACGGGGAATCAGGCCGGGAGGCCCCGCGTCGATCGCGAAACGTCCGACTCGGACACCGGCGGCCCCAAAGGCCGCGACCCGTTCGGGCGCGTTGGCGATCTTTTGCAGGGGCAGCGGCCCCCGGGCGACCTCCACGCCGCCCGGAACGACCTTCGGAAAGTCGTCCGGCGTTTCGCTCATCCAACTTGTGAGGGGGAGCGCATCGGTCCCCTTGCCTTCGAGGGCGAGCGCGGATTCCAGTCCGTTGCGCAGGATGTAGGCGCCTCGGTAGCTGTCGGGGACGCTCAGCAGAAGCACGCGGCCCCGGATGGGCGCGAGGGTCGAGATGGAGTTTCGCGCTCGCTCGCCCGCGATCCGCCATGCCTCCAGGGCGCGGAAGTCGCCTTCCAGGTAGGACACCGCCAAGGCTGCACCCACCGCACATGCGACGGCGGGCCGAAGCCGCGTCAGTCCCAAACCGAGGAGAACGGCCAGGGTGGCGGAAGGCAAGTACACAAAGCGGCTTCCCTCCCAGGTGTAGGCCGACATTCCCAAAGGCAGCGCGGGCAAGGCGAGCGCGAAGAAACCGAGAAACAGCAATCCGGCCAGCCGTTTCCCCCTTCGGCCCATCCGAGTTCGGAGTCGTAGGAGGCCGAGGGCGACGAGCACGACGACGGCCAGCGCAACGGGTAGCGGGTGGCTCAGAACCCAGCCCACGACCGAAGCCGCGGGGGAGAGGAGGGCCTCCTGCACCGAGGTCGGCAGCAAGGCCTTGGCGAAGTACAGGCCGAGGTTTCGCGAAAGGGTCGCGGTGGCGAACGACGTGCCGTAACCGCCGACCACCGTCCCGAGAACGAAGCCGCGCAGCCCGACCATTAGCGCGGCGGCGATGCCAGAGGCGAGCGTCGCACGTCCGGTCCGTTCGCCTCCGAGCGCAAGCAGGCCGAGGACGACCGGCACCATCAGCGCGCTCTCCTTCGCCGCTAGCCCCAAGGCGGTGAGCCCCGCCGCCATTCGCCAGCCGCCTCGTAAACCCGACACGAGGGCGCCCAGAGAGAAGACCGCGGCGAGGAGATCGCTTCGGCAGGCCACCCACTCGACCGCCTCGGCGTGGGCGGGCATGAGGGCGAACGCAATCCCCGACGCCGCGGCCGCCCAAGCAGGCGCCGATGGGGCGAGCCGCCGCGCCAACAAGGCGACGAGCGCCGCCGCCAGCATGGCGAGAACGACGTTCACGAGGTGGTAGCCCCAGGCCGCCGTGCCGAAGAGGCGGTCGTCGAACCACAGCGAAAAGGACGAGAGAGGGCGGAAGAAGCCGCCGCCCCGCGCCGCCCAGATGCCCAGAGGACCGCCGTCGCGCACCGCCCGCAGGAGGTTGAAATCGTCCGCGTTGAAAAGGCAGCGCAGGCTCGCCGCGTGGACGAGCCCCGCGACGAGCGCGGCGAGTGCCATCCCGATCCGATCCGCGCGCTCCAAACCGGCGGGAGTCTACTCCCGCTCGCAAAAACGGTCGCGTGGATCTCCAGGAATTCATCGAGACAGAATCGACTCCGTATCAGGCTTCGCGTCGAAAGAGAACTTCTTCCCCCTCGCGCTCCACCGAGACGAACCCGAACTCTTCGAAGAACCTCGAAAGACCGGGGCGCGCCCGGCACCAGACGATGCGGCCGTCCATCGCGGGCCGCAAATGATGCAGCAGACGCGCGCAGAGACGCAGACCGCGCCATTCGGGGTCGACCTCGATCGCGAGATCGAACCCGTCTTCGGCGGCGGAAAGTCCTATCGCGCCGACGATCCGCTCACCGACCTTTGCGGCAAGAATCGTGTCCTCAGGTCGGGTGGCCGGAATGATCGCCCTTGACTGCGGCGCAGAGACGGGCTCGATCCTCGGCGTCGTTTCCGGTAGGAAGGGCGACTACACGCCGACGAAGCGCGGATCGCGATCCCGCCAAACGATGGCCCACCCGTGAGACTCGCCCCGTCGACGCCAGGCGTCGAGTCGGTGATTGCCGTCCGAAAGGTGGCGCTCGCCTACGGTCTCTCGGAAGAGCATGGGCGGCAGCGATTCCGGCTCGAAGGCGGCGATTGCCGCCACCTCGGCCTCCCAACAGGCCGCCTCCTTGGACCACTTGAACGCGGGGCCGGGTCCGGCGTTCTGTTCGAGTCCCGCAAGCGGAGCGCGAACCGGCCCTTCGAGAAGCGGGTCGTGTCCTCGCAGAATCGCGGCGAGATTCCGATTCGCTCCCGGTTCCCGCTTCAGCAGAGCGCCCAACCAGGCGAGAAGACGGCCCCTGTTGGCCGCCCGGCGCGCCCCGCGACGTCGAACGTCTCCATCGCATCCTATTGTAGCGGTCTCCGGCGAACCGTCGTAGACTACGAACATGGACACCGTCGCCATCGATCCGATCGATGCCCTTTTCGCCGCGGGCGAGGGGCGGTTTGAATGGACGAGGGGTAGCCTCGTCACAATGGAGCCGACCTCCGACGAACACGACGACGGAATGGTTTTTCTCGTCTCCACGATGCGCTATTACGCAGAAGAGCAAGACGCGCGGCGCGTCAAGGCAGACCAGTTCGCCGAGCGCCTAGACGCCAAGACGGTCCGGGTTCCCGACGTCGCGTTCTTCAAAAAGGACAATCTCGGCAAGATCAAGGCGATCCACAGCGAGGGGGGCGCGGACCTCGTGATCGAGATCGTCACACCCGAGTCTCGAGAACGCGATCGGGAGGACAAGTTTCGGGAGTACGAGCGGGCGGGCGTCGAGGAATACTGGATCGTGGACCCCGAGCGAAGGCAAGCCGAATTTTATCGCATGCACGAAGGCGCGTACGGATCCGTCGCGCCCGATGCCGAGGGTCGCGTCTACTCTTCCGCCCTTCCCGGCTTCTTCATTCGGGTCGAGTGGCTTTGGAATCGCCCCAAACTCAAGGACGCGCTTCGCGAGCTCGGCGTCCTCTAAGGTTCGCGGCGGAGCCGAACCCATCCCTCTTCCGGGTCTCCCACCGGCCGGAAGCCCACCTCGGAGAAGAACCGGATAAGCCGCGTCGGCGCGAGGGCGTGAACCACCCGTCCGTCCATGAGCGGTCGTGCGATGCGAAGCATCCTCGAGCCGAGACGGAGACCACGCCAGTCCGGATCGACCTCCAAATCGCGGAGAGCGAGTCCGTAACCTTCGGTCGTCAATCGGAACGAGCCCACGACCCCACCCTCGGAAAGCGCCTCGAACACCGTCGCACCGCGATCCTCATGCGTTGCGAATGTGGGCGAGACCTCGGGAAGAAAAGGGGTCCACCAGTCGCGGAACCGAGGTTCGGAGTCTTCCCACCGGATCGACCAGCCATGCGTCTCGCCGCGCCGAATCCAGGCGTCGACCCGGTGGTTGCCGTCCGCGACGTGCCGGCAATAGCGGAGGAGCACGGGCGGCTGCTCTTCCTGAGGCATCGCGAGGATCGGCGCGATCTCGCGTTCCCACTGTGCCATCGGCACTGAATATTTGAAGTCCGGCTCGCCGCCCGCGATCCGCTCGAGGCCGACGAGCGGCACCCTTTCGGGGCCGCTTAAGACGGGGCGCTGGCCGCGCAGGATCGCCGCGAGCGGACGGTTCGCGCGGCCCTCGCGGGTGACCTTACCGATGGTCCACTCCAGCAACCGTCCCTCTGCCGCCGCCCGTTGCGCTCCGGCGAGGTCGTACGTGTCCGTCACAACGGGGTTAGGGAGCCCTAAATGGGTCTGCGGTTCCCTATGGCTTCGCCTTTTCGACCAGACTTTCGGGATTGAACCGATCTTCGGGGATCGTCTGATCGAACTCAACGTCGATCTATCCCGACTCCAGCCAAGTCTTGCTTCGGGGGAACTGCTTTTCGGCGCGCGTCGGCAAGCCCGTCTTCGCGTCGAGAGTAAAGACCATGCGGCTCCAACCGCCGCCGTTGGTGGCGACGATCCGCGTGGTCGACGGCTGTTCGAAGCGCGTCGGCTTGTCCATGTAGTCTTTCGCAAACGAAGCGAGGTCGAAGGCGCGGTAGTCGGGCTGCTTTTCCGTCTCGACGTAAGACGCGACTTGATTCGACGCGGGGTCGAATCGATAGAACTCGATTCCGTCGTTCTCCTCGCGCTTAAGGCTCGGTGCCGAACCCTCCCACTTTTCACGCCCCACTCCGGGTCGCCACCACAGCTCGTACTGTTTGCGCAAAGGGTCGTCCTCCGGATTTCCCTTTCCGGGGCGCCAGCGGACGACGAGGTGTACCGAGCCCACCTCGCGCGCCCTTCCCAGCATTCGCCGGTAGGCCTCGTGCGCGTTCGACCGAGACGGTAGGGCGAAGACGACGAGGCTCAGCGCGACCGCGAGGCCGACGCCCGCGTAAGTTCAACGCGGCGTTCGTGCGGAGGGCCGGCGACGCAAAGGTGCCTCGGCGGGCACTCGCCAATCGAAGAGACGGCTTTCCAGACTCGTTTCGAAGGCGGCGCAGTGGGGGCAGTCCTCGGCATGAAGCCGCTCGTCGAGGGTCAGAGGGTCGTGGACGGCAATCTTGGTTTGGAGCTTTTTACACAGCATGGGGAATCTCCTGGGAAGGCGTGGGGCAAGGGGCGAGATGGGCGCGGAGCCGCCCAAGAGCCTCGTGGACTTGGGCACGAACCGTTCCTTCGGGAAGGTTGAGGACGGCTCCGGCCTCGGCGTATGTCAGGCGTTCCACCTTGACCAGCACGAACGGGTCGCGCAGGCGGTTCGGCAACGCGTCGATCGCAAGGCTCAGGTCGATCCGTCCGCCGGGATCGGAGGCGGGCAAGGCGCCAAGCGTCACAAGGCGCTCAAGGCTTTGGCGGCGACGGCTCTTGCGAACGAGATTCAGGGCGATGCCGTAGAGCCAGATCTTAGGGCTGGCGGCGTGCCGAAAGCGGTCTTTCGAGCGCAGGGCGACGACGAACGCGTCTTGCGCGAGGTACTCCGCGCGTCCGATTCCCGCAAAGGCGGTAGCGGAAGATGGCCGTTCCGTATTCGACATAGAGCCGGTCGACGTCGAGTTCGTGCGGTTCCATCCTTTCGAAAGGGCAGTGCCCTGAGAATGGCGAATCGTTGGGAAGCGTGCTTGTTAGCCTAGAGTGCGTGTGGCGATGAAGCCATCCGCCGTCGCTCTGAAACCGCCCACGCCGTGCTCCGCCAAGGCCTCTCGTAAGGCGGACGTCGGCTCGATACCGAAGAACGTCAACTCCGTCCAGGGCAAGTCCTCACTCGACTTGCCATGATGGAGATCGACGGTCGGCAGAATGTCCATCGCCATCGTCTCCGGTCCGTCCTCGAAGCCGACGGCGAATCGGGTGACGTCTCCCTCCGTCAGTGCCCAATGCGCGTCGATCCAGGGGCGATTCGTGGGTGTGTCGCCGATCCAGACGGGCATTCTCCCGGCGAGCTCTGCCAGCCGCTCACCAAATTCTCGATCCACCACGATCGCGACCCGCGCCATCGTCGGGAGTATGGCCGCCCAGCCGAGATCCTTTCCCAGTCGCAGGTTTACTCGCGGCACGCGCTCCACAATCCGGAAGCCCGCGTTCGTCGAGACGAAGCGACTCAGGAGTCCTTCGACCGTCCAGAGATACGCTTGGGCAAAGCTGGATTGGCGACAAATTCCAGCACGACGCGCAAGAGTTCCTTGACTTCTCAATTAGGACTTAGCGGCACATTGGGCAACGTAGGGAAATCGGAGTCTTCCGACGTCGGATGGTTCGTGCCAATGTCCGGGGGGCAACGCCGAGCGAACGCATCGGGAGGAGACGGGCAGGGAAGGTATCCTGAATAGACCATGTTGAACTTAGATCAGCAGGAAACTATGTCCAAGGCGCGGGCCCGCCTGGACGCGATTAGGGGGCATCTTTGACCTGCCTCACCTGCAACGCGAATTGAACGATCTTGAGGCGCAATCAGCCGAGCCCGACTTTTGGAACGACTCCGCCGACGCCAACAAGAAGCTTCAAAAGCTTTCTCGCCTGAAGGGAATCGCGAATCCTTTCCTGGCGCTTGACAAGACCGAGCGCGATGTCGCCGAGCTTTACGATCTTCTGAAGCTCGAAGCCGACGAGGAGACCGAGCGTGAGGCCGACGGCATGGCGCTTCGGTTTATCGCGGACCTCGACGCCTACGAACTGCGGACTCTACTGAACGGGGAGCACGACGCGAAGAACGCCCTGCTCGAAGTGAACGCGGGGGCGGGCGGATCGGAGGCGTGCGACTGGGCGGCGATGCTGGCGCGAATGTATACGAGGTACGCGGAACGTCACGGATACAAGGTCGAGATCATCAGCGAGACACCTGGAGACGTGACGGGCTATCGTTCCGTGCAGTTCCTCATCTCCGGAGAGAACGCGTACGGCTTCCTCAAAGTGGAGGCCGGGGTCCATCGACTGGTACGCATTTCCCCGTTCGATGCGGCGGCGCGGCGACACACGTCGTTCGCGAAGGTCGAGGTTCTGCCGGAAGTCGAGGAATCGGAGGTGGCGATCAACCCCGACGACCTCAAGGTTGAGACCCTGCGCGCTGGCGGCGCGGGTGGCCAGCACGTCAACAAAACCGAGTCGGCGGTGCGTATCACGCACCTTCCCACCGGCATCGTCGTATCGTGCCAGAACGAGCGGAGCCAACACAAGAACCGAGCGAGCGCGATGAGCGTGCTTCTTGGGCGGCTTGTCGAGTTAAGCCACGCCCAGTCGGCGGAGGAGATCGCCGCGCTAAAGGGCGAAGGCGGTCCGGCGGCCTGGGGGCGACAGCTTCGCTCGTACGTCATGCAGCCGTACACCATGGTGGAGGATCACCGGACGGGACACGAAACGGGCAACGTGACGGGCGTCATGGACGGCGATCTAGATGGCTTCATCGAGGCGTTTCTCAAGAAAGCGCCGGACGACGAAAGCTACGCGGAATGATGGGGACGAGGGGTCTCGCCGAAGCGCCCCATCCTTCCTGATCCGCTCCTCTGCGGAGGCTTGAGTTTCGATTTAGAACGTACCTCGCCGCTCTGCCATGGCTTCGTACCCTTCCGGCAGGTATCTTGCGGGCATGGCGATGCAACGTTTGGCGGTGGTGATGGCGGGCGGATCGGGAGAGAGATTCTGGCCGCTGTCGACCGCAGAACGCCCGAAGCAGCTGCTTAAGCTCACCGATCCCGACCAGACGATGATCGAAGAGGCGGTCAGCCGGGTGAGACCGGTCGTGGGCGAGGCCGTTTACATCTCGACGACCACGGCGCTGGAAGGGCCCATCGGTCGGGCTGGCGTGGTTTCCGACGACCACATCCTCGCCGAGCCCCTTCGGCGCAACACCCTTGGGGCGCTCGTGTGGGTGGTGGCGTCGCTCGTCGCGCGGGGAATCGAGGAGGCCTCGATCGCGATCCTCACCGCCGACCACGCGATTGGAGAGGTCGGACGGTTCGCCGAGACGGTGAGGACTTCGTTGGAAACGGCGGAGAAGACAGGCGGATTGGTGACGATCGGCGTGACCCCGGACCGACCGGAGACGGGATACGGCTATGTTGAACGCGCGGAGGATGAGCGAGTAGATCTCCCTTCAGGCCGGTCGGCTCACGCCGCGCGGTCTTTTCGGGAAAAGCCAGATGAGGAGACGGCGAAGACCTACGTATCGAAAGGGCGGTTTCTGTGGAACGCGGGCATGTTTTTCTTCACCATCGCGGGGTTTCGCCAAGCGCTCGCCGCGACCCAACCTCGGGCGGCGAAGATTCTCGACGTGGTGGCCGCCCGGTTGACAGCAGGTGACGCGCGGGGTGCGGAGGAGGCTTTCGCGGGCCTAGAATCGATTTCATTCGACTACGCGGTAATGGAGAAGGCCGACACTGTGCATGTAGTGGAGAGCGACTTTCCGTGGGACGACGTCGGTGCCTGGGATGCCTTGGAACGGACCATGACGCCGGACGAAACGGACAACGTGGTCGTGGGGCCGGCGGCGGCGCTCGAATCTACCGGTTGCGTAGTTTACAACGACACGGCCGACGTGGCGGTTGGGGTGTACGGCTTGCAGGACGTCGTGGTCGTCGTAACCGCCTCCGGAGTGTTGGTGTGCCCCAAGAAAGACGTCCAGCGGGTGCGTGAAATCGGGCGCGCGGCGGTCGCGAAGATCCACGAACCGGGGTAGATCTCCCGCTCATATCCGAAAGGATGTAACGCGAACGGGGCAGCCGACCGCGACGTCGGCTGCCCCCTGTTTAGCGTTGCGTTCGGCGGCCTACTGCCCAGACGCGGTAGGTGCATTCGCGAAGTACCCGTCGCCGACGAAGTACGTCATCACCGGATAGTCTGAATTGCTGACGGCATTGTTCTGAAGCACGGTGCCTTGAACGAGGGTGCTAATCCCGCTGTTGGCGTAG
>CAXUKB010000008.1:0-834 GCA_964251345.1 uncultured Fimbriimonas sp. | reverse complement strand
GTCGGTCCGACCGCACTCTACGCCGGCCGGTTGCATAAAATGGCCGACGATCGTGTTGCCTCGGACGTCGGCGCCGAGGATCAGCGGTCCCATGTTGAGGTCCACCTGGTCCAATCCAGTCACGCTGATGGTGGCGGGTCGGGCTCCGGTCGTGTTGTTGAGGGTGTTCTTTAGGATCGCGTCGTTCCATCCCGCGTTAAAGGAGAAGTTCGAGCCGTTTGCACCCCACTTCCCGTTCCGGCAGTCGCTGGTATATGAGAGCAACCCGATGAAGCCGGTGTCGGTGAGCGTATTACTCTCGATCATCGAATCGAATGCGCCGTGCTCCCACTCGATTCCGTAGAAGCCCCCGTAGAGGTTGTTACCCACATAGGTTTGCTGATAGTTGTTCAGCGGGGTGATCGCAAAGCGGCTCGTCGTGTCCGGTGTCACCTGCCAGGCCGTGTCGACGGTGATCGAGGTGCTCGTCCAAGATGTGGCTTTGCGCAGTTGACCCGCGCCTTTGCCGCTCACGATCATCACCGCCACGCGGGACGACGGCGTCGGTTGGCCCGGATCTTGCCAAGTCGTGGTGGGAAATGCGACGGTCGGAGTCAGCACACGCTGGGCCGCAGCTTTTACCATCCCGGTGTACATAAACTCTCCCGCTTCGGACATCTGCGTGAGGACGACCTCGCCGTCGACCGCGGTTCGGTTCGGCGAAGCGCCAATCGCCCCGACTTGGTTGTTCAGCAGCAGCACCTGCTGGCCGAAGCTCAGTTCGAGATCGCCCGTCTCGACCGTCGAACCGTTTCGATAATTATTGTCGAACTGGATGGTGTTGCCTTCGAGCAC
>CAXUKB010000007.1:20109-31313 GCA_964251345.1 uncultured Fimbriimonas sp. | reverse complement strand
GCGACGGGAGAACAACCAAACCAACCCGCCGGTCGAGGCGGCGACGAGAAGCGCTCCCGGGGCGGCGTCGACGAGGGCCGCGGCGGTGGACAGGGATTGGAGTCGGCTGTCCGGATCTTCGACGTCTCGGAAAGCTTGCCAACTGTCGTTTTTACGGAATTGAATGTCGCAGAAGGTGGCGTCGCTTCCGCGTCCCTCGGCCCGCAACGCGCCCGTAAAGCTGGTTTTCGCGATCCACAAGCGTCGGGCAAGCGAGCCCTTGCCCAACGCCGGATAGGTTGCGCCTTCGATCAACTCGATGCCCACGAATCCGAGCCCCAGCCGCTCGCTCCCGTCGCGAATCATCGCCCCGTTGGTGATCGCCTCAAACGCGAACTCCGTCCGCTCTTTGTCTCCTTTCACGTCGCGGAGGGCACGCAGGGCCGAGTCGCGGATCTGTTCCACCATGGCACCCGAACGGTCATGGGCCACGGCGGCATAGGCCCAAGCTTGCGTGGATCCTCCTCGGGTCACCCTCCTTAAGTCGCCCTCCAACTGTGATCGCTGATGATCGAAATAGCGACGACCTCGACTTGCCCGGCGAAAAGCCGCTCTCGCCTCAGGTCCTCGTCCTCCCCGAAACACGAATTCCGCGAGCGGCCAAAAAGGATCGTCCGGTTCGCGCCGGGCTCCCTGGGCCGTGATCGCGAGGAGCGTCTTCCGCTCGTCGGATGCCAACGGATGGCCGGACTGAAGGCGGTCCGCTCCCGCGTGAAGATAGGCGGCGCCCGAGTCAAGGTCGGTCGGCGGGGCCAGATCGGGCCGCTGGAGAAGACGAGCGAGTCCACCCGACGGAAGGGGAAGAAACGCGGCGGTCATCCCTGGCCGCGTCGAAGGATGAACGAAGAGAGCGAGGACCGCACCTCCGGCAGCGCCCGCGAGCGCACGCGAGCGGGGGCTCACCGATCTAAAAAGTGGAGAGGGCCCTTGAAGGCGAGCGACCGATTGACCCCGCGACTCGCCTGAACCGGTGGCGTCGCTCCGGGCGCGATCGGACGGGTCAACGCCTGCACCGCAGCAAGGAGCAGACCTGCGGCGACCGCTCCGCCAAGAAGGGCAGGCGACCAGTATCGAACTCCATCCTGAACGCGTTGAGCGCGTGCCCGACGCAGGACGCGGCGATCGAAGGAGTCTTCGACCAATTCGGCTTCGAACGCCGCTCCTCGCAGCATGTCGAGAGAAAACGTGGCGGCCCTTTCCTCGTTCCGACAGCGAGCGCAAGCCTCTCGATGACGGTCGAGAAAGGCTTCTTCCCGCAGCGAGGCATCCCGGTCGGCAAGCTCGTTCAGCAGGCGGCCGAAGCGACGGCAGCCGATCGAGGTCACGCCTCTTTGGTGGCCTCCACCCACAGGTGGCGGAATCGCTCGCGGGCGGTGTGCAACCTCGAGCGGACGGTGCCGACGGGGACTTGCATGACGGCGGCGACTTCGTCGTAGCTTAGCTGCTCCATCTCCCGCAGCACGAGCGTGGTGCGAAGATCGGCCGGGAGCTGATCGAGGAGGCGTTCGATCACGACCCGGTTCTCGACGGCCGGCCCCTGACAAGGCTCGGCGCGGTCGAACTCGACAAGCTCGGCGCGCTTGAGCCGCAGCCGATCCATGCAGAGTCGAACGCATATTCGGTAGAGATACCCGGAGAAGGCGCGATCGTCGCGGAGTTTGGCGATCTCTCGGAAAGCTTTGAGGAACGCCTCCTGGGAAACGTCCTCCGCTTCATGCCGGTCCCGCAGCAGGTTTGCGGCGGTGCGCACGAGGCGCATCCGATGCTTCTCGACGAGGAGTGCCAGCGCGGTCTCATCACCCGTTCGGACACGGGCCACCCACTGACGCTCGACGAGAGCGGCATCGGTGGTGGCGGATGAAAAACGTGCGACATCAAGCATGGCGACAGCCTAGGGACGGGTTGGTACGGTCGATTCGTTCAGCCCTTAAACAAAGATTTGACGATGAACAGGGCATTGGCGGGCCGTTCGGCGAGGCGACGCGTGAAGTAGGGGTACCACGCATCGCCGAACGGAACGTAGACGCGCACATTATAGCCCTGCTTTCGAAGCGAATCCTGAAGGTCGCGCCGAATCCCATAAAGCATCTGGTACTCGAATCGATCCTTCGCAATTCCGTTGGCGGCGGCGAAGTCGTTGAACTCACCGATCGCCGATTCGTCGTGCGTGGCGAGCGCCGGGTACGTTCCCCCTTCGAGAAGCCGCTTGCCCTGACGGACGAACTGTTCGTCGACCTTCGCCTTCAGCGTGTGCGCGACCGTCTCCGGCTCAAGATACGCTCCCTTCACCAAGCGAACCCGCGCGCCAAGCGAGATCATGCGCTCCACGTCTTCGTCGGTGCGGTGGAGGTAGCTCTGAAGCACCGTGCCGGTATTCGGGAAATCGCGGAACACCCGTTCGACGATCTCGACGGTTCGGGCCGTGTAGTCGCTCGCCTCCATATCGATCCGAACGAAGGTGCCGATCTCGGCGGCTCGTCGAACGACATCGCGGTAGTTCGATTCGGCGAACGCCTCCCCTTGGTCGAGGCCGCACTGGGTGAGCTTGATTGAAATGTTCAGGGGCTCGCGCGTCGTTCCGTCGGAGACGTAATCCTTAACCTGGGGGACCTGAGCGATCCGATCGAGCATCCGCAGGTAGGTCGCCTTCGCGTCGAGCGCCTCCGCCTCGGAATGGGTGTTCTCGCCCAAGTAGTCCAACGTGACCGTGAGATCCTTCGCCAGCAACGCCTCGCTCGCGGCGATCGCCTCTTCAAGCGTATCGCCCGCGATAAAGCGGCGAACGAGCGGGCGGAAGGTACGCGATCGGCGGACGGTCCGCTCGATCGGGCTCAAGGCGGCGGTTTTCAGAACGAGATTCCGGGCCAGCATAGCGAACGCCTAAGGGAAGTGTACCGGCGCATTCCATCCCGATGTCGAGCCTTTTCTCGCTTGAACCGACAGGTCGCCGCCGTTTCATCCGATGGAACGAATCGGGTACCTTAGACGTTGTAGAAAGTGTTGAGCCTTAGGGACTCAAGTCTCTTGCGGCTTGTCCGAGTAAGTAAAAGAAGATTATGGGAAAGACCGTAGGAATCGATCTAGGAACTACCAACTCCGTCGTCGCTGTGATGGAAGGTGGAGAGCCGGTCGTCATCGCCACCGCCGAAGGCTCTCGCACCTTGCCGAGCGTCGTCGGATTCAAGAAGGACGGCGAGCGCTTGGTCGGCGTCGGCGCGAAGCGCCAGGCCGTCGTGAACCCGGAGAACACCGTCGCATCGGTGAAGCGGTTTATGGGCCATACGATGAACGAGATCAGCGAGGAGCTGAGCCGCATTCCCTATACCGTGAAGGCAGGTAAGGGCAACCAGGCCGTCGTCAGCATCCCTGCACAAGGCAAGGACTTCACCCCCGAGGAGATTTCGGCGATGATCCTCCAGAAGCTTAAGGCGGACGCCGAGGCGTATCTGGGCGAGACCGTCGACAAGGCGGTCATCACCGTCCCGGCGTACTTCAACGACTCGCAGCGCACCGCGACGAAAAACGCGGGCGAGATCGCGGGCCTCAACGTCCTGCGCATTCTGAACGAGCCCACGGCCGCCGCTTTGGCTTACGGGCTCGACAAGAAGGCGGAGGAGAAGATTCTCGTGTTCGACCTGGGCGGCGGCACGTTCGACGTGTCGATTCTCGATGTCGGCGAGGGCGTGTTCCAGGTCGAATCGACGGCGGGCGACAGCCACCTCGGAGGCGACGACTTCGACAACAAGATCGTGGATTTCCTCGCGACCGAGTTCAAGAAGGATCAGGGTGTCGATCTCCTCAAGGACAAGGCGGCCGTGCAGCGCCTCCGAGAGGCCGCCGAGCGCGCGAAGATCGAGCTCTCGGGTCAGCAGTCGACCACGATCAACCTGCCGTACATCACGGCGGACGAGTCGGGGCCGAAGCACCTCGACTACACCCTGAGCCGCGCGAAGTTCGAGAGCCTGACGAGCGACCTTATGACCCGTATCAAGGCGCCGTTCGAGCAGGCGTTGAGCGATGCGAAGGTGAAGGCGGACGACATCAAGGAGGTCGTCCTCGTGGGTGGCTCCTCGCGAATGCCCCAGGTTCAGGAGCTCGTGAAGAAGCTCACCGGCAAGGAGCCGAACCGCTCCGTGAATCCGGACGAAGTCGTGGCCGTCGGCGCCGCGATTCAGGCGGGCATCATCTCGGGTGAGTTCGGTAAGGATATCGTTCTCGTCGACGTCACCCCGCTTTCGCTGGGCGTCGAAACGCAGGGCGGCATCTTCGACAAACTGATCGACCGCAACACCACGATCCCGACAAAGCGCAGCCGGGTCTATACGACGGCGGCGGACAACCAGCCCGAGGTCGAGATTCACATCCTTCAGGGCGAGCGTCCGATGGCGCGCGACAACAAGAGCCTTGGCCGCTTCCACCTGAACGGCATTCCGCCGGCGCCGGCGCGCGTTCCGCAGATCGAGGTCACGCTCGACATCGACAAGAACGGCATCCTCCAGGTCTCCGCGCAGGAGAAGGGGACGGGCGTCAAGCAGTCGATCACGATCTCCGGCTCGGGCAACCTCAGCCGCGATCAGATCGAGCAGATGGTGCGGGAAGCCGAGATGAACGCCGACTCCGACCGCAAGACGCAGGAGACGATCGAACTGAATAACAAGGCCGAGTCGCTCGCCCTCTCTTCGGAGAAGTCGCTTCGCGAACTGGGGGAGTCGGTGGACACGCACACTCGCGACTCGATCAACGAAAAGATCGAGGCCGTGCGGACCGCGATCAAGGGCGACGACCAAGCCGCGATCCAAGCCGCGCACGACGCACTGGAGACCGACTTCCACGCCCTCAGCGCGAAGCTCTACGAGAACGCCTCGGCCCAAGCCGACGCGAGCGAGCAGTCTGGCGTGACGCACGAGCCGGCGAACGACGACGTGATCGACGCCGAGTTCAAAGAAGCGAAGTAACTCGAGTTCCTTTCTACCCAACGGGGAGAAGAACTAACGTGGCGGGAAGAGAGGCCCCGGCTGATTCGACAGCCGGGGCCTCTCTTTCTTAAGTCACATTCTCTTCCGCGCTTCGTCAAAACTTCGTGTTCGCTATCCTCTCGTTCGGAGTGCCCGAATTCGCTCAGTTGGCCGATCTGAGTCACGCCCGGACCCGCTTCGAGGCCTGCCTTCACGAGAAGTACGGGCACCATGTCGCCTCAATGATGATGGGCGACGGAAACGAAGCCTACTTTCCCGTCGGTACCGCCTCCCACCGCTACCTTCTCCAGCAAATCCAAGGAACGCGCGCGTTGAGATTTCAGGTCCTGACCGGTACACGCGCGAAGACGATGTGGTCGCTTCAACTCGCCGATCGTCACGGCGAGCGACCCGCGTCCGGCACGCTCCGACGCACCCTTTGGGACCGTGGTTATGCGCTTGGGACGGGTCGCCTCACGAAGCCTCAACGGATCGCCCTCGGTGCCCAAGCGCCCTTCGCCGTCTACACCTGCTACGGCCCGGGCACTTGGATGGCGGCGGGCTTTTTGCGGGCGGACGGGACCGAGACCGGTTGGGACGTCTACTTCGATTATCCAGGCGGCGACACGCCGAACGGACCGTTGTACAGGCCCATCGTCGCCGAAGAGGCGGCTTACCTCGGATTTCCGGGCGGGCGTTGGCACGGCCCCGGTCCACTCGCGTTCGTTCACGTCCCAAGCCTCCACGACGTGGCCGACGCTCCCGTCCAAAAGGTCCCATAGTGACTTTGGCGCGGAGACGTTCGCCTGCCAAACTGGCTTATGCTGCGCGCGTTCGTTCAAACCCGTGACGACGGTATGCCGTTCAACGTGAACGCCTACGCGGCCTGCGATGGCTTTCGGGAGCGCGGCATCGCGACCGAGTTCTTCCGTCCCGACGACGCCTATTGGTGGTCGATGCTCCGGGACCAAAAGGATGACCTCCTGTTCGCGGCAGGCATTGGAACCGTCCATCGCATCTTGGATCTTTTCGGCATCGCGCGACCGCGTTCCCTCGACTATCCGCCGAGCTTGACGCCTTTCTACGGCCGCCGCGTCTGGCAAAGGACGCTCGGAGAGGTACGAGAATCGACAGGTCCGCTTTTCGTTAAGTCTGTCGCCGCGAAGGGTGTGAACGGGCATGTTGTCTCGGATTTTGGCGGTCTGCTTCAGACCGCCGGCCTCGACGACGACATGCCCGTGTACGTTTCGGAGCCCCTCCCGTTCCTTGCGGAGTGGCGCGTTTTCGTGCTCGACGGCGAGATCCTCGATGTACGGCTCTACAAGGGCTCGCGTTTCGCCGCGCCCGACGAGGCGACGGTACGCGAGATGGTATCGACGCTCGTCGCTTCCGGCGAGGCTCCCTCAGCCTTCGGACTCGACGTCGGCCTCGTCGCCGGAGCGGGGACCCGTGTCGTCGAGGTTAATGAGGGTTTTTCACTCGGGACGTACGGTCTTGCTCCCGCGCTCGTCGCACGAATGCTCGAGCGGCGATGGGCAGAGTTCTTTGAACGAGCGACGCCTTCCTGAGCGTTGAAGGCCAAGGCTGTAGCCGCCGCTAGTCTCGCTGGCTAAGGAAGCGTGCCGCATCCTTGCGGGGTGGCGCCCCGAACGTTCGGGCGTACTCGCGGCTGAACTGCGAGGCGCTTTCATAGCCGACCTGGGCGGCGACGGTCTCGACGCTCGCCTCAGTGGCGACCATAAGGCGGCGGGCCTCGTGGAGGCGCAAAGCTTTTTGGTACTGAAGGGGCGTCGTGGCGGTGAGCGCCTTGAATCGCTCGTGAAAAGCGGAGGGGCTGAGGTTCGCGGCGCGGGCCAGCTCTTCCACGCGGATCGGCTCCGCGAAGCGCTCGCGAAGAAGGTGGAGAGTGTCGACGACGGCACGGGTGGGGGCGCTTGCGAGGGCGATGCGCTGCAGTTCGTCGCCGTGAGGACCGGTGAGAAGCCAGTAGGCGAGCTCACGCATGATCAGGGGGCGTAGGATGGGGACGGCGGCGGGCGTCTCGAGAAGGCGCACGAGGCGGAGGGCGCCGTCAGCGAGCGGACCGTCGAGGTCGATGGGGAAGATGCCCCGGGGCTCGCCCGTGGAAGCGGGCGGAAGGCCGGTCTCTTCCAGGACGGCGCGCAGGGTCGAGAGATCGAGCTCGATGACGAAGCCCAGGTACGGCCTCTCCGGACTGGCCTCCACGACGCGGCCCACGCCAAGGGTCTGAACGCCCACGAGGATCGCCTCGCCGGGGCCGCAGTCGACGCGGCGCTCACCGAAGTCCGTCCATTTGCGGCCCTGAACGACGGCACACAGGGCGGGATTATAAAGGACGAGGTTCGGACTGCGCTCGCCGTCGGCGCGCAGAAGGGTGAGTCCCGCGACCGCCGTTTCGTGGGTCCCCCACTCGTCGGTGGCGCGAGCGATGGCCGCGGCAAGGGCTTCGAGCATGACCGTTTCTACGTGGGTCCTGGAGGAATGGGCAGAAAAGCCGTCGTTTTCGGTCTGGATGACGGTCGTCGAACGCCGGTACCTTGAACCTATGAGCAAGATCGCGATCGTCACCGGCGGGAGCCGAGGCTTAGGACGCAACACCGTCCTGAGTCTCGCCCGTCGCGGCCTCGACTCCATCCTGACCTACCACTCGAACGAGGCTGAAGCTCTTTCGGCGGTGGCCGCTGTGGAGGAGGCGGGCGCGCGAGCGGTGGCTCTCCGGCTCGATGTAGGGGATGCCTCGTCGTTCGATGGCTTCGTCGAGGCGGTGAAGAATGCGCTGCAAGGGCTTGGAACGGAGCGGTTCGACGCTCTCGTGAACAACGCGGGAACCTCGCGCCACAAGGCGTTCACCGAAACCACCGAGGAGGAGTTGGACGCCCTGTATCGCGTCCACCTCAAAGCGCCTTACCTCCTGACGCAAAGGCTCCTACCCTTGATGAACGACGGCGGACGAATCGTGAACGTGTCGAGCGGGCTGGCCCGCTTCTCGTATCCGGGAAGCTCCGCCTACGCGATGATGAAGGGCGGCGTCGAAGTGCTCACCCGGTACATGGCGAAGGAGCTTGGAGGGCGGGGGATCGCGGTCAACACCGTCGCTCCGGGGGCGATCATGACCGACTTCAGCGGCGGCAGGGTACGCGACAACCCCGAGGTCAACCGCATGGTCGCGAGCGCGACGGCGCTGGGCCGCGCGGGCGAACCTGACGACATCGGGCCGATGATCGCGTCGCTCTTGTCCGAAGACAATCGCTGGGTGAACGGTCAGCGGATCGAAGTTTCGGGCGGGATGAATCTGTAGAATCGATGCTCCGGCTGGAAGCCGGAGCGACGCTCGACGATGCCGCCCCCGAAGGCGGCAACGCCTTACTTCGCAGGCTCGAAATCGAGGCTCTTCGAGTTGATACAATAGCGCATCCCGCCCGGCATGTGGGGCGCGTCGGGGAAGACGTGGCCCAGGTGGCCGCCGCAGGCGTTGCAAAGCACCTCGACACGGCGCATTCCTAGGGAATTGTCGGCGTGCGACTCGATGGCGTTCTCGTGGGTTGGGGCGTAGAAGGCGGGCCAGCCGCAACCGGAGTGGAACTTCGTCTCGTTCGTAAAGAGCGGCTCGCCGCAACCCGCACACTTGTACGTGCCTTCGTCCTCGGTGTCGGTGTACTCGCCCGCGTAGGGTCGTTCGGTGCCGGCCTGGCGAAGGATGCGATACTGCTCGGGATCGAGCTGCTCACGCCACTCGGCATCGGTCTTTTCGACTTTCCTCATAGGTCTTTCTTCCTACGACGGGCCGCGCTGTCGTATGCTCCTGACATGATCGCGACCCTGGGCATTTTGCTTCTCGGCCAGCTTGGGGGGCCTGCCGATCCACGCCGAAGTTACGCGGGTGGCGACAAAGACGCCATTCTCATGCTTCCGCCCGAAACGGTCTGCGACTCGGACGTCCGGGAAATGGTGTGGACCGCCGACGGAGGAAGCCTGGTCGTTCGCAGGGAAGTGACGGCGGCGACCCCCGCCGACTACTCCGCCGCCTCGTCGGGCAAAGCACCCTCCGAGGCCGACTCAGCTCGCTTACGGCCCCGCTTCGAAATTCTCGTGTGGTCCGCTCGCTCGCACCGGAGCCGCGTCGTGCTTTCCGGAGATGCTCAAAATCAAAGGGTCTCTGAAATGGATCCTTTGCCGGGCACCGACCGCATCGTGTTCATCATGGACGAACGAATTGCCGGCGCCGATGGCCAGGTGAAGAGCCTTAGTTCGTACTCGATGCTATCGGCGGACACGGGGGAGGTTACGCGCCTCAGCACCTACGATCCCGCTCAGCTCTCCGTCGGAATCGGGCTTTCTCCGAAGCGTCCGCTCGGGTTCCTTAACACGTTCGAGGGCCCGAATAAGACCCACTCCGTTCGGTTCTTCGGTCCCGACGGACGACTTGGGAATCCAATCGCGCTTCCGACGAGGTCCAACCCCGAGTTCGACGAAGGAGGCGCGCCGACACTTTTCGTCGGTGTGGAGCGGAAGGACAAGAAGGCCATCTTTCATTACCAACGCATCGACCTTGCCTCGGCGAAGCTCGGCGCGACGTACGACGAATCGAGCTTGTCGGATCCCACCCCGCCTCCTCCTGTCCTACAAACCGTTCCGGTGAGTGGCACGGCGGACGGCGCCCGCGCGCCCTCTCTCCTCCTCAAGGTCTCGGGCGGCAAACCGGCGGAGGCAGGCGTCGTTTCGACCGATGGAATCGACGCGCAGCTTTCGCCCAAGAACGATGCCGTCGCGTACGTGAGTCAAGGCAGCGCAATGATTCGGCCCCTTGCGAAGGTCTCGCGACAGGCGTACGACGCGGCGATTATGGCGGCGCAAAAGGCGATCGCCATGAGCAACGCGAAGCAAGTCGCGCTCGGGCTGATCATGTTCGCGAGCGACATGGACGACGTGTTTCCGAGCCAAGGCGATTATAACAAGGTATGGCCCTACCTTAAGGATCGGTCGCTGATGGACTCCTTCAGCTACACCTTCGGGGGTGGCAGTTTGGCGACGATCGACAAGCCCGCGGAGACGTCGATCGGCTACGCCTCGGGACCGGGCGGCCGGGCGGTCGCTTACGCCGATGGGCACGTCAAGTGGGTTCCGGACGGACAGTGATTCCTCTTTTCGCTCTTCTCATCCAAAATCCAGAACTCCGCCGTACGATGGCCGGGGGACCCAAGGACGCCGTCTTGATGGCTCCCCCAGTGGCCGTTTGCCCGGCTAACGTCCGGCAGATGGTCTGGACCGCGGACGGAAATTATCTCGTCGTTCTTCGCGAGTCGCCGCCGTCCGGGGGACCGGCGGTCGAGGAGTTGATCGTGTGGGCGCGTCGAAGCGGTAAAGCACGCACTGTGGCCACCTTCGACCCATCGACGACCAAAGTAGGCGAATTGCTCCCGATGGGAGACTCCGACCGCGTCGTACTCGATCTTAAGCAGAAGCTTCGGGAAGGAGACGCGTGGGTCGACTACGGAAGAATCTCCCTCGTCTCCGCCTCGGCCGGGACCTTACTTCCGTTAAGCCTGCAAAGGGAAGAAGCGGGCGGCCCTTTGATCGACGCCTATCCGTCGCCCGCGAAGCCAATCGCGATTCTCGAAAGAATCGACGATAAGGATAAGCGGATCCGCGTCTTCGGACCCGATGGAAAGCTCGGTCCGGAGATCGTCACAGCGCGGACCGACGGCTTCGTTTTCGACGCGGAAGGTTTTCCTCGCCAAATTCGTCGTGTCGAAGATGTGAAAACCGGAAAGCGCCGCGTCGAGTCTCGGCAACTCGATTTCTCGACCGGAAAAGCGACGGATTGGCGTCTGTGGTCGCCTCGTAAAGAGGTGCCAAAGGAAGGTCCGCTGACGGTCTCCACCTGGATGGCGGGGAACGTCAAGGGCGTCCGCGTGCCAGGGGTGGTGCTAAGTGTGCGAGAGGGCAAGGATGAAGAGAGTGGCGTCGTCTCGACCGATGGCGAAAAGCCGTTGCTCTCGCCGAAGGCGGATGCCGTCGCCTACGCCGATCAGGGCCTTGCTATGGTTCGCGTACTGACGAAGGTGGATCGTCAAGCCTACGACGAAGCGTTGCGGTTGCAACAGATCGCCGAAGCGGTGCAGCGCGCGAAGCAACTCGGCATCGGATTGCTTCAACTCGCCTCCAACTCCAAAGACGTGCTCCCCGGGC
>CAXUKB010000007.1:10855-20099 GCA_964251345.1 uncultured Fimbriimonas sp. | reverse complement strand
GGTGTCCCGATACTTGAAAGACGACGCTTTGCTTCAGGGCTTCACCTACACCTTTGGCGGCGGCGACTTTAACGAGATGGAGAATGTCTCGAGCACCGAACTCGGCTACGTTTCCGGTCCGGGCGGGCGTGCCGTGATCTACGCCGACGGCCATGCAAAGTGGGTCGCCGGGCCTCAGCGCGCAGGCTGAGCCCGCATCGCTCCAAAGGCAAGCACGATCCAGCCCGCGAGATAGCTCACGCCGCCGAGCGGCGTGAGCGGTCCGAGGACGGCGAGGTGCGTGAGAGCCAGTCCGTAGAGCGAACCGGCGAACAGCACGGTGCCGGCGATGAAAAGCCAACCGGCTCTTGGCACTCCGAGAATCGCCGCAAGAAGCGCGGCCAGAGCGTGAATGAGGTGGTACTCACTCGCGGTGTGCCACGTCTCGAGGTTAGTTCCTTTCAAGTCGAGTGCGTGGGCGCCCGACGCTCCTAGCGCGACGCCGAAAAAGCCGAGGATCGCGGCGGCAGCGACGAGCGAACGATAGGGCACCCCTCAATTGTGGCGTAGGCGTCCCGCCTGAGTTTCGATCGTGACGCTGGCAGGACGCCCTCGGGGCTACGCGGTGTAAGCGTCCTGATCGTAGTACCGTGGCGCATCGAACAGACCGCGATCGGTGCCGCCGTTGCGCTCGGCGATGGCTTCGACGGTCGGCTCATCGATTTCGCCGGGAGTCGCGACGACGGCCAACAGGGCATGGCCCTCGCGGAGGGCGGCAATCAGATCGTCGGCGGCAGCGGTTGGCACGCCGTCGTCTTTGAAGAAGTCGGAGAGTCGGGGCTCGACCGAGCCTTCTCCCAAGGCAGCCGTCGCCAACGCTCCATTGCCCAAAGCGGATCCAAAGCCGGGAATGTCGAGCGCTTCCATCGCCTCCTCGTTCTGGTCCTGCATTTCGTCCCCGTCCTTGATCTCGTCGATCTCAGGCACGGGAGTGGGAAGACCGGTGGTCACCGTCATTGCGAGATCGTCCATCTCGTGCTCGCTTTGGGAGATCTCGCGGTAGGGATACAGCGAGTCTTCGGCGACGCTCTGCGAATCGTCCATCTGATCGACCGAGTCCCCCGTGTAGGCCGAGTTCGAGGTATCGATCCCGCTGATCGCGCTTTGCGAGATCGTGGTCATCTCGTCGAGCGGATCGTCTCTGTCGATCGTTCCTGCCGGATCGTCCGAACGGCCGACGCGGTAGGTCGCGTCACCCACAGAGGCATAGGCGGTGAGATCGGCGGCATCGGCGACCGAGTCGCCGGGAAGGAGCAGGCTGGCATCGTCCGGACGAACGCCGCCGCGCAGCAACTCGCGAAGCGCATCCTTGGCGCGCTGGTGGTCGGCGAAGGTGGCGTAGTAGGTCGACATGGTTGCCATTGGACGTTCTTCTCCGGGCGGCGGGTTCCGAGGGGAACCGGCACGGCGGCTACCGCGTACAATGGGCCGTGAGCTACCTGCGTAGGGTGACGCCGATCCTGGCGCTGGCCGTCCTCATTGGTTGCGGAGGCAGCAGTTCGGTGAGCAACGCCGCCCATCTCCGCTTTTTCGATGCCTTGAACGACACGAGTAACGTCCGGCTGTACGTCGGTGGACATCTCTACGAGGCAAGTGGCGTCGGCCCGTCGATCGAGAACGGCAATGATCTGGCTTACGGCGACGTGCCTTCGGGTTCGGTTAGCCTCGTCGTCAACGATTACACGAACCAGAATGCCACGGGCAACACGTCCTCCTTGGCGACACTCACGTCGCAGACGTTGACCGAAGGGCTCCATTACACCGCGGTGGCGCTTATCACGGCCTCGACGAAGAAGCTCGTTTTGTACGCGGACAACTCGACCCTGACGACGGACAACGCGTACTTCCGTGTGATCGATGCCTACTCGACGACCACGCCGGTCTACGTTCAGGTTCGCAACAAGGCGACGAACACCCTGGTTTACGCCACCAGCACGACGGTCGGCCTTGCCGACGCCGGGAGCACCGGCGTCCAGTTCTTTGCCACCACCGACACCGGCAGCGTCGACTACGTGATTACCGTGTACAGCGACACCGGCTTTACCGATCCCCTTGGATCGACGACCGTCGGTCTCACCGCAGGCAAGTCCGTGACGACCTTCATCTATAACAGCACCTCCGGTAGCGGCCTGCGCTTCAAGAGCGACACCGACGCGAACTCGCTGACGTCGACCGACACCACGACTTCAACGACCGCGACTACGGCAACAACCGCGACGACCGCCACCACGAGCACGACCGCAACGGGCTGACATGGCGCGCATTCGTAATCTCGGGTTCGCCTGCGTACTCGCCGACGGATCGCTCAGCACAAACCACACGTTTCGGTTGGCGAATCTTTCGCCCGCCCGACTGGCGGAGGCCGCGCATCAGAACATCGACGATCTAGAACGGATCCTCGTGATCATGTCGGAGGGGCCGCTCCGCCTCTTTCGATTGGGCGGATCGATGATTCCCTTTGCTTCGCATGGTGGTCTCGACTTCGACTGGAGGCCGCTAGTTGCGGGACGGCTGCGAGAGATCGGTCGGACGTTCGGCGCACGCGGATTCCGTTTCAGCTCTCATCCCGGTCAGTACACGATTTTGAATGCGACCGACGCCGGTATCGTTCAGCGGGCTTTGGGCGAGTTGCACTACGCGTGCGATCTCCTCGACCTGATGGATCTGGACGAGTCCCACAAGGTCGTTATCCACGGAGGCGGAATCTACGGCGATCGGGAGGCCGCGACCGCTCGCCTTGCTGCGGCCCTTCGCACCCTTCCCTCGAACATCTGCCGCCGCGTCGTGTTGGAAAACGACGAGCGGCTCTTTAGCCTCGCGCAGATCCTCGACGTCGCGGAGCGCGGAGGGGTGCCGGTTGTGTTCGATCTACATCACCACCAGATCAATCCCGGAGAGGGCGATCTGCGGGAGATGCTCGTTCGCGTCCGCGCGACTTGGGGCGATTGCCTTCCGAAGATCCACATGAGCAGCCAAAAACCCAACGCGCGCGTCGGTGCTCACGACGATCTTCTGCACGAAGTGGACTTAGAAGCGATGCTCCGAGAGATTCCGTTCGACACCGACGTCATGGTCGAGTCGAAAGGGAAAGAGCTTGCCGCGACGCACGCTTACGAATGGCTTCGCGAGCACGACGGGCTCACGAAACCTTAGGTGACCGATCGAGGTCCAACTCCGCGACATGGCACTACCGGCACGACAGGAAGGGCGCGAGATCAACGCCGCAGATATCGAGCACATCGGCGCGCTGACCGTCGGTGGCGTTCTTCTCCTTAAAGGCCTTTTCAAAGGGGGACCGCTCGGTCTCATCTACAAGATCGGCGGCGCGGCGCTCATCTATCGCGGTCAGCAAGGCTACCGGCCGCTGTACGACGCGATCGGCATCGAGATGCCGGAGGGTGCGACCGGCGTCGGGAAGCACAACGCTCGCGTCGAGCACGAAATCGTCGTGAAGCGTCCCCGCGAAGAGCTCTACCGGATCTGGCGAAATCTCGAGAACCTCCCCATCTTCATGGAAAATCTCCAGTCCGTGCATGAAATCGACGATAAGCGTTCGCTTTGGGTCGCCAAGGCGCCGGCGGGCACCGTGATCAAGTGGGAAGCCGAGATCATCAACGACGTTGAGAACGAGATGATCGCGTGGCAGACGCTCGAGGGCTCGGGCGTCGACAACGCGGGAACGGTTCGCTTCGAACCGATCGGCGACGACTCGACGAAGGTTCATGTCGTTCTTCGCTACGATCCGCCTGCCGATCAGTTGGGAATCTGGGTGGCCAAGGCGTTTGGCCGCGATCCACAGCGAGAAATCGAGGCCGATCTCGACCGCTTCCGGGCGATCATGGAGATCGGCGGAGCGAACAGCCCGGCCGTCGGCAGCGCCGCATCGGTGCGATAGACTCCGAAGAGGGTAAACCGGGAGCGTGCTCCTCGCTCCCGATCGCAAGATCGTCTTTATCGGCGACTCGATTACCGACTGCGGTCGCTCGCGCCCGATCGGAGAAGGGCTCTTTAATGCGTTGGGAAACGGCTACGTTTCTTTCGTCGATGCTTTCCTTGGGGCGACGAAGCCCGATCTTCGCCTTCGCACGGTGAACATGGGGGCCAGCGGCAACACCGTTCGCGATCTCGAAGTCCGCTGGCAAACGGACGTGCTCGATCTTAAGCCCCAGATGGTGTCGGTGATGATCGGCATCAACGACGTGTGGCGGCAGTTCGATTCGCCCCTGCAAAAGGAGATTCATGTGGGCCCTGAGGAGTACCGCGACACTCTAGATCGTCTTATCGCACGGACGACGTCCCACGTCGAACGCGTGATCGTCCTCTCTCCCTTTTACATCGAGCCCAACAGACACGACGCCATGCGGGCGCGCATGGACGAGTACGGGGCCTATGCCCACGAGGTCGCCATTCAGCACGGCGCCGTGTGGATCGACGTTCAAGCCGCGTTCGACACCATCCTTCGCCACGTACACGCTAACGCCCTCGCGTGGGACCGGGTACATCCCAACGCCACGGGACATGCCGTGATCACGCGGGCGTTCCTGAAAGCGGTCGGCGTTCAGTGGCCCGCTTAGGCGTGCTTCCCAGCGCATCGAGACGGAAGGATTTAGATTCGGGAGAGTTTCTCCCCTAGAGGTCGACTTTCCGAACGCGAATGTGCGGCGCGGGTAAGAGTCCCTCGTCGCGACGCATCGGAATGGAGGGGTTCGAAGGAACGAGCGTGGCCAAGCGGCGCTCGACATCGTCCATGTAGTCGCCCATCTGGCGCTCCATGTCCCGCTTCATTTCCTCCATGTCGTCGAGGAGCCGCAAGATGAGCTCGACGCCGGCGAGGTTGACGCCCATCTCCTGGGTTAGCCGTTGAATTCGCCGTACGCGACGAACGTCGGCGTCGCTGTAGAGCCGGTTCTTGCTACCGACGCGGCTCGGCGCGACAAGACCCAGCCGTTCGTACTGTCGCAGGGTCTGTGGATGGACGCCGCACAGCGACGCAGCGACGCCGATCATGTAGACGGGCTGGTTCTCGCCGTTCACGCCTGCCCTCGAAGAGTCCGTATCTGCTCGAGAAGCTTCCGCTCTTCCTCAGAAAGCGGCTTCGGCACGGTGATCTTCAGCCGCGCCATGAGATCGCCGCGCGCACCCCCCATCTTGGCAATGCCTTGGCCGCCGAGGCGAAACGATTGGCCGCTTTGGGTCCCGGCCGGAATCTTCATCGAGAGGTTTGTCCGTAGGGTCGGCACCGCGATCTCGCCCCCGAGCGCCGCCGTCTCGTAGCTCACCGGTACGTCGACCTCGAGGTTTTCGCCTTCGAGGTGAAAGGTCGGGTGCTTGGCCCACTTGACGACGACGTAGAGATCGCCCGCCTTGCCGCTCGCCCCAGCTTGACCTTTGCCCGGCACCCGTAACTTCTTGCCGTCCGGAATGCCTACGGGAATGGTGACCTCGACCTTCTTCGTGGTCGGCACCGTCGCAACCTCGCCCTTCGTGCGCTGGGCGTCAAGCGTTTGGTAGGTCAAGGTGCGCTTCCCACCTTTGTCGACCTCTTCGAGACTCACCTCGACGATCTTCTCGACGTCCTTGGCTTGGTTCGCCTCGAAGTCGCGGAAATCCCCGCCCGCCCCGCCCGCCCGCCCGCCGGAGAACATCTGTTCGAAAATCGATCCGATGTCGTTGAACCCCGCGAAGCCGCCTCCGCCATTGGGCACCCGGAATCCGCCGAAATCCTCCGGGTTGACGCCGCCCATGTCGCCCATCTGACCCGCCTGCTCCCAGTTCGCGCCGTACTGGTCGTACAGCTTCCGCTTCTCGGGATCGCCGAGTACATCGTACGCCTCGCTGATTTCCTTAAACTTTGTCTCCGAGGCTTTGTCGTTCGGGTTGACGTCCGGGTGATACTTCCGCGCGAGCTTCCGGTAAGCAGACTTGATGTCCTTCTCCTCCGCTCCCTTCGTCACGCCTAATGTCTTGTAGTAGTCCGTCGCCATGATCGCTGTACGCTCAATGCTATGAGTGTATAACGCTCAAGTTTCACGAATAGTTTCCGGAATGTTTATCTTGGCGACCCTTCGGTCCGCAGGCATCGACCTGCGGACCGAAGAGGGTCTACGCCTCGGCGCCTCTCGTCCGTGCGAATTGCGCGACGAGCTTCTCCTGCACAAGTAGGGGCACCTCTTCGCACCTGGATACCCACGCCCGAAATCGGCCCCGCCCCTTGGTGATCGAACGCATATCGAGCGCGTAGCGACCCATCGTCGCCATCGGAACGGTGGCGTGAACGACGGTATGTTCCTTGGAGCCGGGATCCATTCCGCCGAGCCGTCCGCGACGTCCGTTAAGGTCACCGACCACCTCGCCCACCGCATCGTCCGGAACGTCGACTTCGACGTCCATCAAAGGCTCCAGCACCGACGGTTTCGCCCTTTCGGCGGCAGCCCGAAGGGCCAGAGCTCCCGCGGTCCTAAAGGGCGCCTCGCTTGAGTCCGTCAACGACGATAACTTTAAGGTCGATGGCGGGGAAGCCCGCCACGGGGCCGCGTTCCATCGCCTCCCGCACCCCTTTCGCGATCGCCGGGATGAAACCCTTCGGAATCGCTCCGCCCACGACGAGGTTCTCGAACGTAAATCCTTGTCCCCTCTCCACCGCGCTCGATCGCTCCGGCGGTGTAGAGGAGGTACTCGACTAGCATCGTCTTACCCATACCGCTGTGCCCGACGATGGCGACGTTTCTGATTTCTTCCGCCGTGTACTTTTTCACCGTTTCATGTCCCTCCGTTGGGTCCGATTCGGCGTCGTCGTCCCCACCGTTCAGGACGGCGGCGTCAACTTTACGATACGATGGATTGAGCCGCGCACAAGGGCTTTGCGTCTGACACGGGTCTGGATGCTTCCTTCGTACGATGTAAACCGGAGATCGGCATAATGGGCGCGTGTTGCCCGCGCTTTTGCTCGCCTCATCGATCTTGCCCCAAGAGAACCCGGAGCCGATGAGCGCGCTGATGGAGCGGATCCGAGCCGAGCACGGACTCCCTTCGATCTGCGCGGGCGCGGTCGTCGACGGCAAAATCGTGTCGCTCGATGCGGTCGGCGTTCGACGTCTCGGCTCTCCGGAAAGGGTCACGACCGACGACCCCTATCATTGCGGCTCGATCACGAAGTCGTTTACCGCCGCCCTTTTTGCGCGGCGCGTTCAAGAGGGGAAGGTGAGTTGGGACACGCCGATCAGCACGCTGCTTCCTGACGATGTCGGGAAAATGGACCCTGCATTTCGGGCTCTAACCGCGCGGCACTTCATGGCGCAACGATCGGGACTGAGTGGCGAGTCTTGGCCCAAGGATGTTCCCGATCGATTGATCGATTGGAACGGCCGGTCGCCTTCGCCGCGCGGCGAATACGTCCGCCTTCTCCTCTCCGCGCCGCCCGACTATCCTGCCGAGAGCCGATTCGAGTATTCGAACGCGAACTACGTCGTGCTCGGTGCGATCCTCGAGCGTCAGGTTGGACGACTCTGGGAGGAACAGACGGCGACGTCTCTTTTGCGGCCGCTGGGGCTGAAGTCGGCGGGATTTGGAGCGGTTGGAGCGGATGGAAAGACGGCGTGTCCCTGGGGACACGCCGTCCAAGATGGGAAACTTACGCCGATTCCGCCTGGGCCCGGGGCGGACAACCCAGCGACGCTCGGACCCTCCGCGACCTTACACATGAGCGTTCCCGATCTCTTGCGGTGGTGCGCTTTCCAGGCGGACGAAGGGCGTCATGGGGGACCTCTTCGGCCGAAGGCCTTCGACGCGCTGCACACCCCCGCCTTTGGTGGCGAGTACGCCGGTGGCCTCGTCGTCCTGCGGCGCGACTGGGGCGGCGGTACCGTGTTCTATCACAACGGAAGCAACACGATGAACTACGAGGTGATCTGGATCGCACCTCGCAAACGCTTCGGACTCGTCGTGGCCTCGAACGCCTACACGCCCGACGTCGATGCGGCGTTGAATGAAGTCGCGGGTGCGCTGATCAAGCGCTGCTGTCCCTAGTAGGCGCGCGGGTTAACGCGCGGCGAGGTAGGCGCGGAGTGGATTGCCTGCAGGCGCGTGGGCCAACACGTAGTTCCGAAACTCGGCGCTGCGGTCGAGAAATAGGGGAAACATCAGCGCCGCGCCAGGCTTCCCGTACGGGATCCAGAGGAAACCTGTTACGGTCCTCACCGACCGCATCGCATCCCACCGAACGTCGTGATAGCGTCCAATCCCAGCCGTCGATCGCACCCCGTTGACACCGACCTGGACGACGAAGAGCCGGCGGACGAGGACGCAGAAAAGCACGACGAGGCCAATCTGCAAGGCGTCGAAACCCCAATCCGCCAAGGAGGGCTGCGGCATTCTCTTGATCGCAAAAAACACGCGATCACCCACGACGACCGCCGCGGCCATGAATGCGGCCAGCACGGGCCAACTGAATCGAAACGTATGTTCGCGAAACATGAATCTGCCGATGTTTACCCTTCGCTAGGGTGGAATCGCTGCGAGTCCGAGGCGAAGACGAAAAGGGAAATGCGCTCGGATCGGTACGCTCACGCCCGTGCTCGCGCTCCTGATGGTCTCTCAGCGTAATCCGGTCGCCTCGGTTCAGGCGGCCTACTCCGAACCGGATCCCGATGGCCTCCGCATCGAGGGATCGACCGAGGGGGTGACGTTGGGCGACGCGAAACAGGCGCTGGTCTGGTACGGCGAGGCCCGGTCGAGCGGCAAGCTGTGGCTGGCGGTGGATACGCTTGGCGGGACGACGCGAAAGCTGACGATGACCGTCGGCGGCGAGACCCACGTCGGGATCGGCAGTGGCGACCGTGTCGACTTTGGCGAGTTCAACGTGGGGAAGGGGAAGGTCCGGGCCGCCTTAACGTCCAACGCCGCGCCAGGTCCCAAAGTGACGGCACTCGACTGGGGCGGGCCGGTGACCTTCGCGACCAGCACGCGCAGGAACGCGGCTTCGGTTCATCTCCGCTGGCCAACGCCAAAAGGACAGGACATCCGATGGTTCTACAACGAGGCGGCGATGCTGAGCGACCCTCAGTGGTCTTACACGATGGCCTGCGGCTTCTCCAGGGGCTACTTTGGGATGCAGGTGAACTCCCCGAAGGAAAGAAGGATCATCTTCTCGGTTTGGGACGCGGGGAAGGAGGCCGTCGATCGTTCGAAAGTCGACGACGAGAATCGG
>CAXUKB010000007.1:0-10845 GCA_964251345.1 uncultured Fimbriimonas sp. | reverse complement strand
GGGACCGGACGTAATCGCGGGATCGTTCGGAAACGAAGGAACGGGTGGCCACTCGCACCTGGTGTTTCCCTGGCGAACGAGTACGCCTTTGCGGTTTCTGGTCGGGTGTCGCCCCGAGGGCGGAAAGACGCTTTACGCGGGGTACTTCATGACACCGGGCGATCGAACTTGGCGGCTGGTGGCGGCGTTCCGCGCGCCGAAGGACGGTAGTCCGCTCCGCGACCTCTACTCGTTCAGCGAGAACTTTGTGGGCGCGAACGGCCAACTCTGGCGCGAAAGCGCCTTTAGAAACGGCTCTGCGGACGGCAGTTGGCAGCCCCTAACGAAGGCGACGTTTACGACGGACGGCCACGGCAAGACGGACCGTTGGGATTACGACGCGTTCGTTAAAGATGGCCGCTTCTACCTTCGGCACGGCGGATTCGTGTCCGGAACCGCCAAGTACGGCGACGCACTGAGTCTGGGGAGCGACCCAGCTCGGCCGACGATCGAACTCCCATCTTTGCCTCGGTAGCCCGGATGGCGAGCGAAGGCGAGAGACGGGCACACTTTAGGCATGAGCCTCTATCCGCTCCGCTTCGAGCCGATCTTTCAGTACCGCCTCTGGGGTGGGAGGAAGCTGGAGCGCTATAGCCGTGTGCCGCTCGGCGTCGACGGGCCGGCGGGCGAGGCGTGGATCCTCAGCGACCGGGACGATTTCGCCGGCCTCGTCGCCGAGGGAGATCTCAAAGGAAAGAATTTTCGGCAGCTCCTTTCCGAGCATGGCGATGCAATGCTCGGAAAGGCGGCGGGGCAGTACGACAAGTTTCCCCTCCTTCTGAAGTTCCTCGACGCGAAGGAGATGCTTTCGGTGCAGGTCCATCCCTCCGACGCCCACAAGGACCTGCTGCCTCCCGGCGAGCGGGGCAAAACGGAGTCTTGGCTCGTACTGGAGTCGGAGCCGGAGAGCAGCATCTACTTAGGCATCAAGGAGGGAACGACGCCGGAAGAGTTGGCTGCCCGTTCGAAGGACGGTACTGTCGAGAGCGATCTCGCGAGCTTTCATCCGAGTGTGGGCGACGGCGTGTTTATCGAGGCGGGCACCGTCCACGCGTTGGGCGGGGGCGTCCTAGTATTCGAGTGCCAACAGAACTCGGACGTTACGTTCCGCCTCTTCGACTGGAACCGGGTCGACGAGAAAACGGGCAAGCCGCGGGAGCTCCACATCGATCAGGCGGTCAAGGCCACGAACTTCGAGGCGACGGAAGTGAAGCCCGTTCATCCTCAGGTTTTGGGAACGCAAAGAGCGGTTCGCGAGGGAATGTTTCACTGCGAGTTCTTCACCGTCGAACGACTCACGGGGAGCGATCCGTTCTCCGTCGGCGCCCCCGATGCGCTCCGCGTCCTCGTCTGCCTGGAAGGCGAAGGCTCGATGCAGTTCTTCGACGGCCTCTATGAGGTGAAACAAGGCGACGTCTACGTCTTGCCCGCCGAAGTCGGAGCCTTGGAGTTCAAGCCCTCCGGCAAAGCCGTGCTCGCACAGGTCGCGGTTCCGGCCGGTTAGTGGAAGCCTTGGCCTTAACGCACATAGGGCACGGAAGTTTCTCCGTGCCATTGTGTCCGTGCCTAGCGTCGTAGGGCTGTCCGAGCTTTGTTGAGATCCCGCTGATCCTCCTCGATCGTTGCCGAGCCATATCCGAGGCGCTCGCCCTTGTGCCTGAGGTCGAGGGTCTTTATGAAGAGCTGAACGGCTTGATCCCAACGTTCGAAGACCATTGCGTCGTTCGCACGGGCTTCGGTCTTCGTCGTCGAAGCCGAGAGAGCGTCACCATACCTTTGCGCATCGAAGATCGTTGCCCAAGCCGGGACGGCGTCGCACGTCGGCTTGTTGGCGCTTATTACCGGCAGGTCGACCGGTTGCGGATTGATCTGGCTCCATGTCGTTTGGAGAACCCCGGCCAGGGTCGAAGGACGCGATCGGGGCCACGCTGAGTGCGCTCCAAGGTGCCTGCCCAAGTGCCGTCCTCGAAGCGATGCGCTTGAAGTCGCAAGTGGCGCGGTGACCAGGACTTGACTGGCTTTCGCGGACTGAAAACCTCCATCTCAAAAGGTCCCCCCGGATTGAGTACGGCGCTGAAGCGGCGGACGAGGGTTGTTCCCACACGGACGTACTCCGTGCCGAGGTCGTCGGTCAAGCGGAATGTGTAACCTCGAAATCCTCCGCTTTCCTCGGGGCCGCGCTGAAAAGCGACGAACGTCGTGCCGTCCCGAGCGACGTCCAACCGGCGGATCGTTAGGCAGCTCTTGCCCAAAGAAGCCACGGCGACGGGCGTCTTCAACAACACGTCGCGATATTGGGCTTCGGCTTGAGCAGGGGAGAGACGAGGCACGCCGGTGGGAGGCGGCGTGGTGCGGAAAGGCACATCGTAGGCGAAACGCGCAACCTCCATCGTCCGCCAACCTTCCTTCGTCTTGCTCTGGCGGATTTCGAGGAAGGGACGTCGGGTTACCGGAGAGGCGTCGAAAATGAATCGCACGTTTCCCCCTTTGGGGCTCACTGTGGCGCGAAGTACCTCGGTGCCGTTCTGGACGCTCCTGGCCACTTCACTCTCCATGCCGTTGTAGACTCCTTTTCCCAGCGTGAACCAAATCTTTTGCATCTCGCGGCCAGTGCGCCGAGGCGACTCGACAAAGGCCTTGAGTAGAGGATCGTAGGCAATGAGGCGTGTCCCAATACCGTACTCGTCCACGCGACCGAGGCGGTCATAGGTGTGCTGATCGACGCCGTCCACATCGATGGTCCTTTGGACGGCCTGATGACCGTTGGCTAAAACCGTGCTGATGACGATGCGGACGTGCTCGCTCGACTCAAGGGCACCAAGAATGGACACGAACGAAGCCTGGGCGGGACGGGTAGGAAGGAAGACGAGGGTGGCGATAGCCACCGTAAGCGTGAAGCCTAGAGCGAAGCGGCGTGGAGCAGGTCTCAGCTCGACCTGCGCGGCAAGAGCGCCGTCGATTTTGGCGTTTAGGCTGGCGGGCTCTTCGGTAAGAGGAAAGGCGGCGCGGATCTGAAAATCGTTCATCGGGTCTCCTCCGGACCGGCGAGTCGGCGGACGCGGGTACGGGCGCGGGCAAGTAGAGAGTTCGTGGGCGTGGTCGAGCGACCGAGCACGGCCGCGATCTCTTCGATGCTCATCTCTTCGAGAACCTGCATGAGGAGGGCGTCACGTTCGTCCTGAGGGAGCTTGGCGACGAACGCGGCAGCCGCATCCGCTTGAGCGCGCTGCACGAAGTCGCCAAGCGCATCGGCAGTGGCGTCGCTCTCCCGAATCGTCCATTGATCGCGACGCTTGCGCAGAGAGTCGGCGACTTTGCGCCGCGCGATGCCGAGAAGCCAGAGACGGGGATCGCCACGAAGACGGTGCCAGTGGCGGAAGGCATCGACGAACACGGACGCGACGACATCTTCGGCCTCCTCCAGCGGCCGGACACACCGGGCGACGAAGGCGAAAACGATGCTTTGATAGAGCGACCGGGCTTCGGCGAAGGTGAGGGTTGTGCCGGAAAGTCTTTTGTCTTCGAGAAGGCTCTGGATCAAATGCGCTCCTTGCGTTTTGCGTTCACAAGGGAGTTCGCGCGGCGCTCCGAAATCTATCGCGCTTCAGAATAGGCTCTCCTGAAGCGGCTTCGCTTCTTCGACGACTTGGACGTGCGAAATCGGCTCGCCCTTATCGTCGAGGTGAAGGACTTCGATGCCTCTTTGGGAGAGCGCCTCGCCGATGAGACGCGAGCGGTGGCAGCGGTGAGGACGAAGGCAACCGCACATGAGGCACACGGTACGGCTTTCCGCCGCCTTGAGCAGCCGGTCGAGCCCGAGTTGGAGCTGGGGATCGTCGAACAGCGGCGCTAAGGAGACCGCCCCGGGATCCTTGCAGAGGACGGGCGAGTCCGGAACGCCGCCGAGCGTGTCGCCCATGTAAACATATCGCAATCCCGCTTCGGGAAGGATCCGCTCGAGGCGGGGGCGGCGGAAATCCTCCCAGTAGCTTGACTGCGGGACGCTCCGGACGTCGACGACGTGGGTCACGCCATAACGCTTCATGAGAGCGACAAAGCCCTCGAAGCCGCGATTGCCATAGCCCGCCGTAAGGATGGACACGGCTAAGGCCTCCGCGTTCCTGCGCGCAGAACGCAACAGTTAACCGTGGGCGTGGACACTCCTCTCTCCATGCTATTTTGCGTTAAACCGACGCGTCCCTTGTGCTCAGCGCCGCGATCCCGAGGCGCGCCATGTCTCTTACTTGCCGCCGGTCATCGCGAGGCCCTTGACGAAGTAGCGCTGGCCGACGAAGAACATGATGACGATGGGGATCATCACCATCACCGAACCTGCCATGACAAGGTGCCACTTGGAGGCTTGGAGAGCGTTGTAGGTGTTCAGCCCCAACTCATTCGTCTGAAGATCGGGATCGTTCAGGTAGAGCAGGGGGCCTACGAAATCCTTCCAGTTGTAGATAAAGCAAAGCACTCCGACGGTCGCGAGCGCGGCGCTGGAGAGGGGAAGGATGATGCGGCTGTAGATCGTCCAGTGGCTCGCTCCGTCCAGAAGTGCCGCTTCGTCCAGCTCTTGGGGAATTCCCATGATGAACTGCCGGAGAAGGAAGATGTTGAACGCGCCGCCGCCAAAGAAGGCCGGGATGGTCAGCGGCTTAAAGCTGTTGACCCACCCGATCTTCGCAAAGAGGACGTAGGTCGGAATCATCGTGACGATGCTAGGCAGCATCATCGTGCTGAGGAGGAGCAAGAA
Organism: uncultured Fimbriimonas sp.; assembly: GCA_964251345.1. GTDB lineage: Bacteria > Armatimonadota > Fimbriimonadia > Fimbriimonadales > Fimbriimonadaceae > Fimbriimonas. The sequence continues at coordinate 6,056 of CAXUKB010000007.1, read as the reverse complement.
TAGCCGATCGCGGCCGGGAAACCTCAAACGCGCGAAAGCGTAAGCCACAACGCTGGACGAGAACAACACCCCGATGGTCGAGATGGTCGAGATAAAGGCGGTGTTGCGAAGAAATAGCCCGAAGCTCACGTTCGGGTTCTCGATCACGTACCGGTAGTTCTCGAACGTCGGGTGTAGCGGCCAGTTCCAGATCTCCGTCATGCCGAGCTCTTTCTCCGACTTGAGCGAGATCGCGAGCATGACGTAGAAAGGAATGAGAAACACGGCGGACCCGAGCACGAGCAGGGCAAGCACCGCGACCCGGCTCGTCCGGTTCCCGAGCGTCGCCCTGCGGGCGGAGCCCCGCGCCGCTTGTTCGGCGAGATCGTGGCCGGCGACGGACGCCATCAGCGGGTCTCCCCTTCGTAATGAACGAACTTATTGCCTTGCATCTGAATAACCGTGAAGACGAGAATGACGAGGAAGAGGACCCAGGCGAGCGCCGACGCGTAGCCCATGCGTAGGGTCCGGAACGCCGCGTTGTAGGCATTCAGCATGAACACCATCGTCGCGTTGTTCGGGCTGCCATTGCCGCCGGTGATGACGAACACCTGGGTAAAGACTTGGAATGCCCCGATGAAGCCGGTGATCGTGGTGAAAAACAGCGCGGGGGAGATGAGCGGAACGGTCACGTTGCGGAACCGTCGCCAGGGTCCTGCCCCGTCCAAGGTCGCCGCCTCATAGTAGAACTGCGGCACGCCTTGAAGGCTGGCGAGAAGGATCAGCATTCCCGCGCCCGCGCCGAACAGGCCCATGAAGACGATCGAGCCGAGCGCCGTCTTTTCGTTTCCGAGCCAGTTGATGACCCCGTTCTTGTCCGCGATTCCGGAGAACAGATGATTCGCAAAGGGGACGTGCGCGACGATCGCCCCCATCATGCCGCCCTCGGGCTGGAAGATTTTCTGCCAGACCAGCGTCGCCGCGACCGGCGAAGCGAGGGCGGGAATGTAAAAGCAGGTGCGCCAGATCGCAATGCCCTTGACTTTGGTGTTCAGCAGGAGGGCGAGCGCGAGCGAGAACGCGATGCCCAGGGGGACCGACACCAGCGTGTAAATCATCGTCACGCCAAGCGACTTCCAGAACACGGGGTCGACGTGCATCGCCTCGTTGTAGTTTCCGAGGCCTCGCCAGCGGGCGGGGGTGATGATGTCCCAATCCGAGAAGCTCATGACGAGCGACAGTACCATCGGGCCCGCGGTCAGGAAGACCATGCCGAGCACCCACGGCGAGAGGAAAAGGAACGCCGACCGCGCCTCGCGCTTCTCGCGATAGGTCCGTCGCTTTCCGATTTCCGGGCCGAATACCCAGGCGAGGATCGCGGCCACGATGCCAAGTCCGGCGACCGCGGCGAGTCCCCAGTTGTAGGGCTTAAGCGTCAGTTCGCGGCGTAGGGTATCGAGACGATTCTGGGCGACGGGAAGACTGTTTCCAAAGGCCGCCTTCGCGGTTTCGTCTCCCTGGAACACGAGCGTCTCGGGCTGACGAACCATGTCGCTCACCTCGTGGTAGAGGTAGCCGGTCGGCGCGAACACGACGTGCGGTTCCGCTTGGTCGGTAATAATGCGGTTCTGCGGAGTCTGCTGATCGGCCGGAGTATTCGGTCCGGGGATCCATGGCTCCTGAAGCGCGAATTTGCGAATAGCGGGCTGAGCGATGCCCGCCTCCGCCATCGCCTTCATGCCGTGTTCACCCGCCATCCATCGGGTCAGCTCCCAGGCTTCTTGGGGATGGGCGGTCTTGGCCATGATGGAGTAGCCGGATCCGCCGGTCGGATAGGCTTGGAAGGGCTTGCCGCCCGGGCCGTTTCGGTAAGCCGGCGCCAAGGCGATGTCCCAATCGAATCCGCCCTCCGACGGCTTAGCGATCTCGGTGCGCAGTTGGGGGGTGATCCATATCCCGCTCAGCATCATCGCGCATTTTTGCTGCGTGAACATCTGGCGCGAGCTGGTGCCACCCAGCACGATGGTGGAGGGCATGAGCCGATCCCGAGTCGCGAGATCGGCGTAGAGCTGGTAAGCGTTGAGGACCCGCGGGTCGTCGTAGAGCAGCTTCGTCGGATCTTCCGGGTTATCGACGTAATTCGCACCCTGACTGAACACGAAGTTGTCGATCACGAAATGGGGATCGTCCGGCACGAGCCCGAAGCGGACCACTTTTCCGCTCGCGTCCTTCTGCTGGAGCTTCTGGAGGTAGGTCGTAAAGTCTTTGGTCCCGTCTTCCGGATGGGGCTTGAAGTCCCAGGTCCAAGAACCGTCCGGGTAGGGAAGCTTCAGTTTGTCGAGCAGCGTCTTGTTGTAGTAAACGATCGCGATCGGCGCGATGTCCCGAGGAAGAACGTAGACGTTGCCCTTGTAAGACTGGGCTTTAAGGATGCTCGGATAGTAGTCGCCGAACGAGAACCCGGGCGTCTTTGCCGCCAGTTCGTTCAACGGCATGAGCGCGCCGCGGCTGGAGTAGCGCTGGAAAAAGTCCGGATTGAGCATCGCCACGTCGGGCGCGACTCCCGCGGCGTACTCCGTGAGGAGCTTGTCGAAGTACAGATCGTAGGAGACGTTCTCAAGCTTGACGAGAATGCCCGGATGGGACTTCTCGAAGCTCCGAACCTCTTTGTTCAGGACCTTCAGCGCTTCGTCGCCGTCCCAGACGACGAAGCGGAGAGTAATCGGCTCCTTCGCGAGGCCAAGGGAGGCGATCAGCAGCAGAAAAAACGAAAGGAGGGCTCTTTGGAATCTCACGGCGGTGTGCGGAATAGTTCGAGGATACATCGATGTATCCGAGTTTTCGCCCTACTAAGGACGCCAGGTCTGGGCTAAACGCGCGCTTTTTCTCGCACCACGGGCGCGGGGCCGCCCTTGTCAGGGGCGATTTCGCTCTTGCCCCGCTCGATGGCGGTCATGGCCTTACCCAAAACGCCCTCCATCTGGGTCAACACGTCATAGGTGTACTTCTCGGCCCCGCGGCGCATGCTGAGCGCGTCTCGATCGGCGGCGGCGCGGATCTCCTCGCTTTGGGCCTTGCTCAGCTTGAGAATCTCGCTGTCCGAAACCATGCGCTCTTGCTGAAGGCGCGACTCTCCTAGAACTCGCTCTTGATGCAGGCGTGCCTCACTGAGAACGCGCTCCGCCTCGATCCGCGACTCGGCGACGATTCGCTCGGCCTCTTTACGGGCGCTCTCCAGGATGCCGGTCGCGTCGGCACGAGCCTCCTCTAGAATGCGGTCCGACTCCCGCATCGTGCTCGCCGCATTCTTAAGTTCCTGGGGCAACGAAGCGCGGATCTTCGAAATCTGCATCCCGATCTCGTCGCGGTCGAGCCCCCAGACGAACCCGAGGATCTCCTTCGGGGCATCGATCATGTTCTTTAGGTCTTCGAGTTGGCGGAGGATGTCCATGGGGGGCCTCTCGCATTGTGCCCGATTTCGGTCCCGACCGGGTAGCCTTTCGGCAGCCTATGGAGACGACGCGCGACGGAACGATTCGGGTCACCTGGACCGACCTTGGGCGACCGGAAGGAAAGGGCTACGTCGCGCTTCCGTCCGGAGGGCAGCTGATGTTGGACGATGCAGACATCAACTACGCCTCCCAATACCTTGCCTCCGGTTATGAACCCGAGTTTTTCGTGCGGCGCTCCGATGCGCTTCAAGGCCGCTACGTGGTCGTCTCCCGTCAAAGAGCGTAAGCCGTTCCGCTAAGGGAAGGCCGGGGTCATTCGCGCAACAATGGAGCATCTCCGGCGTTTGGGGTAGCTTCTTTCCGTCCCGGCGACGCTGCCGAGCGGAGGAACCCCGGTGCTCGATTCTCAAGCCATTCAGAACAATTATCTCGTCTACGGTCTGACCGACGAGCAGCTCCGCAATATTTCCGAACTGGCGACCTCACGGGAGCTTGCGCCGGGTGAGGTTCTTTGCCACGAGGGCGAGCGGGCAGACGAGCTTTTTATCGTTCTCGCGGGTCGTTTCGCGGTGCGGATTGGAAATGGCGAGATCCTCGCGGAGATCGGGCCGGGCTCGGTGATCGGCGAGATGGGGTTGATCGATCCCCGCCCACGCTCTGCGACGGTGGAAGCGACTGAGACCGCCCGCGTCGTGGCGATTCCGACGGCCGACCTCCGTCACAACCTCGTCACCGACGGCAACCTCGGGTTCGTCGTGCTTTGCAACATCGCGCGACTGCTCAGCGAGCGGCTTCGACACGCCGACACGAAGTTGGCCACCTTGATGGGCGCGGCCGTTTAGGCGGAAGGCGCCCGACTAGGGTGCTTGAATGATTGTGCCGAAGGGCAGCGTTGCGGGTAGTCTGTCGCCGTCCGACCGGTTCGTCGCGGACGGAAAGCGCTGTGATTGATCTCCAAGCGATCCGGAACAACTACCTTGTGTACGGCCTCACCGACGAACAACTCGGCTGTGTCGCCGAACTCGCGGAGGAACGTCATGTCGAAGTGGGCGAAGTGCTCTGCCGAGAAGGCGAGCGGGGCGACGAGCTCTTTATCGTGCTCTCGGGCCACTTCGCGGTGAAGGTCGGCGCGGGGGAACTGCTTGCCGAAGTGGGGACGGGCTCCGTCGTCGGTGAGATGGGACTCATCGAGTCACGCCCTCGATCCGCGACGGTGGAGGCCACGGAGCCTTCCCGAGTCGCCGCCCTGTCGCAACGCGCGCTCCGACAAGAGCTGATCGAGAATGGCGATCTCGCTTTCCTGATTCTGTGCAACGTCGCGAGGCTCCTGAGCGATCGACTCCGTGGCGCCGATACGAAGCTTTCGACGCTCATGAGCGCGGCCAACCAACCGTGACGACTTCCCACGATTGCCGAGCCTCGTCTAAACGAGCTTTGCGATGTACTCTTTAGCTTCTTTGCCCGCGAGGTACTGCCTCAGTTCCGACTCGGATTCTCCCGGCTCCCACATGAATCCTTTCTCGTTGACGAGCCAGAACTCATATCCGTCCCAATAGGGCGGCGAGAACTTTAACAGCCGGAACGGACCGTGCGTGTCCAAGAGTTCGTTCGGAACCCGGATCTTGTCCAGGCTTCGGACCATTTCCGACGCGCTCTGGTAGTTCTCGTTGGGCATCGTCTTAGGGTACCGGTCTCATGAGATTGGCACGGCTGCCGTTTCAAAGTTCTTTCAGAGAACACGGATCGGATGGAAGCGGAAGTGCCCCAGCGTTCCCTCGTTTATCGGGAGAGCGCATCGTTTCCATCTACCATGACCGTCCCCCAACCCCTTTAGAGAAGCATTCCGGAAGCGACGATAAGCGCTGCTCCGCGATTTTCGGACGCGAGAGCGAACCTCTCGAAGTCGCCCCTTTTGGTCTTTAGCTTCCACATCCGCCGCAACCACCCCCGCCACAGCCGCCTCCTCCGCCGCAACTCGATCCGCCGCAACTTGAGCTTCCTCCGTCTCCGGAAGAGACGGGAATGGCCGCCACCATGAGGTGGGCGTACGGACCGTCCGCGAGAACCGGAAGGCCGAAAAGTGCCACGCCGGTCGCGACGTCGTCTGGAGGAACGTTCCCGCTCCCCGCCGCACGGCGCGTCGACGACTTGCGAACGCGGAGACTCTCCAGGACGCCGTCCCCGTAGCGGCTTCGCTTCGGCGGCTGAAAGACGAAGAGGTTGAGGAGAGCCGCGGCGATGCAGCCCACGACGAGAAATTCGACCGGGCGTCCCCGGTCCAATCCCACCAGAATTTTCGCGCCGCCGAGAAGTACGGGGAGCGTGGCGACGAGCAAAGGGAAAAGAACCGCGGCTACACCTCGGTCCGACGGCGTCCAAAGGCCCTGTCGACGAAGACTCGTGCCGATCTCGTCGAGGATCGGTTTGGCCGAGCGATAGATGATGCCGTGCTCGACGCCGGAGATGCCTGTGCTCATCCGAAGAATCGAGCGCTCCAGCGGGTTGTCACCGACGGCTTCTTCGACCGCTTGGATGAGCCGCTTCTTGGGCTCGACCGCGATCTGACCCGCCGCCGTCATCCGGGTGAGTGCCGTCGCCAAGGCGAGTCGCTCACCTCCGTTGAGG
>CAXUKB010000006.1:28123-31433 GCA_964251345.1 uncultured Fimbriimonas sp. | reverse complement strand
CTCGACCAGCTCGGAAAGCTTCTCGCGGGACAGGGATAGAGGACGGAGGACGGAGGACGGAGGCAGAATGACGCCCATCCATGGAACAAATGGCAGGCGAGTGGGACGTCACCCCTTCCTTTTCACTCCGGTGAGAGGAAGGGGTGACGTCCCGCAAGCCCCGGCTCGCGCCCGACGGTCAGCGCGTCAGCACCAGGTGGGTCGCCCGCTCCGTGGGGACCGCCTCCGCCACCCGGTAGCCGAGGCCGGGCAGGTCGATGCCCGCGAAGAGGGACTCACCCCGTCCGAGAACGACGGGCGACAGCGCCAGGTGCAGCTCGTCGATCGCCCCTGCGAGCAGGTACTGGCGAACCGCCGAAACGCCGCCGCCGATCTTCACGTCCAGGTCGCCCGCGGCGGCTTTGGCTTGGGCGAGCGCCGCCTCGATGCCTTCGGTGACGAAGTGGAAGGTCGTCCCGCCCTCCATCACGATGGGCGCCCGGGCGTGGTGGGTGAGGATGAAGGTCGGCGCGTGGTACGGCGGATCGTCGCCCCACCAACCCTTCCACGCCTCGTCCGGCCACTCGCCGCGGATCGGGCCGAACATATTGCGGCCGAGGATGAACGCGCCGAAGCCTTCCGCCGAGGCCCGCGCGAAGCGAGCGTCGGCCCCTTCGGTATCGCCTTCCTTCCCGAACATCGATCGAAAGGTCTGGGTCGGATAGAACCACTCGAACAACTCGCCGCCTCGCCCCCCCAGAGGTTGCTCCTGACTCTGGTCCGGGCCGGCCCCGAAGCCGTCGATGGACACCGCAAAACCGGCTACGCGGACCCTTCCCATGGGGCCTCCGTGTGGTCGTGAACTGACACCCGTCGGTTTTACCAGACGGGTGTCTATTGCAACCGGCGGAAGCCTCCCGCGCCCGCGGAAACTTGCCGTTAGGCGCCGAAGCGCTTCCAGTGGCCTTCGGAGACGACCTCGACGGCGCCGTCGACGACCTTTATGGCGGTGTCGTCGTCCATCGCGTATCCCGGAACCCCGATCTCGGCGGCCCACTCCTCCGCGTTTTCCATCGTGTTGTGCGGACACATCGGGTGGCCCAGGTGCGGAAACATCGCGAAGTCGACCTGGCCCAGCGCTTCGTCGCCGCCGGCGGGCGGAGTCCAGCCGACGAAAAACGAGCCGATCTTGGGTGCCATGACCATGCTCCCACCGCTCAGCCCCACCCAGACCTTCTCGGGCATCGTCGGCAGGAGGTCCGCCAGCCCGGACTCCCGCATCCAGTGGGCCAGGTACAGGGCGTCGCCGCCGTTCACCAGCAGGACGTCGGCCGCCTGAACCCAGGAGATCCAACGCACTCGCTCAAGGCTCGGCAGGGCGGTGAGCTCCAGTACGCCCATCGACTTCCAACCCAGCTCGACCATCGGGCAACTGGACTCGCGTCCGCTGACGAACCGCCACGCCCCACCCGGACTTCCCATGGGATGCCCGTACCCCGCCGTGGGGATGCAGAGGGCGCTGGACTCGGCGATCGGCTTGCCCAGGAGGCCGGTCAGTGCGTCGTGGATGCTCGGGTTATTGATGCCCGCGGAGGTGAGAAGCAATTTCATCGTTCCGGAAACTCAAGATTACAGGGTTGAGAGGTGCTCGGCCCTCGAGCCGAAGAACGGGCGAACCTCGACCGGCGTCCGGCAGGCGATGACGGCCTTGCGCCCCCACGATAGCGCCTCGTCTCCGTCGGCGACGTCGAGAATCCAGAAGCCGCCCACGTGCTCGCGGGTCTCGAGGTACGGCCCGTCGGTGACGAGCACCCCGCCGTCCGGCCGCGCCCGGAGCGACTTCGTGCCGCTCAGCGGGCCGAGGCCGCCCACGACGTACCGGACGCCGGCGGCCACCATCTCCTCGTTGAGCGCGCTGATGTCGCGGGTGATCTCCCCTTCTTCGATGGACGGATCGAAGTCGTCGGGGTGGTGAATCGAGACCAAGTACTTCGGCATAGCGCTTCGGAGCGGCCTCCTTCGAGCCGCTTGTCCCTGGGTCGAACGGCGGGGCCGGAAATCGACCGCGCCCTGAATATTTCTGAAGACGACGTGCGCGGTGGCTCGCTACAATAGGTCCGTGGAAGCGAAGATGCTCGACGAGAGCACGTGGCCCGCGTTCGCGAGGCTTGTCGAGGCCAACGGCGGGATTTTCGGCGGTTGCTGGTGCATCGCGTTCCATCTCGATCCGAAAGGACCGAAGGGGCAGTGCAAGCCTTACCGAGAGACGAAGGAGAGGCTCGTTCGGGAGGGTCGCGCTCAGGCCGCCCTGGTGTTCGACGGGGACGACGCGCTCGGCTGGTGCCAGTTCGGCCGGACCCCCGAGCTGCCCAACATCAAGAATCGAAAAAACTACGAGGCGGGGTTGGACCGGCTCCCCGACTGGCGCCTTCCCTGTTTCTTCGTGGGCAAGGGGTACCGCCGGAGGGGCGTCGCCAAGCTCGCCCTTCGGGCCGCGCTCGGAGAGATCGCGCGTCTGGGCGGCGGAACCGTCGAGGCGTACCCGTTCGACACCGAGGCGGTGAAGACGTCGAGCTCGTTTCTCCACGCCGGGACCCTTCGGATGTTCGAGAACGAGGGTTTCGAAAGGGTTCGCCTTATTGGGAAAAGCCAGTGGACCGTCCGAAAGACGATCGCACCCCATTCGTGAACGCTATCATAGGGATGTGATCAGGACGTCCCTTTCCCGCTTTCGCCGCGCGGCGGTCGCCGCCATGCTGATCGGCGCGATTTCGTCAACGATGGCCGGAGGGCAATCCGAGAAGGCCAAGGACATCTACCCAGATCCCGCGGTGGCGAAGGCGGAGATCAGGGCGGCGCTCGTCCGGGCCGCGAAGGAGCACAAGCGCGTGATCCTGGACTTTGGCGGCAACTGGTGCGGAGACTGCCACGCCCTCGACCGCTACTTCCATGAGGAGCCGAACGCGTCGCTTCTCAAGGCGAACTTCATCCTCGTCGACGTGAACATCGGCAAGGTGGACCAGAACCTCGACGTCGCGAAGACGTACGAGGTGCCGTTGGGCAAAGGCGTTCCCGCCCTCGCCGTCCTCGACGAAAACGGCAAGACGCTCTTCAGCCAGAAGCAGGGCGAGTTCGAGTCGATGCGGAGCCTTCAGTCGTCCGCGCTCACCGAATTCCTGAACCACTGGAAGGCCTAAGGCATGGACGAGGTTCGAAAGGAGCTGATGGCCGCCCTCAAAGGAGGGCAGGCCTACGACACGGTCGGAGGGATCCTCGCGGAGGTTCCCGAGGCGGCCCGGTACGCCCGCCCGGAGGGACTGGAGCGTTCCGC
>CAXUKB010000006.1:13385-28113 GCA_964251345.1 uncultured Fimbriimonas sp. | reverse complement strand
GTGGCGGCCCCTGGCCCACATGCGGTTCACGCTGGAGGATCTCGTCGCCTACTCCACGAACTCAGCCGGCGCCTACCAAGCGCCGAGCTGGCCCGACGACTACTGGCCGGCCTCTCTCGGTGAAGGCGACGACTGGGAACGGTCCATGGCAGGTCTAGCCAAGGCTCAGACGCAAATGGAAGATCTGATCGCGAAGGGCGACCTCACCCGGCCGTTCCCGTGGGAGCCGTCGCACAATCTGCTCCGCGAAGCCATCCTCGCCATCGAGCACGCCGCCTACCACGCGGGCGAGCTCGTCGAACTCACGCGGCGACTGAAGTCAGCCGATTGACCTCGCTCAAATCTCGAAAACGGCGAGACATCATCCGTTTCTTTCACTCCGGTGAAAGAAAGTAGGGTCCGCCGGGGGGCACGAGGCATTTTCGAAAGGAAGGGGTGACCTCCCGCTATTTTGCCGGCGGCTTCTTCTTGCCCTGGAGGTTAAGCGCCACGGCCTCGGCGATCAGCGCCTTGAAGGCCTTCTCGTCGATCGGGTCGCCTTCGCGGAGGTCGAGGGCGCGGCGGACGTTCCCTTCGAGGCTCGAGTTGAACAGCCCCGAGGGATCCTTGAGCGAGGCGCCCTTGGCGAACGTCAGCTTGACGACGCTCTTGTAGGTCTCCCCCGTGCAGACGATTCCCGCGTGGGTCCAGGTGGGCACCCCTCGCCACTTCCACTCTTCGACGATCTCCGGGTCGGCCTCCTTCACGAGCGCGCGAACCCGGGCGAGCGTCGTCCCGCGCCAGTCCCCCAGTTCCACGATTCGCCCGTCGATCAGGTCGGGGGCGGACGGCTCTTGTGTGTCCTCGTTCTTCATCGTCTCGCGTCCATAGGAAACTTCGCTAGGGATTATGGCGACCGTCGCGGCCATAAAAGACCTTTTCGGGCGCGGTACCCCGGACGGGATTCCAGGGGAGGCAGAATCGTCTCTCCCGTCGCATGGGGTGGCGTGAAGAGCCACCGGTAGAGCGTGTCGTGGATCGACCCGTATCCGGGCTCCGCGACGGGACGGAAAAGGAGCCGGACCCCCGGCTCCGCGACGAGGTCGAAGCCCCACGCGGCTCGGGCGAGAAGGCTTCCGTAGCGTAGATCGGGTCCACTCAGCCCGGTCTCGAGCCGCTCCGAGAAGGCGTCGGGAAGCAACGAAGCGTCGTCCGGAACGAGACGAAACGCGGTGATCAGCCCGTCGAAGCGCAGCGCGCCACCCTCGAACCACACAATGCCCTCATCCTCTCCGTACGGCCGCTCGTCTCGGTAGAGAGTCAGCCGAGCCGGGCAGGCACGCTTCGGCGGTACGCCTCGAAGCGCTCGGCGAAGGCGGCGCGACCCCCGAGCACCCTCGGCCACCCGCACGATGCCGAGAAAGAAAAAGGTCATGAAAAAGCTCGCCACGGCGCCGATCCAAGCGGGTCGTCCGTGGCGAACCGAGACCTCCGCAAAGGCGGACCCAAAGAAGACGAAGAGGACGATCGTAAAGACCATGCCAGGAAAAATCGAAACGATCGCGGCCCAGGCTCGTCGCACCGGAGCCGCGGGTTCTGACGTCTCCCAGCGGGCGATCTGTGCCATGACTTAGGATAGCCGAGCTCTCTTTGGGTCGTTGACGAAAGGAGCCTAAGGGTTCTTTCGAGCCCCGAGGCTTTCCGAAGAGCGGCCGGGAGGGCGAGTCTCGAAGGGGGGAAAGATCGCCTCCCCCGTTGCCTTCGGCGGATCGAAAAGCCATCGGTACAGCGATGGATAGACCGACTCGTATCCCCGCACAGGCAACGCGTAGAAATGGACCCGCACGCGGGGTTCGGTGGCAAGGTCGAAGCTCCAGGCCCGGCGGGTCGCAAGGCTGCCGTAGCGAAACTCGGAATCGTAGGAGTCGATCGACGACGTCTCGGTGAAGGCATCGGGGAGTACCGACACATCGTCGGGTCGAAGCGAGAAGGCGGTGGCATCCCCTTCGAATCCAAGCCTTCCGTTCTCGAAAGACACGATGCCCTCGTCCTTGCCGTAGGCGACCCCATCGCGGAAGAGGACGAGGCGTACCGGGTGGGCGGTCTGAGGAGAGACCTCTCGCAAACGAGCGCGAAGGCGGCGGCCCGCGCGGGGATGAATCTCACCCTTCATCAGCGGCCGATAGGCGGAAAACGTCCCCAACGACCGGACGATCTCTCGGCCTTTCGTCCGGCGCCGCGTCACCGTCGTCAGCAAGTACACGACGAACATCGGACCGCCGATTAGGACGTAGAGGATCCAGTCGAGCGGCCGAATCCTTGCCAGCCATCCCCACCGTTTCGCGTCCGCACCCGAGGGCTCCCACCGCGCCACGCCCGCCATCCTCCACAGAATAGCCGAGGGATCGGGCAGTCTCCCACGGTTTTCGATTCCGACCGGGAAACCGGCCCGCGTGTCACGCCTCGTTTGGGCGAAGATGGAGCATGAGCGAAGCGCAAGGCACCCCGGAACAGACCGCCGCGAGTAAGGGGATTGAGCAGAACGTCGATGCGATCGCCGCCCTGATGATGGAGGAGACGCGCACCCTTACGCGTCACCAGCGCGCCGTCGAGCGGATGCTGCGGGTGCTGACCGTCCCGGCGTTCCTCTACGGCGTCGTCGTCGCACTTTCGCTTTGGATCGGGGCGAACGTCGGTCTCATGGTCGAAGGACGACAACCCTGGGACAAGCCGCCGTTCGACTGGATGCAGCTCGCGGTTGGCGTCCTCGCGCTGCTGATGACCTCGGTCGTCGTCATCACCCAAAGCCGGCAAGGCAGGATTTCCGAGCGTAACGCGCACCTCGACCTTCAGGTCAGCCTTCTGATCTATCAGAAGGCTGCGAAGATCATCGAGCGCCTCGAAGAGATGCGTCGCGACCTTCCTAACCTCAGAGACCGGATCGACCGCCAGGCCGAGGAGCTCCAAGTGGCGGTCGATCCCACTCTCGTCGCCGCCGCCATCGCGGATCGGCTGGACGAAGCCGGATCCGCGGATTTCGTCCTTACTGACCCGTCAGATCCAGCTTCCAAGGATAGTACGAGCCCGCCAGGGTAAGGCAATCGAGCTTGGCGCTCGTCGGGACCTCGAAGAGGAGTCGAATCGTCTTCGCGTCGCCGGCGGCGACCGGCCCCGAGGAGGGCGGCTCCGCGGCGGACGCTTTCAGCGCTTCGAACAACGGGTAGGCATCGCCGTCGGCGTCTTTAACCGTGGCGTCGCGCGGCAACCCGTAGAAATAGGAACCTTCCTTGAGGTCGACGTTCTGAATCTTCAGGGTCACCATCACGTAACGCTTCCCTTCCACCGGCGTGTACTTCTCGCTCAAGGGCGTCGTCACCGATTCGACTTTCTGAATTTGATAGGTGTAGCCGCCCGCCGGATACGTCCCTCCGATCTTCGCGTTCCCGACCTTGAGCGCGACGGCTCCCGCCTTGTTCGAGGGATCGCGAACATCTGGCGGCAACGGCGCGACGACGTTCGCCGGGTCCGCCTCTCCTTCCGCGCCCGCGATGACGTAGCGAAGGACCTGCTCGGATTTTCCGAGTCGAGGCTGATTGATCATGATCTTCGTGATCTCGGCGTCCAGAGGCACCACGAAGGCCACGCGGTAGGGATCTTTGAGCGCGGGCTGCCCGACGCCTTGCCCGGGCTTCAGGGTGAGGTAGGTCGACTTGTCGCCGTGGCTTTTGAGTTGAGCCTCGCCGTTGTACTTCGCTCCGGTCGAGTCGTAAAGCGTGATGAAGTCGCCCCCCGCGCCGCCGAAATCGAGGTCGCTCGTTCGGTAGTTCTTGACCGCGACGTCGAGGACGACGAGCTTTTCCTTCGGCGTGTTCTGAAGCCCCGAGTAGCTCGGGAAGGGCTCCATCGAGTAAGCGGCCTTCAGAATGGAGAAGTTGATCCCGTTCTTGAGGGTGTAGGTCTCGCCGAATGTTACGTAAGCGCCCGCAACCTGATGGGTGCCCTTCGTTTGATTCGTTGGAGTCTGCTTCTGGCGTCCCATTCCGACCGAGGCGAGAGCGAGGCAAAAGAGGGCGGCTCCGAGCCGGATCGCCATTGGTTTCTCTGTAACCATAGAAAATTATGGTAACACAACTTCCGAAGGTAGGCTAGGGCGGTGCGGGATGACGAGGTCGTTCTCAAGGACCCTAAGCGGTGGAAGGCGGTGGCTCATCCGCTGCGGCTGGCGATCCTCCGAACGCTGGGCCGCGGGCCGATGACGAACGAGGAGTTGGCGAAAGAGTTGAACACCGCCTCGGGGGCGCTCTACTACCACACGAAGCGCCTCTTCGACGCCGGACTTCTGGAGAGCGCGGGCACCCGGCAGAAGGGCCATCTCACGGAGAAGCTTTACCGCCGCGCCGCCTCGACCTACCAAATTCCCGTCGTCGAGGACGGCTCGGCCCCTCCTCTTTCCGGGCTCCTGAGAAACGCGGTCGAAGTCTACGAAAACGTTTGGCACGAACGCGAGAATAAGGACTTCGATCAGGTGGGTTACAACCTCGTCTTCGACGTCTCCGCGGAGACGGAGGCCGAGTTCTTCCGCGAAGTCAGAGAACTAGCGCAACGATTCACCGCTTCGGTGAGCCCATCCGACGTCGAAGGCGATCGTCTCGTCGCGCTGACGCTCCTCATTCACCGCGTCACCGGGCCTTCGAAAAAAGGGCTTGGGTAGCCCCCCTGCCGAGCCTTCCAATTCGAACGGAGACGAGGAAAGCCACTCCATCCGGAAGAACGTAGTCACCCTTTGCGAAGCCGGATCTCCCGAACCTTTCGGTAACCGGGGTGCCGATCGAGAGGGGGAAGGATCGACTCGCCCGTTGCCGCCGGCGCATCGACAAGCCACCGAAAGAGAGGCTTGGCGGACGAGGGCCGGTCAGGCACCGGAATGGGCACAAGTTCGACCCGTATCTCAGGGTGAGCGGTGAGATCGAAGGCCCAAGCCTCTTCTCGATCGAGACTGCCGGACGCCGGCACGCCCAGTCCCTCCTCGAATGCGTCCGGAAGAAGCGTCGCGTCCGCGGGCTTAAGGCTGAACCTTGTGCCGAGCCCACCGTATCGAAGAAGGCCGCGGTCGAAGCGCACGTAGCCAACATCGCCGCCATACTCGATGCCTTCTCGAAACAGCTTCAGCGTGACGAGATGGAGCTCCACTTTTCTCTCCATCTTCTGAGCGAGCCGGCGCAGAAGACGATCGGGCCGTCGTGCGATCGCTTCCGCCCAGAGTCCCCCGACACAGGCAAAGCCGATGAGGAACGGAGCACCCCCTCCGGCCCAACCCTGGTGAACGACGCATTCCAATCCTAGAACGCCGAGCGCCACCATCGGAAGACTGAGCCGGAGCCTCTGGGCGACTTCTCGGTCCGCCATCCAACCCCCTCGCGGTCGCAAGATCGGCCACGCGGCAGACGGTTTCCAGCGGGCAACGCTCGCCATGATTTAGAGGAGAAGCGCGATCAGAGTGGCGACGAGCAACACCGCGCCGCCGAGCGGCAGGCATCCCAAGAAGCGGCGGGAGCGCGCGGAGATCTCGATGTGGCCGCTGGGCGTCTCGTGGCGGGAGACGACGTCGGCGGCAATGTTCTTCTCCTGGAGCGTTTTGATCGTGCCAAGCAGCTTCTGGAGGTCGGCCTCCGAGGTGCGCGACTTGATTTGAATTTCCATGAGAAGGCGCTCGAGTTCCAGGCCGTGCATCGCGGCGATCTTGTGCAGCTCCGATTGCTCGTCCTTGCTAAAGAACTGATCCATGTTCCGAAGCACGTATTCGGGATAGCTCACTTCGCCGCTCTTAAAGCGGCTTTCAAGCTCCATATCCGAGTAACGGGCGAGGAAGGCGGAGTCGTCGGAGGACAGGTTCTCTTGGCTCATGGTGCGGCGCTGGCGCGGGCCTACGATGTGTAACGCGAGTCGGGCGGTCGGGAGTTCGAAATACGCGACGATCTTCGCGCGGGACTCACCTTCCATACGCATCCGCTGCAGCAATCGGATGCGGGCAAAGAAGTCGGCGTACCACGCCGCGAGAAGAACGCGCTCGGTGTCGCGGATCATCCGCTGAAAAAGCGCGGCGTCTTCGCGAGAAAGCCACGTCTGCTCCTCGAGCACGCCGGGCGGGAGTTCGATGGCGAGCTGGGCGTCGATGATCTCCTTGAGCTGGGTCATCGGCTCGCTCAGCGAGCCATCCGCAGGGACGGTGAACTCGATCCGGGACTGCCGCAGACGCCGGAGCGTCTCTTCTCGGACGATGCGCGCGAGCTCGAATTTCGTGTCGAGGTCGACGAAGTGCGGTACGACCTCAAGGAGGCGCATGACGGTCTGGCCGACCTGCTTGACCTGCCCCTGCTTCCACGCGCCGATCGTGCGCTTCGCGTAGGCGTAGGCGCCATCGCCGTAACGCTCGCGGTACGCCTGAAGCACGCGGTCGACGGTGTCGGGATCCATCGCGAAAAAGATCCTTGTGACCCGGTCCACGAGGGAGCCGTAGCGATGGAACGACTTGTTGAGCGTCGGGGCGTTGCCCGAATCGAGCCTGGGGGGACCGAGGTCGGCCCACCGAACGCGGTAGGGCCGTCGGATCTTCCGGTAAAGGTCGCGGATCGTGGGCATCTCGCGCCTCCATTATAGGCTTATCGGTCACCGGTGGCCACGACGGGGTTGCGGGGGCGGGTCCGACGCCAGGTCCA
Source organism: uncultured Fimbriimonas sp. (assembly GCA_964251345.1). Taxonomy (GTDB): domain Bacteria; phylum Armatimonadota; class Fimbriimonadia; order Fimbriimonadales; family Fimbriimonadaceae; genus Fimbriimonas. The sequence continues at coordinate 21,418 of CAXUKB010000006.1, read as the reverse complement.
AGTGCCCACCAGGGTCAGGGGCAGCCAGACGGGAAGCAAGGCGAGAAGCCAAAGTCCGAGAGACGCGATGCCCCTTCCGACGCCTCGAAGGGCGCCGGTGGCGTCACCCCAGGTCTGGGCGACCCAGTCCGGATCGGGCGCGGCGGCGGCGGGCGTGAGCGCTTGCTGTAGGGTCACGACGATCTTACTGCGGGCCGCTTGGTCGCCGAGAGTGCGGCGTTGGGCCACGATCCTCTCGATCTCGGTCCGGACGCCGGTGAGCCGCTCCTGAATCTCCAGCACGTCGGAGATCCGTCGCGCGTTGGCCAAGATCGCGCGATAAGCCTCTTCCTGCACCCTGAGACTCTTCGTCCTTGCGTCGAGGTCGACCGCCTGCGCGGTGACGTCTTCGGTGGAGATCGTTTTGCCAAGGCGCGTTCCCAGCCCCTCCAGGCTTGCCAGAGCATCGTCGAAGCGCCCCTCGGGGACCCGCAGGGTGACGCTCATGCTTGGGCTCGGACCGGCAAGGTCGGACCCCTGCGAAGCCTCGATGTCGCCACCCACGCTCCGGGCGACCTGCGCCACCCGGCGCTCGGCCGATTCGACGCCCTTGACCCTCAGGGTGAGATCCGCGTCGCGGACGACCAAGCGGGGCACGGCGGGAGTCTCGTTCGAGGCAAGTTTCGCCTGACGCCCTTCGACGGCGGGAGCGGCCACCGTCATCCCGCCGACCGCCGCCTTCGCCGCGAAATCGGCTCGATCGCTCTGGCTTGAGGATGCGCCGGCCCCACAGCCGACGAGAACGACGGAAAAGAAGACCCAAGGGAGTGCTCGCATGAGCATCCGTGCCTCGGATCTTACGGAAGGTTCAACCGGATGCGCTAGTGGGATCCGCCGACGTCGCTCGGCGAGGGCTGGAACGACGGCGCGTTCGTCTGCGCATGGCCGGCGGAAGCGACGTTGGGGTACTCGTTTCGCTCTTGGCCCGATCCTTTCTGGGGCTGGTCGTAGCCGGGAAGCGGGGTGCCGTTCGGGTTCGCCCCCTGACCGTAGCGCGTTTTCGCGTCGAGGCCGCCCGTCGCCGCGGCGATGCCATTATCGCCGTACCGATCGTGGAGCGTGTTGTTGGCGCCGCTCGTGTAGTCGTAGGACTCCGGCTTGGTGGAGCTCGCATTGACAAAGCCCTCGTAGCCCTTGAATCGGCAGCCGACGACCGACGCGGCAACGGCGGCGAAGAGGGCGAGGCGGAGGGCGGAGCGCATCGGTCGGAAGAGTACCCGCAGGCCCTCCGCTCCATCCGTCTCTTTAGATGATCTGCATTCTTGGGCGAACCTGGACGATCGGGATGGCGACCCGGGAAGGCTGCGCGAGAACGTACACGATCGCGTGGGCGATGTCCTCCGAGAGGAGCATTTTCGACGCGGCGACCTCCGGTTCGGCATCGGGATGGCCTTCCTTCGACATCTCGGTCCAGACGAGACCCGGTTCGATAAGACAGGCGGAGATTCCCCTTTCCGAAACGCCCCGGCCGAAGGAGTCGACGAACCCCCGAAGGCCCGACTTTGTGGCGACGTAGACGTCGCCGCCTTCCGAGCGCGTCTTTGCGCTCAGCGACCCGATAAAAACCATGTGTCCGCCGCCCGCCGCCTGAATGCGGGGAGACGCGAGCTGCGCGAGGTGCATGGGACCCACCAAATTCGTGTGGACCGCCTGATGCCATTCGGGGTACGCCATTTGCATCACCGATGAGGCCCCGATCCCCGCGTTGACGACAAGCGCATCGAGGCCGCCGAGCGCCGTCTCCGCTTCGTTGACGACCCGGCGCATGTCGTCGGCATCGCCTTGATCGCCAACGCCGTAAGACGCTCCGGGCGCCTCCGCACGGGCGGCCGAGACCTTGTCTTCCGTGTGCGAGAACGTAAAGACCCGCGCCCCGAGATCGAGAAGACGCTTAACCGTGGCGAGCCCGATCCCCGCCGTTCCGCCGCTGACGAGCACGCGCCGGCCGGAGAGGGTGATGAGTCCTTCGTGATGCACGACCCCTCTACGAGACCCGGAGCCGTTTCTGCGTCTGTTGTAGAGTTAAGGCGTGCTCGCCGTTGCCTTGACCGGCTTTATCACCGCCACGTTCGCGCCCATGCCGTTGCCCCAGGCCCTCGAACGCCTGTCCGCCGCGACGGGCGAACGCTGGACGTGTGCGAAGGCTCTGGGGGATGAAGTTCTTTTCGTGCGCCTGGTCGATGCGCCACCCGAGAGGGTGAAACGAGTCGTGGAGAAGCTGTTCGATGCCCAGTGGACGGACCACGGAAGCGAGCGTCTTCTTGTGCCCGACCCTGCCGCCGCGCGTCTCCGAAGCCAACGCAACGAAGCGGCCCGGCAAGCGCGCATCGTGGCGGGATTGGATCGGCTGCGCGTCGAACTGAAGAAGCTGCCACCGCACTTTACGTCCGCCGACGCCAAGGCCTATGGGATTCGGCACGAGGCGTGGAGCAAGAAAGTCGAAGACTGGATGAAAGGAAGCATGGATGCGGAGCCTCCTTCCGGCGACGATCTAACGCATGAGACTCCGTCGTGGCGAGTCGCGGCAACCGCCGCGTTGGCCTTGCCCGCGCGGGATTACGAGCAGCTTTCGCCCGGAGCGCGTGTCGTGTACGGCGACCATCCGACGCCCATGCAGCGGCCCATGCCCGCGACCGTCTTCGCCGCTTTGGCGCAGTACCGTCGGGAAGCGCCCGCCTATCTCGACGGCAAGGTTCCGTTCCGGCATCGATTCGTCGTCACCCGGCGGGATCAGGACGCCGAAGGCGAGATCCAGGTCGAGTTCCAATCGATCGACGATCACGGGGAGGGCATCGAATCCGAATCGATCGACATCGACGGCGCTCCGGACGAACCTTCGACCGCAGGCCCGGCAAAGAGGATGCCGTTGGAAAAGGACATCGTCGACCACGCGGCGCTCCTGACGAGCGACGAGGACTCGCATGTCGTACGCGATGCGCAGTTTGCCGAGTGGTCGGCAAAGCTGCAAGATCCCGTGCGGTACGAACCCCTTCGATGGGGCACGGGGGCGGCGGTTCTCGCCTGCGCGCAGAGGAACGACGAGGCGCTCGTCGGAACGGCGACGGACGACATGACGACACCCGGCCCGGAACTCGATGGCGACTCTCTGCCGGTGAACTACCTCGATCTTCGCGCGCCGATGTGGCGGCGGGAAGAGGGCTGGATCGTCTTCGATCCGCCCGTCCGGCATCCCCGAGTCGCCCGGTCCGTCGCGCGCGACCACATCCGAAGGGCCGTCGCCGAAGGCGGTCTCACCTTGGATCAAGCGTCCGAATGGACCGCCTCGCTCCCGGCCGAAGCCGACGACTGGACGGCCGCGGTTGTCGCGATTCTGACGAACTCCCAAGCGAACTGCGGTGAAGCAGACGACCTTCGTCTTTGGGCCGCGCTTGGAGGCGGCGCAAGGGCGGATCTGCGCGCCGGACACTCGGTTCTTCTCTCCGCGTTGCCCTCCTCGGCGCGGCAGTACCTGCAAACCGCCCTTTTTCGAAACGCCGACCCCGAACGATTGGAAGGGGTGGATGGAATCGAGCCTACGGAACGATTTCCGCGGGGCGTCTCGGAGGCGGTCCTTACCCTTCAGAGCCGGACCTCGACGGCCGCTTTCGCCTGGAACGCCGCCGCGGGCGAACCGGTTTGGAGAACGCTTTATCCGGTTTCGATTCTGGGCGGCGAATGGGGGCGGAGCGACGCCGCCGGCAAAAGCGTCGAACCCGACCGCTTTCGGCTGACCGAGCGCCGGAGCACCACGTTGACCGTCGCCTACGCTCCCGACGCGAGCCTTGCCTATCGGTTTTTCGAGACGCTGTCGCCTCCGGGCGGCCCCGTCGTCGACGCGCTGCCCGACGATCTCGCGAAGGCCTTCGAGGCGGCCCGCGCCCGGGGCCGAGCCGCCCTTCGGCGCGTCAAGCCTGAAAGTACTCTTCGAGTCGCAAGCACTCCGCCTTGGTCGGGTAGTCGAACACGTCGAGCGCCTGGATCAGGGCCTCGGCGGTGTCGATGCTGGTGACGCACGGGACGCCCGTCTCGATACAGGCGCGCCGAATGCGCGCCGCCTCGCTCTCGCTCGTCTCGGTGAGGCTCGGCGTGTTGATCATGAGGCTCACCCGGCCTTGCATGATGTGATCGAGGATGTTCGGCGACCCGAACTGAATCTTCTGCACCTCGTGGCACGGCAACCCCGCGTCGCGAAGAGCCGCCGCCGTGCCCGGCGTCGCGGCGAGGGTTCGGCCCCGCTCGTGAAGCGCACGGCCGATCCGGACGGCAGAATCCTTATCGCCCTCCTTGACGGTGATGAGCACGTCGCCTTCGCCCTTGAACACGATGCCGCTGGCGACCATCGCCTTGTAGAGCGCGCCCGCGAAGGTCCGGTCGATGCCCAGGATCTCGCCCGTGGACTTCATCTCCGGGCCGAGCGAAGGCTCGACCTTGCCGAGCTTCTGGAAGGAGAACACGGGGGCCTTGATGGCGAACATCTTCAGGCCGTTCGGCACGACGGCGGTCAGGCCCTCCTCGGGCTGCACGTAGTTGCCCGACGGGGCGAGGGTCCAGAGTCCGCTCGTGTAGCCCAGGTCGGTGATCTTCTGCCCCATCATGCAGCGAGTGGCGAGGTCCACCATCGGGATGCCCGTCACCTTCGAGAGATAGGGCACGGTGCGGCTGGCCCGCGGATTGACCTCGAGCACGTAGGGCCGTCCGTCCGCGATGACGAACTGGATGTTCATCAATCCCTTGACCCCGAGCGCCCGGGCGATGTCGCAGGCATTGCGCACCATCTCGGCCTGCACCTCGGGCGAGAGCGTGATCGGCGGATAGACCGCCATCGAGTCGCCGGAGTGGACGCCCGCGCGCTCGATGTGCTCCATGATCCCGGGCACGAAGGTGGATTCGCCATCGGAGATCACGTCGACCTCCGCTTCCTTGCCGAGGAGATATTTGTCCACGAGCACGGGCTGGCCGGGATTCGCGTCCTCCGCCTCCTTGTAGAAGCCCGCGAGCTGCGGTTCCGAGAACACGATCTCCATCGCCCGGCCGCCCAGGACGAAGCTGGGCCGCACGAGCACCGGGTATCCGACCTCCTCCGCGACCTCGCGCGCCGCTTCGAGGGAGCGAACGGCACGGCCCCGCGGCCGCGGGATGCCGAGTCTTTCCAGCAGCGCGTCGAACTGCGCTCGGTCCTCGGCCTGGGCGATCGCTTCCGGCGAGGTTCCCAAGACCTGAATGCCCGACGCTTGCAGCCCTTCGGCCAAGTTGATCGCGGTCTGGCCGCCGAATTGGCACACGACGCCGATCGGTCGTTCGTGGGCGATCACGTCCTTCACGTCCTCAAGCGTGACCGGCTCGAAGTAGAGGCCGTCACCCGTGTCGAAGTCGGTGCTGACCGTCTCGGGGTTGTTGTTGACGATGATGGCGCGGTAGCCCATCGCCCGCAGGGACCAGACGCAGTGGACGCACGAGTAGTCGAACTCGATTCCCTGGCCGATGCGAATGGGGCCGGAGCCAAGGACGAGAACGGTTTCGGGCATTCTAAAGGAGGATTGTGACAGACCCGCCCCCTCTTCCTGCCGCTCGGAGCGTCCGAGATTCCGAGAGTGACCGAACGCGAGCGGAGGTGGGTGAAAGAGAAGGCGGCCGTACGCGAGAAAGATTCCTCTCGCCCCGCGGTTTTCGTCGCCACCCATGCTTCAGTCGGCACGTAGACCCGTCATGCTTCTCGTCCCCCTGTTGCTGGCGGCCACGCCGCCCCGCGTCCTCATCGTCGGCGGGGGGCCGAGCCGGGAATATAACCAGGCGGCGATCGAGAGCAACGTCCGGTACGTCGCACGCGTTCTCGACAAAGGCTCGCCCTACCGGGTGCTTTTCGCCGACGGGGAGGCCAACCGCTCGACCGTTCGCTACACGCCCAAGGGCAGCGACGACGACCGCTACCGAGCGCCCCAACTTCCCCGCCTCGACGGTCCGGCCCTCGCGCCGACGGTGAACCGCGAGATCGGCGCCCTCGGTCGCGGCGCGTCGCCCGTGTTCCTCTATTTTACGGGCCACGGAAGCCTTGCGGAAGACATCGAGCCCAACACGAGCCAGTTCGATCTCTGGCGAGAAAATCGCCTTGCGGTGCCGGAACTCGCCCGGCTATTGACGGCCTACCCCAAGGCCACGCCGGTCACCTTGCTGATGGTTCAGTGTCATGCGGGCGGTTTTGCGAAGCTCATCTTCCAGGACGGAAATCCGGCCAAGCCGCCGATCGCGAATCGCTTCTGCGGGTTTTTCGCGAGCCTCGAAGTGCGTCCGGCGGCGGGATGCACGCCGAGCATCGACGAGGCCGACTACCACGATTTCACCGGTTATTTCGTTGCCGCGCTCACCGGTCGCGACCGCATGGGGCGATCGGTGCAAAGTGCCGACTACGATCACGACGGACGGGTCGGCATGAACGAGGCGTTTTGTTGGTCGATGGTCAACGACGACTCCATCGACACCCCCACCTGCACCTCCGACGAGTTTCTGCGCGACGTCGTCAAGACTCCCGACGAGAAGACGTTTTCCACCCCGTACGCCACCGTTCTCGGGTGGGCGAGCCCGGCCCAGCGCGCCGCCATCGAAACCCTCAAGGCCCGGCTTCCGCGCAAGGGGAATCGAAGTTTGTCCGAGACTTACCAAGTGTACGCCAGTCTCGACGACGATGACGACGATCTGACGAACGTTCGCGGGTTGCGCTTCCTACGGCTCATCAAGAGCGTGGTGCTGGGGCATACCCTGATGGCGGGACCCGATTCCCCGTTGCGGCGGCGCTACGTGACGCTGTTGAAGGACGAGTCGACGAACCCGTTCCGCCCTTGACGGAAAGACGCCACCAAGTACAATTCGGAACGCAATGACGCCCCTTCTCGCTCTCGCCGCGTTCGCCCAAACCGCTCCGTCGCAGATCTCGCTCTGGAAAGATGGGGCGCCCGGTTTCGAGAGTCGACGCGACGAGCCGGAGATCAAGAAGGACTATTACGTCCGGAACATCAACAACCCTTCGATCACCACGTTCCTGCCGCCGAAGGAGATCGCCAACGGCACGGCGGTGATTATCGTGCCGGGCGGCGGCCACAGTCTCCTCGTGTTCGACGCGGAAGGCGTGGAGCCCGCAAAGTATCTCAATCAGCTTGGGGTCGCCTGCTTCGTGCTGAAGCACCGCCTCGCCCGCGAGGCGGGTTCGCCGTACAAGATCGAGATCCACGCGCGGCAAGACATGGAACGGGCGGTTCGTCTCGTCCGATCTCGGGCGGGCGAGTGGGGCATCGATCCGAAGCGAGTCGGGGTTCTCGGCTTCTCGGCGGGCGGCGAGACCGGCGCGTTCGTCGCCTACGGCGATCTTCCCGGCGATCCGGCGGCGAAGGACCCCGTCGACCGGCTGAACGCCCGCGCCGACTTCTTTATGTCGATCTACCCGGGGCCGATCGGCTACCCCGTGCTCGTTCCGTCCGACGCGCCGCCCGCGTTCATGCTCGTGTCCTACGACGACGAGTTCCACAGTAAGGTTATCGAGGCGATGGTGCCGGAGTACCGGGCCGCGAAGGTGCCCTTGGAAGTTCACATTCTTCAGGGGGGCGGCCACGGATTCAATATGGGCGGCCGATCCAAGCTCGCGGCGGTAAAGGATTGGCCGCAGCGCATGGCCGACTGGATGGCCGATCGCGGTCTGCTGGCGCGGAAGACGCCCTAGTCCGTGGCCTCCTCAGGTTGCGGACCGTCGATCCGAGGAGGTACCCTAGCCCGCAGATGGTTAAGATTCGACTCCGGAGAATCGGCACGAAGGCCCGCCCTTTCTACCGCGTCGTCGTCGCTGAGAGCAGCGCCGGTCGCAACGGGGCTTTCGTCGAGACGTTGGGCACCTACGACCCGACCCGACAGCCCAAGCACCTTGAGATCAACGAGGAGCGTGCGCTTCACTGGCTTATGAACGGCGCCCAGCCGAGCGAGACGGCGGCCCGCCTGCTGAACAAGACCGG
>CAXUKB010000006.1:5344-13375 GCA_964251345.1 uncultured Fimbriimonas sp. | reverse complement strand
GCAGCGGCCGAGCCAGAAGAGGGCGTACAGCTTCCTCGACAAGCGAACCGCGGCCGTCTCCGTTCCGACCGCGGTCGACGCGAGCACCGAGGAAGCCTGACGATGGACTACCGGCCTCTCGTCGAGACCCTGGTTCGCGCGGTCTTGGAGCGTCCGGAGGCGCTCGAAATCGAGGAGGAGACCGAAGCGGGCGCACGCACGTTTTACGTCCGCGTCGATCCGGAGGACGTGGGCAAGGTGATCGGCAAGCGAGGCCAGGTTATCTCCAACATTCGTTGCGTCGTCAGCGCCGTCGCGTCCAAGTCGCGCGAAAAGGCGTACGTCAAGGTCGTCACCGAGTAGATTGGCCGAAGCACGCTTCGTCCGCGTCGGCCAGGTCGCCGGCGCGTTCGGGCTTCGGGGGCAGATCAAGGTTCAGCCCCTCACCGACTTTGCCGCCGAGCGGTTTCGGAAAGGCGCCCCGCTCCGGATCGATGGCAAGGACGTCGAAGTCGAGTCGTCTTCGATTCATAAGGGTCGGCCCCTCCTCAAGCTCAAGGGCGTCGACACAATCGACGCCGCCGAGGCGTTGCAGTTCAAGCTCATCGAGGCTCCGGAGCGGCCGCAGATGGGACGCGGCGAGTTCCTATCGTCCGACCTCGTCGGCCTCAGCGTCCGAATGGCGGACGGGGAAGCGCTCGGCAACGTCGATGAGGTGCTTCCCAACCCCGCGCATGAGATCCTCGTCGTAGGCGAGATCATGATCCCTTTGGTCGAGCGGTTCGTCAAATCGATCGACGTTCCGGGCGGCTCAATCGTCGTGGAGTTGATCCCCGGGATGCGCCCCGGCGAACTCTGAGCCTCGACGTTCGGTCGCGCCATGTGGTCGACGCATGAGTCGTCAACAACCATCTTCCAAGCGCCGTAGCGTCGGATGCTCTCGTGCCGATGCTACGAGAAGGTCGGCGGCTACAGAGTCATATGAAGGTTGACGACGGACTAAGCGGCGTTCAGTAGTTCTTTGACGCTGGCGAGGCTGTCCGCATCGGCGGGCTTCTTGTCGTGACGCCAGCGAAGGATCCGCGGGAAGCGGACGGCGATACCCGACTTGTGGCGCGACGAGAGTTGAATTCCCTCGAAGGCGAGCTCCATCACGAGCTCCGGCTCGACGGTTCGGACCGGGCCAAACTTCTCCTTGGTGTGCGCGCGCACCCACCGATCGACCTTCGCCAACTCGACGTCGGTCAGGCCGCTGTACGCCTTGGCGAACGGGACGAGTTTGCCCTCGTCGTCCCAGACCGCGAAGGTGTAATCGGAATAGAGGGACGCACGCTTGCCACTTCCCCGCTGTGCGTACACGAGCACCGCGTCGACGGTCAGCGGGTCCACCTTCCACTTCCACCAATGGCCCTTGCGCCGACCCACCTGGTACGGCGAGTCGAGACGTTTAATCATAAAGCCCTCGACGTTGAGGGCGCGCGCCTCCTCCCGCTGGGCCGCCAGCGCCTCCCACGACCGAACCGGGAGCCGAGAAGCGATGAGCAGACGGGACTCGGCAAGCACGACGCCCGCCTCACCCTCCGCTTCCCACGCTAAACGGGTGTCCACGGCGGTAAGCGCATCGCGCTTTTTGGGCAGCCCAAGGAGATCGCCGAAGCCACCGGCCTCGACTCGGTTCACCTTTTCCACAAGCGACTCAAGCAGGGCTCGACGCTCCCGAAGCGGCCGGCCCCTCAGATCTTGGCCTTCGAGTTCCAGAAGGTCGAAGGCGACGAGCACCGCGGGGACCTCTTGCAGAATTTTCTTGGAGAGAATCTTGCGCCCAATCCGCTTCTGAAGCTCCATAAACTTAAGCGGCTTCCCGTCGGCCCAAGCGAGGATTTCGCCGTCGAGAACGGTGCCGTTCGGGAGCGCCTCGCAAATGCCGAGGATCTCGGGGAAACGGTCGGTAATCAGCTCCTCGCCACGCGACCAGACGAACGACTTTCCTTCCCGCCGGATGAGTTGAGCCCGAATGCCGTCCCATTTCCATTCGACGTGCCATTCGTCTGGTTCGCCCAATCCCTCGGGACCGTTCTCCAGCGGGTGCGCCAGGCAGAAAGGATAAGGGCGGCTGAGGTCGGTTTCCGGCGTCTCCTCTGCAAAGAGGCCGCGGTAGAACTCCGGCGTGGGCTTCCAATCGCCCATGAGCCGGTGAGCGATCGTCGGCCCCGCTACCCCGCTTGCTTCGCTAAGGGCGCGGGTCACCAACTCCTGTGAAACGCCGACGCGGAACGATCCCGTAATGAGCTTGTTCCAGACGAAAATCTCGGGACGGGTCAGGTCCGCCCAGCAGGAGAGGAGCGCCGCCTTCTGCTCGGCCTCCTCCAACCCGCCAAGGGGCAGCAAGCGGTCGATGACCCAGTAGGTGAGACCAAGGTCCGAGCCGTGCCCTTCGGGAAGCACGGCGGCGATGGTCTCGGCGAGGTCGCCGACGGCGTCGTAGCACTCGCCGAAAAGCCACATCGGCAGCCCAGCGATCTCGGCCGCCCATCCGTGCATCTTCGGTGACGAGACGAGACGCTTCGGGCGGCGACCAGTGAGGAAGTGGACCGCCCACGCCGCGTCGTCCGGCGGCGCGACGGAGAAGTAGCGGGCCATGGCCGCGACCTTCCCGCTCGTTTTGGTCGTCTCGTCGAGTTCGGCGTACAGTGCCGCGAAGGCCTTCACTCCGATGCCTCCTCTTCTTCCGGCCGCGACTCCTCATCCGAGTCGTCCCAGTGAGTCGGCAACACCTCGGCGTCGAGTCCCTGCTCCTGGAGGTAGCGGACGACGACGTTCGTGTAGCCGTGGGTCACCCAAACCCGTTCCGCGCCGGTTTCGCCGATGGCGCCGAGCAGGGAGGGCCAGTCGACGTGGTCGCTCATGACGAATCCGCGGTCGACGGCCCGCCGCCGACGTGCGCCGCGGATCGCCATCCACCCCGAAAGGAACGCCGCCGACTGGTCGCCGAACTTGCGCGCCCACGGCGTGCCGTGGGCGCTCGGCGGAGCGAGCACCAGTGCCGGCGACCAGTCGTAGCCTTTCTCCACGTCCGAGACCTTCATCGTAGGGGGCAACTCGACGCCCTGGTCGCGGTAGTCCTGGGTTAATCCGACCACGGCGCCATGAAGGAAAATCGGACCGGTGTCAGGGTCGAGCATGGCGAGCGCGCGCTGACACTTACCCAAGGCGTAGCCCAGCACGATCGAGGCGCGCCCGGCCTGTTGGTTCGCCTTCCACCAGTCGTTGATCTCCCGGCGAAGCGTCTCTTCCTTCGGCCATTGGTAGATGGGAAGACCGAAGGTCGACTCCGTGACGAAGAGGTGACAACGGACGGGCTCGAACGGCGTGCAGGTTGGATCCGGCTCCGTCTTGTAATCGCCCGACACGACGGCGATCTCGCCGTCGACCTCTACACGGATCTGCGCGGATCCGAGAATGTGGCCTGCCGGATGCAATGATAACCGCGCGCCTCCCATCGTCAACGACTCGCCGTATTCGATGCTGTCGATCGCGGCGTCCCAGCCGACGCGACGCCGAAGAACGCCCGCGCCTTCGCGCGAGGAAAGGTAGCGGCCCATTCCCCAGCGCGCGTGATCGCTGTGAGCGTGGGTAATCACCGCCCGTTCCACGGATTGCCAGGGATCGATGTAGAAATCGCCTGCCGGACAGAAGAGGCCGCGGTCGGTTGGAACGAGGATGGGAGCGCGGCTCATGGCTAAAGCTACCGTACGGATCGTCGCGCCCTCTTCCGGGGTTCCCAGGGGCGCAAGCGGAACCCTCTCACCGCAAAGTGCGTCCGCAGGACGGCCTATGACGCGCCTTGAGATGGTGAAGAGCCTGTTGGTCAAGACCGTCGCCAACTGGTCGGAGGACAACGTGCCGCGTCTCGCAGCGGCGTTTAGCTTCTACGCGATCCTTTCCGTCGCTCCGGTGCTCGTGCTCGCGGTGACCGTGGCCTCGATCTTTCTTGCGAAGGCCGACGCTCAGGCGCGCCTCCTCGATCAAGTGCAGCAGTTCGTGGGCAGCGCCGATGCCAAGAACCTCGTACAGGGGCTCATTCAAGGCACCGAAAAGAAAGGGAGCGGCACCATCGCCACCTTCGTCAGCCTTCTCGTCACCTTCTTCAGCGCGAGCAATCTGTTTCTTCAACTCGAACTGACGGTCAACGCGATCTGGGACATCCAACAAAAGGGCTCGATGATTCGCCAACTCATCGTAACCCGGGTCCTCGCCTTCCTGGCGGTCGCCGTGTTTGGCGCGTTCATGCTGGGTTGGCTTGCCCTCGACTCTTGGCTCGGCTGGTTTTCGGAGCAAACCCCGGGCTTTCAGGGCGGGCAGATCCTGAGCTTCGTCGTTTCGGTGCTGTTCTTTACGGGAGGGCTCGGCGTCGCCTATAAAGGACTGCCCAAGGGACGGACGCAATGGCGAGACGTCTGGCCCGGCGCCGCGATCGCCGCCGTCGGCATTGCGCTTAGTAAGTTGGCGTTTTCGACTTACCTCGGATATGCGGGGCTTTCCGCTTACGGAGCTGCCGGTTCGCTGGTCGCCCTTCTGCTTTGGATTTATTACACCTCGCAGATCTTCTTCTTTGGCCTCGAAGTTACCTACACGTATACGAAGGAATTCGGCTCGCTCAAGGGGCAGAATCCGGGGGATCTGGAATACAGCTAGCTTGAGTTAGAGAGGACTCAGGCCGCGGCCGCCATTGGATAGAGGTCCGACTGCGTCCAAGCGACGTACTCTTCCAGCCCGATGGCCAGAGGCACGCGAGGGTCGTAGCCGAAGGTCGCCTGGGCCGCGCTCACATCGGCGAGGCTGTCCCGAACCTCGCCTGGTCGAGAGGTCGCATAAACGACGCGGGGCTCGACGCCCACGGATCGCCCGATCAACGAGACCAGCCGATTGATCGAGACACGGGTACCGCTGCCGACGTTAAAGGCCCCGGAAACACGCTTGGCTTCCGCCGCCCGCAGGTTCGCCTGAACCGCGTCTCGAACGTGGACGAAATCGCGCGTCTGCTCGCCATCGCCGAACACGGTGATCTCTTGACCCCGAAGCATTCGGGACACGAAGATCGGAATGGCGTTGCCGTAGACGTCGAACCGTTGCCCCGGACCGTAGACGTTGAAGAGGCGAAGGCAGACCGTCTCGATGCTGTGAACCTTTCCGAAGGCGAGGCACGCCTTTTCCGCGCCGAGCTTACTGGCCCCGTAAGGGGAGTCCGGCTCCGCCGCGTGGTCTTCCCGAATCGGGATCGTGCGTTGCTCGCCATAGACCCCCGCCGATGAGGAGAACACCATCTTCCGAACGCCGTGGGCTCGGCAGGCTTCGAGGACCTGAAGGGTGCCCATAAAGTTCGTCGAAGCGTCCTCCAGCGGCAGGTCGATCGAGCGTCGATTTCCCACGCACGCCGCCAAGTGGAAGACCGTATCGCAGCCCCGAACGGCCTCCTGAACGTCCCGCGGATCGCGAACGTCACCCCGCAGGAAGCGGACGCCGGAGTAGGGTCTGAGATTTTCGGCGTAGCCCGACAGCAGGTTGTCGAGAACCGTTACGTGTGCGCCGCGCGCGACCAACTCTCCGACGAGATTGGAGCCGATAAAGCCGGCGCCGCCGGTCACGAGCGCACGGATGGGCCGAACTTTAGATCCTTGCATGGTCTAGCACCGTCGAGGGCCGATCTCGACGATGCGGGGACGATTCCCTTCCGGGGATCGTCGTCGATCGTCCATTTGGCCGCTGCAGAGTCGGGGACTCTCCTTTACTTCTGGCGTTTCGCCCCAATTCTTCAGGGCAAACCTCGGGCAGGCCCAAGATCGGGGATCGAGAACCTGAGGACGGTGCGCGAAGGATCGGGCGGACCGGCGTTAAAAGGGGTAAGGTCTCGCGCATATGAGCGGGATCACGGTTCGTCGCGTCGCCATTCTGGGTGCCGGAACCACCGGCGGGGCTCTCGCCACCCACCTGACGAACCTCGGTTTTTCCGTCACGCTGATGGACACGACGCACGCGGCCGCGGCGTCTGGGCTGGAGCACGTTCGAGCCGGCCTTTACGTTCCGGATCGCGCCGGAGAGATCCGCACGATGAGTTTCGACGAAGGAACTTCCGCGCTCGCCGACGCCGACTGGATCATCGAAGCGGTTCCCGAACGACTGGAGACGAAGCGCGAGCTGTACGAGCGCATTGCGCCGGCGGTCCGCGCGGACGCCGTCGTCACCACCTGCAGCGGAAGTCTGAGCGTCGCCGAACTCGTGTCGGGCATGGACGAGGCGTTTGCCAGCCGCTTTCTTGCCGTTTACTTTGCGCTCCCTCTCGCCGAGCACCGGCTCGCGGAAGTTCGGCCGGGATCCGATGCCGCGCTCGCGCGCGAGTTCGGCCGCTTTCTCGGCGACCGAGTCGCGCGCCGAGTCATCGTGCTGCCGGACAGTTCAAGCGGCATTGCGGCAAGGTACGGCCTTTGGTGCCTTCTTCTGGGCGTGAACGTCGCGGAGAAGCTCCGTCTCGACGTTGAGGATGTCGAGACGATCACCGGCAGTTTCCTTCGGCAGACCGGCTCGGGCGTGTTCGGCGCCGTCGATCGGATCGGGCTCGATGAGCTAAGGGATATCGCAAGCAACCTCCGGACCCAATTCCCCAACGATCGCGGCGCGCGTTTTCTCTCCCTCCCTAACTCACTGACGAGCCTGCTCGCGCGAGGGTGGTCGGGAGACAAGGCCGGTCGCGGTTACTTCCGGCGAGAAGGCCGCGAGCACCTCGCGCTGAATCTCACGACCATGGCCTACCGGCAGGCCAAAGACGCCGCGCTTCCGGGGCTGCTCGCCGGAGGACACCTTCCCACCGCCGAGCGGCTTCGCGCCGCGATGGGCGGCCGAGACGAGGTCGGCGAGTACCTTCGCGAGTTCCTCATCACTGCCCTTCGTTACGCGGAGTACCTCCGAGAATCGATGGGAGTGTCCGTCCTTGAGTTCGACCGCGCGGTCGAGTGGGGATTCGGGTGGGAGAAGGGCCCTTTCGCCATGTTGGACGATCTGAGCCTCGGAGCCGCCCGCTACTATCAAAACGGCGCCACCTGGACGGGCGAAGGCTACGTCGCGATTCCCCGAGACGAGGCGTTGCGACTCGACGGATCGTCGTTGATCGATCGCGGCGAAGGCTACGCGATCCGCGATCTCGGAGACGGCGTTCAAGCCGTCGCGCTGGCCGTAGGTCCGCTTTCGCCGGGACGGGTGGTCGCGTTGATGCGTCTGCTCCACGACTCGAAGCTCGATCGCTTCGTCTTGACCGCCGAAGAGGGCGACTGGCCCGGGCTCGACCTTGAATTCGTTCTCGACGCCCTTCGGGGTGACCCTCTAACTCTCGATGCCTATCTCGCCAATCTCCAGACTCTTTCGGAGACGTTGGAAGGGCGAGCCGCCGTGGCGGCGGTCGGCGGCCGGTGCGTCGGACCGGCGCTGGGTATCGCGCTCTCCTGCGCGGGACTCGTCGCCTCGTCGAACGCGGCGTTAGGCTTCGATGAGGCGCGCGTGGGACTCGTTCCCACCGCGCGGGGCACGGCCATCCTTCGGGCGCACCACGGCGGCTCGTCTCGCCGCGTCAGCGAGGTGGCGGTGGTTCTCGCCGAGGGTACCGTTTCACCGAATCCCGACCAAGCACGGGTCGCCGGTCTCCTGAGGGCGACGGACGTGACCGAATACTTGCCGGAACGATTGTTGACGACCGCCAAGAGCCTTGCCCAGACTGTCGCCGCACAACCGTTGCCGACGTTCTCGCCCGTCGAGGGTCCGCTCGTGGGCCTAATCGACCGGGCGCTTGCCGAGCGACGCCAGCGCGGGGGGCTTACCGATTACGACGTGACCATCGGTCAGCGCGTCCGGCAGATTCTTGCCCGCACGGCCGACTACGAGGAATGCCTCGAACTCGAACGTCGAGAGTCTCTCGATCTAGGCGCGAAGGCGCTCACTCAGGCCAGGCTTCGGCACGTCCTCGACACGGGCCGGGCGCTGCGGAACTAAAATAAAGGTAGGACG
>CAXUKB010000006.1:1324-5334 GCA_964251345.1 uncultured Fimbriimonas sp. | reverse complement strand
ATGTCTGGGCTTCGATCGCGTGGTCAAAGATGGGCCTCACTCCGGATATAATGGTCGGAACGGTAGCCATCGATCTTGCGCAAGCGAAGGTCGCGATCAACGTCGCGGCATCGCTCGCGGAAACCGTCGAAGGTCAACTCGACGATGAGGACCGTCGTCGCGTCCAGGGACTGGTACGCGACCTGAAGATCAACTACGTTCAGAAATCCAGGGAAGGAGCGGCATGAGAAGCAGAACGGAAGGAAGGCTCGCGGGCGGCGCGACATGGCGATGGGCGTCGATGGCGAATCGCGCCCGGATCGTGGCGAAGGATCTTGCGGACGCACGAGAACGGCGCCGGTTCGCCGCCGCCGGACCGACGGTCGCGGAGCGACAAGCGGAACTCGTGGCCTTTTACGAACGGTTCGAGCGGTTCGTCGAGACGCTTTGCGACGCGGCGCAGTACGGCCCTAATTCGCGCCTCGACGCCGCCTACCTCCAGGATCGAGATTGGGTCGCCTCCCGCTATGCCACCCTTCGGGCGTACGTGGACGCCTACCTCACGCCCGAAGAGCCGGACGCCTTCGATCGGCTGTTGTCGGCGGAAGACCTGCGTCACTTCCTCGCGGAGGACGATGGCCTCGTGATCTTCCGAATCACGAGCTCCCGCGATGCGCTCTCGCACTACGCGGAGCATCTCCGTCAGCTCGCCGCCCGGAAGGAGGCGTGACCCCGCTACGGGAGCGGGGTGCCCAGGCCGTCGCCGACGCCTGGAACGCCTCCGTTCCCGCAAAGTACCGCGTCGATGCGGCACTCGTCGAGGCCAATCTCCTCGGCCACCCTCTGCTTCACGAAGAAGCGTCCAACTGGTCGGATGAGACGTTCGTCGCGATCAAACGGAGCGCGGCCGGCCTGTACGACGGACCGAATCGAAAAACCGCCCATCTGTCGCTTCTCGCCCATCGACCCCCGAGTGACGATTCCCCTGCAAAGTTCCCCCATGCTCCGGTGACGGCGGCAATCGATACGTTGCGCGAAGAAGGGTACGACGCAATCGTCGTAGGGCAGGACAGCGGCCACTTCCTCCCCGGCGCGCCGACCGACATTCCGTGGCTCGGCTGGTTTCTCAAGGGTTTCGGCTTTGAGCGGGGCGGCCTCTCGTTCGATCTCGAACACGATGCTCGTGAGATCGATCCTCGTGGCGAAAGCCCCTCGACGGAGATCGTTCTGCGCACGTTAGGAGAAGGCGACGTCGAATCGCTCGACCAGTTCTTAGCGGGAGAATTTCCCGGTCGGTGGCGCTACGATGTTGGACGGAAGGTCGATGTCGAAGGACCGAGAACAGTCTTCGGACTTCTTGTCGACGGACGAGTCCAGGGCTTTGCCCAATTGCAAGAGGATGGCTGTCGATTGCCCATCGGTGGGGCCAACTGGCGAAACGATCTGGGCCCCGCCTGGGGCTCGCTCGGTCCTATTGGAGTCTCGAAGGCGCTACGCGGTCAATCTTACGGCATCGATCTTCTCAATGCCGCGCTCGTCGAACTCCGAAGTCGAGGTGCTCGGCGAACGATTATCGACTGGACCGGGCTGGTCGACTTCTACGGCACCCAAGGCTTCAGCGTGGCGAGGACGTACCGTTCTTATCGCTTGAGCTTGCGGGCTGATCCATAATCCGAAGGGTGACCTCGCCCTGCGAACGCGGAACGGCGATCAAGGTGTAGAGTCCCATCTTCTTCAGGATTTGTGGAACGCCGGGGGAGGGGTTCGCCGGACGGTCGCCCCGGCCCAGCGTCGCACTGACCTCCAGGCTCCCATCCGCCTTCCTCAAAACCTTCGTCGCTTGGAGCGACACGGGGTACAGCAGATTTCCGACCGTGTGCAGCGCGACGATCTGCTCCGTGCTCCAGTCGATCGTCGGTTGCTTGTCGTCGGAGCTTCCCATTACCTTACGGTAGGTGTCGAAAGCCTTCTGGTCGCGCATCACCACGGCGCCTCCGTCCTTGATCTTGCCGTTCGAGCCAAACGCCACGGTACGAAAAGGAACTTCGGCGGGCGACGCTGGAATCTGCCCGAGAACGAACAAAGCGAGAAACGGGACCATAGTCTCTAAACGAGACCGGCGCGTGGATGTTCCCTAACGTCCGAGAAAGCGGGTTAACGACTCCGAAAGGGCTTTCGCCGTAAAGGCGACGAGCGGCATGCCCTTATCGTAAGGCATCCGAGTCGGACCGACGAGCGCGATGACGCCCGCTTCGGTGCCGCCCACGAAGAAGCTGTGACGGATCACCGAAAGTCGTTGCATCGGCGCTCCCCGATTTTCCCGGCCGATCGTTACCGGAGGTCCGGCCTCGCCCGGGGCGAGCGCCTCGTAAAGCACGTCGGAGTCCGCCAATTCGCCGAGAAGCGTTTGAAGCGAGGCGAAGTCGCGCTGGAACTCGGGCTGCGCCAGCATAAACTCCTCGCCCTCGGTGACCATCACGCCCCGCGTCCCCTTGCGGGCGAGGGTGCGGATCTGCGACCAGAGGGTAGTCATGAATTTCTCGGCCGCCGGACCGACGACGGTCGGCGCCTTCGCCTTGGTAAGGCTCCGCACCGTCTTCCCCACCGTCGCACGGGCGAGCGCCTCGTTCACCGCTCCGATGTCCGCCAACGTAAGCCCACGCGGACACTCGAGCATGCGGTTCTCGACGTGGCCATTCGAAAGGGCGAGCACCAACAACGACTGCGTCGGGCCTAACGCCGAAACGATGGCCGTTCGCACGATGACCCCCGCGTCCCGGACGGTGGTCGCCACCCCGAGGAGATGGGTGACCCGGCTCAAGACGCGCACCGTGTCTCGCAGGAGGGACTCCAGCTCGTCGCCGCCATCCGCCGCCTGGCGCACACGCTGGCGCGTCGACTCCCCGACCGGCTCATGCACGATCAGGCGGTCGACGAAGAAGCGATACCCAAGATCGCTCGGGATCCGACCGGCCGATGTGTGAGGCTGCTCCAGGTAGCCCAGTTCGCCCATCTCCGCGAGTTCGTTCCGGACGGTGGCGCTCTTGACGCCCAAGCCGTAGCGCTGAACGATCTGTTCGCTGCCGACCGGTTCGGCGGCGGCAACATACTCCACCACGACCGCGCGAAGGATGCTCTGCTTGCGGGGATCGAGGCTATCGGGCATCGTCTCTTTATACAATACGTTCAACCGCTTACGGCTGCTTCGTCGGAGGAATCGGATTCCCGGTGATCTCGGCGGTGCGCTGCTTGACGGCGTTGACGAACGGCAAGAGATTCAGCGTGAGACCGATGTGACGGCCGTGGGGGAACTCCCGCTTATTGTAGAAGAACTGGAAGCAGCCAATGACCTGGGTAAAGGCGAACTCGTGGTCGTACGTTCCGAGGGAGACGTCCTCCTTAATCAGATACGAAAAAGAAAATCCACCGAAGGCGATGTCGGTTCGTCCCATCACCCCCCGCCTCGCGTAGAGGGGATCGACGCCGAACTGCGGGGTGCCCGCGTCTCCGGACAGATAGCCGCCGCCCGATAGCCGGAGCCAACCCACCGGATGGTAGCTCAGTCCGGCCGTGCCCTGCGCCCAAGCATAGGCGGTTTCCCCAAGAAAGCCTTCGCTGTCGAGTCGAGAGATGAGTTGAAGACCGGGCCGCACGTCGACGCTTGGACCTGCGACCGCGCCGACCAACTTGATCCGAGGCTGCATGTCGTCGGAGCGTTGTTGAATCCCTTGCAGCCGAATTTGACCAAGGTAGCCGAGCGGCCCTTCGGCGCCGCCCGTCTGATAGACCGCCTCAACCTTGTTGTAGGAGACGCCGCGGCCGCGATCCGATGCGCCGGTGTTGTACTGACCCAAGAACGAGAGCGTCGAGCGTTGCGCACGGAGGTAGCTCTCCTCCTCCTCGGGTGTTCGGATCCCAACAGTGTTCAGGAAGCCGTAGGTAAAGCGTTCGGAGAAGTCGCTGCGAGGCGCCACGACCTGGGTCGCGCGCTCGAGCGGAAGGTACGAATGGGTGTACTCGACGAGTCCATT
>CAXUKB010000006.1:0-1314 GCA_964251345.1 uncultured Fimbriimonas sp. | reverse complement strand
ACCCACCGCCAAGCCGCCATTGAACGAAATCCCAAGTCCGTGACCCGGCTTATAGATGGGCGAGGGGTAACCGATTCCCGGAACCGCCTGAATCAGCGAGGCTTGCTGCGTCGGCAGCTCGGTGATGAACTTGCCGAGCACAGAGACGCGGGGCTGATGGATGATCGCCTGCTGCTGCGGCGAGACCCTGACCTTGTCGGAGGTGACGTAATACACCGGAGTTCGGCGGAGGCAGGTCGTGCCCTCGACGTCGTATAGCTGCCATTCTTTCGGCTCAAAGTCGGCGTGTCGGGCGCGGAGGGTCGCGTTTCCAATGCGAAACGAGACGTTGTCTCCCTTCGCGTACCGGTGAACGGCGTTCCAGCCCACTTCGATCCGGTCGGCGTAAGCCGTTCCCGCCGGATCGACGAGGATGACGTGGCCCTCGGCGACTCCGCGTTCCTCACCTTTATAGACGACGAGGCGATCGGAGGTCAGCTTCGTCGATCCGTACCGCACGACGACGTCTCCTTCGTAGGTGACGGAGTTGTCCGCGACGGAAGAAGAGATCGGACCCCGATTCTCGATGTGAACATCGGACGGCAGGGTCTGAAAGGGCATCGCGGGGAGTGTACCGGGCCCCCCGGAACGCTAAGGCTGACGCGTGCCGGAAGGTCAGGTTACGGAGAAGGCTCTAAACGTCGGCGAATCGGACGTCCGCCACCTTGGCGCCGAACGATTCCGCGAGCGCGCGAACGCGCTGGACCGCCTGCTCGCGGGCGTTCTCCAGGAGGCCTTGGCAACGCGCCGCCGTGCCGAGTCGGTTACGCGCTTCTTCGACCGCGCCGAGGGTGACCTCGTCGTCGCGCCAGAGCAGGCCGCGGTTTACGGAGAACAGCTTGGCGTCCACGTCGGGGCGATATGCGTGCGGCGCGGGCAGGGTGATGCGGAGACCGGCCGGGGTCGCCTGCGCCCGAAGCTTCCGGAGATCGATGCCCGCTTCCACGCTCCCGCGCACGTTGACGAGGGCTTTGTTCTCCGTCGTGGCTCGCGCGAGGGAGTCCGCACCGGGGAACGAGGCCAGAAGCCCTTGCGGCTCTTGGTACGTCCGATGATCCACGACGTCCGCGTACTCGAACCGTGCGGTATGCAGCTCACCGAGCGCCTGGAGGCGCTGCAGAACCGGCGCGGCGGTCGGGTCGGGCGCGCCGGTCGAATGTTGCCCCAACGACGTGAACAGCGCGAACGCCAAACCTCCACACAGAAGCCACGGCAGGACGGTACGGCGTTTCATCGCACCTAGTAACGTCGCCGGGCGGCGAAACGATCCCGTAT
>CAXUKB010000005.1:29631-35443 GCA_964251345.1 uncultured Fimbriimonas sp. | reverse complement strand
GGCTGACCGTTTCATCGCGGCGACCGCCTACCGTCTTGGCGTGCCTCTCGCCACGAGCGACACCCGTTTGCTTGGCTTGCCGTGGCTGAAGACCTTAAGCTAGGAAAACGAGCGCCGCGTCCGTCTTGGCGAACTCCGCGTCGAGGGTAAGGATCGGCAGTCCCCGCTCCTTCGCCAAGGCGTAGACGAACCCATCGCCGAAACGAATGGGAAAACGCAGACGCGCGTCCGCAGCGATGACGGCGGCGTCCCGATTCAAAGGGGCGATTTCGATCGCCAGGGCCTCAATCTTCTTGTGTGAGACTTCGGACGCAAGGCCCGCGCGATGCCCAAGAACGATACAGTACTCCGCAAGGGTAACGCTCGACATGACAAGGCTCTTTGCCTCTCGCAGAATGCCTTTCAACTCCTCGGCACGCGGCTCAAGAAGGAAGACGGCGACCATTGCGCTTGCGTCGACGATCAAAGGTCATCCATTCCTTCGTAGATCCAAGCTTTCTCGGCACGCCAGTCGAAAGGCTCTTTGATAATGCCGGAAAGTTCTTCGAGAGCTTTCGCGCGCGCCATGCGAATTTCCTCCGCCGTCTCTGCCGGACCGGCAACCTCTTCGATCACTGTCCGCACGGCCTCACTCTTATTGGCGAAGCCGCGCCGCCGCATGATTCGCTCGAGCGCGGCCTCGAAGGCAGGCGTCACGATAAGGTTCATCTGCGCCATACAGGGCCGTATACAGGTCTACTCGATCTTTCGATTCCGAAACGTCGGAATCGTCTTCCGAAGGGCGAGGCCGAAAACGATCCATGCGCCCAGGGCAATAAGACCGAACGCCGCTTTGAGACTCCAATAAACCTCGGCGTTGCGGAACGATCCGTCCCGGGGCGTTGCGGCGAGAAGGGAGAACATCGCCGCGATTAAGAGGGGAACGCCGAGAACGACGAACAGAATCAGACCGGTCAGGAGTCGAGCGCCAAAAACTCGCTCCAGGTCTCGAAGCGCGGGGAGCACGATCAGGCCGCCGGCCCACTCGGCGCCCCACCGGAGATCGGCGGTGAAACTTCCACGGTCTCGGGGAGCGAGCGCAAAGCCAAAGAGGGCCAAGGCAAGAAGGGTTCGCACGACGATCGCGAGCGTCGTCGTACCGATCACCCGGTCGATCCGGTGCCTCACGTAGGCCGTACTGTCGTCGAAGCTGCCCCGCATGGTTTATTCTTATCCAAAAGTCGAACTTTCACCCAGCTTTGAAACATCCCCGCGGCGTAGAATAGAGTTAAGTCTATGGCTGCACCGAAGACCGTCGTCGTCGTGGGAGGGGGCCTTGCGGGCCTCATGGCCACCATGAAGCTCGCGGAGGCCGGGCACAAGGTTCTGCTCTTCAGCGTGGTGCCCGTGAAACGCAGCCATTCGGTGTGCGCCCAAGGCGGGATCAACGGCGCGGTGAACCTGCGCGGCGAGGGCGACTCGCCGTACCTCCACTTCGAGGACACGATCACCGGCGGCGACTTCCTGAACCATCAGCCCCCGGTCATGCGGATGGCTGAGCGCGCGCCCGCGATCATCTACTTGCTGGACCGCATGGGCGTGCCGTTCAATCGAACCGACGAAGGACTCCTCTCCTTCCGGCGGTTCGGCGGCACCCTCAAGCATCGCACCGCCTACGCCGGCGCGACCACCGGCCAGCAGCTCCTGTACGCCCTCGACGAGCAGGTGCGCCGTTGGGAGGCGAGCAACCGCGTTCAGAAGTACGAAGGCAACGAGTTTCTCGGCATCGTGAAAGACGTGGACGGGGTGTGCAAAGGCATCGTCGCGCAGGATTTGCGCACGATGAAGATCGAGTCGTACGCCGCCGACGCGGTCGTGATGGCGACGGGCGGCAACGGCCTGATCTTCGGCAAGAGCACGAACTCGATCATCAACACCGGCTCCCCCGTTTCGATCTGCTACCAGCAGGGCGTGAAGTATGGCAACCCGGAGATGGTGCAGATCCACCCCACCGCCATTCCCGGCGAGGACAAGTGCCGCCTGATCTCCGAGTCGGTGCGCGGCGAAGGCGGCCGCGTCTGGGTGCCTCGCAACCCGATGGACGAGCGCGTTCCTACCGACATCCCCGAAGCGGAGCGGTGGTACGTCTGTGAAGAGCTGGACTCGAAGTACGGCAACCTGCTCTCGCGCGACATCGTCTCCTTCATCATCTACTGCACCTGCCGCATGGGCCGGGGCGTGAAGGGGCGGCAGCAGGTCTACCTCGACATCACCCAGCTCGAGAAGAAGCGCGGCGGCCCCTACACCCGCGAGCAGATCAACGACAAGCTCGAAGGGGTGCTCGAGATCTACGAGAAGTTCATGCGGGAGGACCCGATCGACCTTCCGATGCGCATCTATCCGGCGGTCCACTACACGATGGGCGGCCTGTGGGTCGACTACGAGACCAACGGCGACGGCGCGTGGGACGTCGACTCTCCGCGCAACCAGATGACCAACGTTCCCGGCCTTTACGCCGCGGGCGAGTGCGACTACCAGTATCACGGCGCAAACCGTCTCGGCGCGAACGCGCTCTTGTCCTGCCTCGTGGCGGGCGAGATCGTGTCCGAGGGCATTCAGGCTTACTTCGCCCAGGCGAACGTCGCCCCGGTCTCGGTGGAAAGGCTCGAAGACGCCCGCAAGGAGCGTCAATCGGAGTACGACGTCCTTTCTAGGAGTAACGGTAAGGAGAACCCCTACCGTCTCCACCAGGAGCTTGGCGAGACGATGTGGACCTACTGCGGCATCTGGCGCCTGCAGAAGGACTTGGAGAAGGCGAAAAACAAGCTTGTCGAGCTTACCGAGCGCGCCAATCAGTGCGACCTTCTCGACGACACCGGCTGGAACAACCAGTCCGTGCCGTTCACCCGCGCGGTGCAGAACATGATCGAGCAGAGCAAGGCGATCGTGGGCGGCGCCCTCATCCGCGACGAGTCGCGCGGCGCGCACTTCAAGGTCGACACCCCGGAGCGCGACGACAAGAACTGGCTGCGGACTACGATGGCCCAGTGGACGCCCCAAGGTCCAGTCTTCGACTTCGAGACGATCGACACCCGCTACCTCGCGCCTCGTGCCCGAAAGTACGCGGTCAACCAAATCTCGATTGCGACGAAGCTCATCGGACCGGACTTTCGAACCCACTTCGATAAGCAGGGACCGGAGTCGGCGAACTCACCCAACCCTAGCCCCACGGGCACCGTCGCCCCGCAGAACAGCCTCGCGGGTGGCGGCGAGTAAAACCAAGGCGGAAAGGTAACCATGACGATACCGGTCCACTCCGTCCTCGACCGATCCGACGGAGTGCTCGACCGTATGAAGCGAGCATCGGACAAGGTTGAGGAGCGTCTCGATCGAGCGGCGACCGCTCTCTCGAAGGAGGGAGTCGTCTATGCCGTCGTCGGCGGCAACGCGGTCGCCGCTTGGGTCGCGACGGTTGATGAGAGCGTGGTGAGAATGACGCGCGACGTGGACGTGATGGTTCGCCGAGACGAGTTCGATCGGGTTCGTCAGGCGCTTGAGGAGGCTGGTTTCGTCTATCGAAACGTCGTGGGAGTCGATGTGTTTCTCGACTCGCCGACTTCGAAGGTCGGGGACGGGGTTCACGTCGTTTTCGCGGGCGAGATGGTTCGTTCGCACGAACCGGGTCCGAACCTCAACCTCGATGAGACGGCTAACCTGGGCGGCGTCTCCTACTTGCCTCTCTTCTCGCTGGTGCAGATCAAGCTCACCGCCTTTCGGGACAAAGACCGGGTTCATCTTCGCGATCTCATCGGCGTCGGTCTCGTCGACGCTTCCTGGATCGACCGCCTGCCCGCCCCTCTCGCCGCACGGCTGCAGGAACTGCTCAACGATCCCGAAGGTTAGTCCGTTGCGTCGTGCCGAAGGAAAAGCTGAGTCCAACCGGGCAAGTGCTTGCAGGGCTTCTGCTCTGTCTCACCTTGGCCGGATTTTTGTGCTGCGGCATTCCCATTCTTCTATTTGGACACTTTTTCGAAGTTGGGCAAGAGGTCGTCGCACGCGTTCCCTCACCGGACGGTCGCCGAACCGCCGTTGTCGTTCAGGTCGATGGCGGGGCAACGACGGGGTATGGCTATTCCGTCCGGGTAGACAGAAAGGAGGCGGCGATGGCCTACGAAGCGACCGTCGGCGATCGGAGCGGAGTGGATCTTCGCTGGCTCAATGCCCAAACGCTGGAGGTCTCCTTCGACCACGCCCGCTTCACCCGTCTTGGCGATGTCCCGGAACTATCGGTGAGTTTGGAAGGGACCGTTGATCGACCCGACCATTGAGGTCGTCACCTACTTGCCACCGATGAACCGGACGAGACAGAAGTCTTGGTCGAGCAGCACGCCAAGCGCGACGCTCATCACAACTAATCCCTCGACCAAAAAGACGATGACGCATCGGTGAACTACAGTGGATCGCCGCCCCGCGACCTCTCACATCTGCATCCGAGCATCCGACGCCCGCGGTTGGACTCTCGTAGAATCGCCGTGGACAATAAAAAGGTCGCGCTGGTTACGGGCGCGAACAAAGGGATCGGTTTCGAGGTCGCGCGGGGACTCGGGAAGGCGGGAATGACCGTCCTGCTCGGGGCAAGGGACGCGGCGCGCGGCGCGGAGTCCGCCGCGAAGCTTCGGGGTGAGGGACTCGACGTTCGCGAGATCGCGATCGACCTCGGCGACGAGGCCACGATAGGGGCCGCCGCGGGGAAGATCGAAGCGGAGGTCGGCCACCTTGACGTGCTCGTCAACAACGCGGGCATCACCTCGCCGGGCGACGGCCCGCCGAGCAAGACCGACCTCGCCGCCGTCCGGAGCACGTTCGAAACCAACTTCTTCGCCACGATCGCAGTGACGCAGGCGATGCTTCCGCTTCTGCGGAAGGCGCCCTCGGCGCGCGTCGTCAACGTCTCCAGCGGGCTCGGCTCCTTAGCCCTGAATTCCGATCCGGCTTCGCCTTACGCCGAGGTCAAGATCCTGGGCTACAACGCCTCCAAAGCCGCGCTGAACATGATGACCATCCAACTCGCGTACGAGCTACGGGACACTGGGATCAAGGTCAACGCCGCCGACCCCGGCTACACCGCCACCGACCTCAACGGCCACAGCGGTCCCCAGACCGTCGAGGAGGGCGCGGAGGAGACCATCCGCCTCGCGCTCCTGCCCGACGACGGTCCCACCGGCGGTTACTTCGACCGCCACGGCGTCGTGCCCTGGTAGCCTGAGACCATGAACGCGCGGTGGGGGCTCGCGCTGTTCATCGGGCTTCCGCTGGTCATCTTGGTCGGGTTGGTCCTGCTCATCCCCCGCGACGGCGACCTGCTGGCCGCGCCCGACGAGCGCGTCGTCGCCCGCGTTCCGTCGCCCGACGGGCGTCGCACTGCTATCGTGGCCGAGATCGCCGCGAACGCATCGGACGTCGACGGAACGATCGTTCGCGTCGATGGCGAGGAGGTGCTCCTTCTCTCGGGCGTGCGGAAGGCGACCGTGCGGTGGCGTGACGGGAAGACCCTTGAGGTGAAGTTCGGCCACGCCCGGTTCATGAAGTCCGGGCGGACAGACGGCCTTAAGGTGGTCCTAAAGGGCACGGTCGATCCTCCATAATCGGCCATGTCCGTCTCTCTCCTCGCCGCGTTCCTTCAGGTCAAGGCGCATACGGCGATCGGCGACGTCCGCGTCCACGCCGCATTCGGATCTCGCGTCCTCGGAAACAAGCGAAATATCCTCGTGTGGCTGCCGCCGCAGTACGTTCGGGAGCCCCGGCGCCGATTTCCCGTGCTGTACCTCCACGA
>CAXUKB010000005.1:15874-29621 GCA_964251345.1 uncultured Fimbriimonas sp. | reverse complement strand
GATGGGCAAAACGTGTTCGACGCGGCGACGAGCTTTGCGGGCGAATGGCGGGCCGATGAAGTCGCGACGGCCCTTATCGGCGCCAAACGGATGGAGCCGATCATCATGGTCGCCGTTCCAAACATGGGCGCGGCGCGAGCGGACGAGTACCTATGGTCGCGTCGCGACGGCATGGGGGGACGGGGCGACCTCTACGGCCGGTTCCTCGCCGAGGAGTTGAAGCCTTTCGTCGACCGAACCTACCGGACGAAGATGGGACCGAAAGACACCGGTCTTCTCGGCTCCTCGCTCGGCGGGCTCATCACGCTGCACCTAGGCCTCACCCGGCCCGACGTGTGGGGCAAGCTCGGCGTCGTCTCGCCCAGCGTCTGGTGGAACGGCCGCGAAATCCTCGGCGAAGTTCACAAGACGCCCGCTCGCATCTGGCTGGACGTCGGCACGGCCGAGAGTGCGACCGCCGAGCGGGACGCGCTCGATCTACGCGACGTTTTGGTGACCCGAGGGTGGCGCGAAGGACGCGATCTCGCCTTCTACGTCGACCCCGGCGCCAAGCACAACGAAGCCGCTTGGACAGGTCGGATCGACAGCATTCTCACTTTTCTGTTTCCGGCTGGGCGGTCGAGGGAATAAGGTAGCGCGGGACGAGCGGGTGTTTAGGATCTAAGACGTAAACGCCGCCGCCGAACGAAGGAGAGGCGGGTTCGGGAAGACGCTTTAGAATTTTTCCGTCCGGAATGCGTCGTAACTGCTGCATCTTGAGAAGAGCGAACCGGTCGCGGCCGATGAAGAGGGGATCGAGGATGTGATTGGCCGAACGTCCTTGCCCAAGAAAGACGGCCGTTCGCCGTCCGTCGGCGGTCCGCCAAATCCGATACTGAAAGTGTTCCCCCGTTTTGTCCCTGCCTCCGGTAACGAGATAAAGTCCGTCGGGAGAGACCCCCAACGGACTTTCCACGCTTCGATCCGAAAAGAAGCGAATGAGCTTGAGCGAGGAGAGGTCGACGCTCGATACGCCACGGGGCCAAGCCGAATAGCCAGCCATGCCGTACAGGCGACCCCGAACTAGAGCGAAGGGATAGGCAATGGGGATTATGCCAAGGGGCTTGCCATCGCGGACACGGTAAACGCCTGAAGCGTCGTTTGAGCTCGCGTCGGGCACGACCAACCGCTCGCCGTCTGCGCTCCAAATCGATTCCGAGATCTGAGCTCTGGTGTCGCCGCTTCGCCAGAGCGTCTTAAAAGGTCGAAGCTGCGCCACACGAAAACGCCCAAAGTCCGGGTCGATGATCAAGACCCGCGTTCCATCGGGAGAAGGGAGGGCGGTGTAGGTATAGCCGGCGTCACGATTCGACGGTCTTGCTGTCGCCGGTTCGATCGAGAAGGTCGAGACGACCCGTAAGCGGCCGTCGTAACGGCAAACCCGTCCCTGTCCTAAACGATTGATGAAAACGACGATCGGCGCCTTCGCGGCAGAGCGAGAATAGTACGTAACGTCCGCCGGATCGGAGGCGAACGCAACGATCGACGCGAAGGGCAGCAGCACACACAAAAGACGAGCGAACCCGTTCGCACGTTTTCGGAATCAAGAAGGGGAAGCACTAGCGCCCTGATCGCCCTACTTAAACCGACGACCGTCGTCGATCCCCATTGGACCAAACTCACTCGACGCTTTACCGTCTGCATCGCTGGCAGTGCGTAGCGCTGACCTCGCCCGCCGATTGATCTCAAGCGGTGAAGCCCATATTCCATAGGATGCCCTTCTCCCGCTCTTGTTCGCGTGCGAGACGCACCCCGACTCGGGGCCGACCTCGAACCCCATTCGGAGTCGGGCATGACGCCAACCGGCTCAATCGGTGGCGGGTCAGCACTGAGCCAAAAGCCCATCATTTCTAATCCTCGCTGCTCCGAGCATGATCGCGTCACCACGCGGTTTGCACAACCATCCTCCCTCTTGGAGCGACGTCCTCAACGTATGGATTTAGCCTCGCGACATCAATACGGTGATGCCGAGGAGTGCCGCGTTGTGAGCGAAGTGCATCGCCACCGAGGGAACCAGCGAACGGCTCTTTTGGACGAGGAAGCAGGAGAATAAGGCGACCGTCGCCAGGGACGCCCAGAGCACGGGACCCTGTGGATGGATGCTCGCGAAGAGGAACGACGACGCCAACGCGGCAGGGATCGGTCCCCGGAGGACACGCCGAAACGCGGGAAAGAGAAGTCCTCGGAACATCGTCTCCTCCCAGAAGGGCGCGACGATCGCACCGCCGAAGAACGTGACGAGGACGGTCCAGAGATCGGGAGCGCTCATCAGCGCCGTCGAGGCCGGGTGTTCCGGTTGCGGAAGATTCTTGAGCAGAACGGTTGCGACGAGCGCGACGCCGCCGGTGATCGGCAACTCGAGCAGGAAGAACCAGAGGCCAAGCCCCACGTTGCGCACGAAGTCTTGCGTCGAGAACCCGACCGCCGCCATGCTCGGTCTCGATCGCAGCGTGACTGGGACCACGACGAGCATTCCTCCGTAAGCCAGTGCCTGGCCGGCTCGTGAGTCGAGTCCGTATTGGACGAAAATCCGGGCGACGAAGCTCAGAGCGAGGAACGCGGTGAGCAGGGTGGTGGCGCGGAGCGCCAATTCGTCCGCCTCGCCGTTCGAACTCGCCTCCATGGCGGGGCCGGGCCATCGCAAAGTGCCCGTGACGAGCAAGACGACGGCAAGGGTCCAGGCGAGTCCGCACGCCACGAGGAGACCCATGACGAGGAGGCCGGCACCGATCTGCTTCGCGTAGGCGAAAGGAGATCTCGGAACCCGCAGGCCCGCTTCGCGAAGGACGTGGTCGGCGGCGAGCCGAGACGCCGCTCCGCGTCGGTTCAGTTGGGCGGCGAGGGACTTTGCTTCGGCGGAACTCCGCTTCGCCGTCCGATTCGCTTCCGCGAGAATTGCGTAATTCTTATCGCGAGCGAGGGGCGCGAGGTCGGCGTCCGTCACCGGCTCCCCAAGGTGCTTCCGGATCACGGCCCAGAAGCCCGCCTCGATCGCTTCGGTCCGTCGGCGGGCGGCAACGTCGTGCTCCAACTCGCGGAGCGGCTCGTCAGGGGCCTTCCCGCTCAAGATGCCGGCGAAAGGGCTATCGCCCGTCGCGTACGCGGAGAGCGCACTCTGAAGTCGGCTCGTGTATCGTTCGATGCGATCTTGAGGCTGGTCCGAGTTGGGACGGCCGACGGCGCCGAAGATGAGGTAGGCGAAGAGGAGTCCGAGCGCGATCCATCCCAGCGGGTTGCGAGCGGGCGGAGGCGGCGCGTCGGTCACGAGGGTTCTACGGCACGACGATGGCGATGGGTGCCGTTACTCGCCGAACGACCAGACGTAACGCGTGGACTCGGTAATCGGACCGCGCCAAGCCGACCGAACGTCGCAGCCTCGCTCCAGGCTGGCGAGCGTCAGGCTTCGCGCGCTGCCGTCGAGGCGTGAGACGTTGAGACGTCCGTTGTGCCGGACCCCGACGCCCCCCAGCGGAAAGGCGCTTTGCTCTGCCGACAACTCCCACCCCACGATGGGGGTGTACAGCTTGAACGAGGGGTCGTAAGGAGGGGCCGCTTGCGGCGTCGAGGCCGTGGCGTACCCGGCGAAGGTGTCGGCGACCGCACCGCCCGGTGCGGGGGCGTAGCGGCAAGGCGGCGCGACCAGATACGATCCGCCTCCTTCGGCGCGGGACTCGACGAAGAGCAACGTTCGGGAAGGCCGTTCGGCTTCGGTGGTCGCTCGAGGGTGGGCGACCCACCCCGTACTCTCCCGCAGGATCGGCGCCAGATAGTAGGCGTTGTAGCCAAGATCCGAGTGGAGAGCCGCGTTGTAGTAACGCGTGGCGTAGTCGCCCGGCAGGAGGTCGGGATCGAACGAGCCGCCGAAGCCCATGTCGTTGGGCTCGGCGGGACAATCGAAAACGCGAAAGTCTCGAACGTACGGCAGCAGGATCTGCGGCCAGACCCGATCGGTCATCGGGTCGGGAGCGAGCCCCGGCCGGTGGTTGACCGGCATCAGCCGGTCGTCGTAATCGCCGGTGTAGAGGAGCGTCGCTTGGGTCGCCTGCGAAAAGTGGGCGAGACAACTCGTCGCCTGCGCCGAGCGCCGGACGGTCGCGAACACAGGAAACAGCAGCCCCGATACGATCGCAATGATCGCGAGGACGACGAGAAGCTCCACCAGGGTGAAGCCACGACGAGGAGCGGTGGCCAAAGAAGGCACGGAACCCCTATAGTATAGGGCTAAATACGGATTGTGGACGGCTTTCCACTCAAAACTCGTTCGGCGTCCGCCGTTCGTCCCGCCGAAACGTAGAGCTGCGCCGCCAGTTCTCGGGCATTGTGCTGATGATGGGGCAGGGCCATCACAAAGGCTTTCCCCTCGTCGGTCGCCAGATTTACCCGCACGAGATCCGACTGCGGGATGGCGTCTTCTAAAAGCCGCGCGAGATCCGCGTCGTGGCCCTTGCCCCTTCCCGCCGGGACGATCTCGTACAGGACGCTATAGAGGATCGGCACTTTGTAGGGAGAATCGAAGGTCTCGCGCGCGGTTCGAACTGCCTCCTCCACCCGCCCTTGCTGCGCTTCCGCCTCCGCTAGGCGGAGCGTGTCGTTCACCTTCCGGTCGATGTCCGGCGCGGCCTTGACGGCGACGCGGAAAGCCTCTTCGGCCTTCGGCCAAAGCCGGCCGGCGCGAAACACCATGCCGTACTCCCAGGCTCTTTTCGGATCGAGACTCTCCACCCGGATGCCCTTGAGGAGACCATCCGTGTAGTTTGCGAGAAGGTCGCGATACTGCGCGTCGGTGATCTCGCCGCCCACGACGCGCGCCAAGAGGGCATCGCTCGCGCCCGTGACTTGGCGTCGCAAGACCTCGGGTTGCTGCACCCCGGCTCCGCGTGGATCGTTAGGGTCGGGCCAGGGGGTCGAGTGACAGCCGGCGAGGAGAAAGGTAAAGGGCAAGAAGAAAAAGAAAAGTCTTTCCTTTTGCTCTTTTCCTTTAAGGCGCAATCGCGTACCTCCGCTCCCCGAACAGCGCGTCGCGGTAGATCTCGCCGCCGGAGAAGGTCAGCACCGGCTTGCCCTTGAGGCGCATTCCGTGGAACGGCGTGTTCTTGCTCTTGCTGAACGTCTTGTGCCGGTCGAACGTCCACTCGACGTCCGGATCGATGACGCAGACTTGAGCGACGGGAGTCTCGCCCGGCTTGAGCGTGCCCGCATCGAGGCGCAAGATTCGGGCCGGGCGGGTCGACAGCTTGTCGATCGTCTGGAGCGGCGAGACGATGCCCTTGTGGGTGAGATAGGTGAGCGTAACGCCCACCGCCGACTCAAGCTGCGCGGAGCCGTAGGGCGCCTCGTCGAAGGGCACGTCGACCTCGTGGCTCGCGTGGGGACTATGATCGCTCGCGATGCAGTCGATCGTGCCGTCGTTTAGCGCCTGAAGGAGGAGATCGACGTCGACTTGCGTTCGGAGTGGCGGCTGAATCTTGAACCGGGTGTCGAACTCGCCCACGTTCTCGTCGATGAACGCGAAGTGCATCGGGCAGATCTCGGCGGTGACCGGAGCGCCGAGGAACTTTGCCTGGCGCACCATTTCGACCGCGCCCCAGGTCGAGACGCGCATGATGTGCAACTGGCAGCCCGTGTGCAGGCTGAGCAGGCAGTTGCGCATCACCATAATCTCCTCCGCCGATCGGGGCATCCCCTTAAGGCCGAGCATCGCGCTCATCGCACCCTCGCTCATGCTTCCGCCGCGCGTGAGGTTCGTGTCTTCGCAGTGCGCGAGGATCGGCAAGTCGAGCTGAACGCAGTACTCCATCGCTTGCGTCATCACGAGCGCGTCTTGGAGGGGGAAGCCTTCGTCGCTCGCGGCCACGATTCCCGCCCGTTTCATGGCGGCGAGATCGGCGAGATTCTTGCCGTCGAGCCCCCGGGTGAGGGCGCCCACCGGAGCGACGAACACCCCGCCCGCCTCGGGCGAGGCCGCGCGGTCGAGGATAAAGTCCACGAGCGCCGGATTGTCGAGCGGCGGGTTCGTGTTCGGCATGCAACAGATCGTCGTGTAGCCGCCCGCCGCCGCCGCCTGGGTGCCGGTGGCGATCGTCTCCTTGTGCTCGTCGCCAGGCTCGCGCAGATGGACGTGCGGGTCCACCAGTCCCGGCGCGATCCACAGTCCCTCGCAGTCGTATGTCTCGTCGACGTCCGTCTCGTCCAGGTTCGGTCCGAGGGCGACGATCTGGTCATCCTCGATCATCACCGAACCGACCGCGTCCATCCCTTGAGAAGGGTCGAGGATCCGGCC
This sequence comes from uncultured Fimbriimonas sp., assembly GCA_964251345.1. Taxonomy (GTDB): domain Bacteria; phylum Armatimonadota; class Fimbriimonadia; order Fimbriimonadales; family Fimbriimonadaceae; genus Fimbriimonas. The sequence continues at coordinate 23,302 of CAXUKB010000005.1, read as the reverse complement.
GTTCTTCAGGAGGGTGCGCATACCTTTCGAGTATGCCCGATCCCGGTCTACCGTCCGTTCGCGAAACGCCGGTGCCGCGGCCTGATCGGGGCGGAGAAGTGTTCCCCGCCCGAGACGCTAAGCGACGAGAGCGGCGACTTCCTGGCGTTCGTCCGCCGAGAGCACCCAACCGGCCGCCCCCGCGTTCGCCGCGACCTGCTCCGGTTTGGTCGCGCCCGCGATCACCGACGCGACGGCCTTCTCACCGAGGAGGTACGCAAACGCGAGGTCCAGCACCGTTTTGTTTCGGGCCTCGGCCCAGACGACGAGCTTCTCGACCTTGTCGAGCTTTGCCTCGTCGACCTTCTCCGCCGCGATCCGCGTGCCAGAGGGGTGAGCTTGTCCTTTGCGGTACTTGCCCGTAAGCAGGCCGCTCGCGAGCGGGAAGAAGGGGATGTAAGCGAGCCCGGTCCGCTCGCAGTAGGGAAGCACCCCGGCCTCGTCGTCCCGCTTGAAGAGCGAGTACTCGTTCTGCACCGACGCGTACTTCGCCCCTTTTGCGGCCTTCTCCGCCTCCTCGAGTTGTGCCACCGAGAAGTTCGAGCAGCCGATCTCGCGGACCTTCCCCTCGCGTACGAGCTCGTCGAGCGCGCCGAGCGTGTCCGCCATCGGCACCGTCTTGCTCGGTTCATGGAGTTGGTAAAGATCGATGCGGTCGGTGTGAAGACGCCGTAGCGAGGCCTCCACTGCTTTGCGAAGCTCGTCCGGGCGCGCACCGTCCGGGGTCGGTCCGGCGGAGTGGCCGAACTTCGTGGCGAGCACGATCCGGTCACGCCGATCCTTGATCAGGTTGCCCATGAATTCCTCGCTCTTGGTACCGCCGTACAGGTCGGCGGTATCCCAGAACGTGACGCCGTGGTCGAGCGCCGCGTCGAGTACCCGGGCGGTTCCCTCCTGATCCAGTCTTCCGCCGAAGTTGTTGCACCCCAGGCCCACCACCGTCACGTCGAGCGATCCGATCTTCCTCGTCTCCATCGTCCCTGGTTCTACGCGGGTATAGAAGGGGATAGCTTGCTCGTCCTGCTCCCGATTCTCGCCCCCGCCTATCTTTCGACCGATCCCCGCGTCGTCCTCGTCGGACGCTTCGATCTGACCGATCCCGCCGCCGTCGCCTGCCAGTGGTCTGCCTCCGAGGTTCGCCTCCGCCTGAAAGGGCCCACCCTCGTCGCGACCCTCGACGAAACGGGCAAGGACGCTTGGCAAGTCGTCGTCGACGGCAAGCCCACCGAGGTCGTCACGCCCACGGTGGGCACCGCCGACTACACGATTTCCCTTGGCGCGGATGCCGTCCACGACGTGAGCCTGGTCAAGCGCACCGAGCCGTTCGTGGGCACCACGCGCTTCCGTGGCTTCGACGTGCCCGGCGGTGGGCTTTTCCAGGCGCGGCGCAAGCCCAAGCTCATCGAGGTCGTCGGCGACTCGATCACCTGCGGCTACGGCATCGAAGGGAAAAGCCAGAACGACCACTTCACGCCCGAAACGGAGAACGCCTACCTGAGCTACGCGAGCGTCGCCGCCCGCACCCTCGACGCCGACGTGCGGATTCTGGCCTGGTCGGGACGCAAGATGTGGCCGGACAACACGGTGCCGGAAATTTTCGACCGCATCCTACCGACCCAGCCCGCTCCGCTCGCGGCCGCCGACGAGGACACGCCCGACGCCGTCGTCATCAATCTTGCGACGAACGACTTCGGAAGGGACAACCCCGACGAGAAGGCTTGGACCGCCGCCTACGAAGCGTTCATCCGCCGCGTGTGGCTCAAGGCTCCCGGCGTTCCGGTCTACGTGACGCTCGGCAGCATGATGACGGACGAGTACCCGGTGGGTCACAAGGCGCTCTCGACGGCCCGCGACGATCTCACGCGGATGGTCGCGCGGATCCACGATCCTCGCGTCCGCTTCGTCGAGTTCGACCGGCAGCGGATGGAGGACGGCATCGGCGCCGATTGGCACCCGAACGTGGTTACCGAAGCCAAGATGGGCGATCGCCTCGCCGAAGCGATGCGAAAAGATTTGGGGTGGTGAGGGGGAAAGAAGGGGAAGGGAACGAGGAAAGAGGGAATAAGGAAAAAGGGACAACAAAGAACCGGACGGGACGTAGCTTTCCCCTTTGTCCTTTGTCCTTTACTCGATCTCCATTCGTGCGATTAAGCCGTCTCGAAAGGTGTAAATATGGCTGACCGTGCCTCGCGAGATCGGGTTACCCTGCCGATCGCGTACGGTCTGGCGAACATCGAGGCGCAGGCGTCCGTCGGGAAGCAGGATGTAGCCTTCGGGGACGACGTGCGGCGACAGGGAAGCCCATTGGCGGGTCCAATAGTCTCGCACCGCCTCATGGCCGATCAACGTCCCGCCTTCCCAACCGTTCGGCCATTCGACGTCCGGCGCCATCGCCGCCAGCGCGGCGTCGATGTTCTGGGCGTTGAAGGCATCGTAAGTGCGGTAAAGAGTTCCAAGATCGGACGGCACGAGAGTTTCTCTCGGACTTAGGTACTCGGAGCCGCGTTCCCCGTTGCGCCCGGTACCATTCCCCTCCAATGCGCCGCGCGCCTGCCTCGACTCCGCCTCCGGCGGAGCGGCTCGCCTTCTTAGAAGGAGTGCGCGGCCTTCTCGCGCTATACGTCGCGATAGGCCACATCTTTTCGATGGTCGATCCGTCGGCGATCACGGGGCGTCCGTCGGTCGCGCCGGCCTGGCTTCAGATTCTTGCCGCGCCATTCCTCTACGGCCACGTCGCGGTCGCCCTGTTCATCGTCATCTCGGGCTTTAGCCTGCAACTCGGGCTGCTGCAGGGCGGCGGGAGCGGCGAGGTTCGCTCCCTTGGCGGCTTCTTCCGTCGCCGCGCCGGGCGGATCTTGCCCGCCTATTACGCTTCGCTCATCGTCAGCCTCGTCGTCGCGGTGACCGTCACGACCCGGTTCCCTTACCCGCCATTCACGACTTACCTTCCCGTTGACGCGGGCACTGTAGTCAGCCACATCGTGCTCGTCCAGAATCTTTGGCCCGACTGGATGTACAAGCTCAACGGGGTTTTGTGGACGATCGCCATCGAGGCGCAACTCTATTTTCTGTTTCCCAGCCTCGCCCGCCTTCAGGTCGTGCGCGGGCGGGGCGTCCTGCTCTTGACGGGCCTCGCATTCTGGCTCGTCCTTCATGGCGCGCTGTCCTTTCTGTTCTCGCCGGTCTATCTCCGTCTCTGGTATGCGTTCCTGTTCACCGTCGGAATGGCGGCGGCCCACCTCGCCTACCGGCCGCCTCTGCGGGGGCGAAAGGTCGAGGCCTGGGTCGGCGTCTTGGGATGGCTCGGCTTTGTCGGCGGTGGAGCGGCGATCGTCCTCACTCGGAGCCACCCCCTGTTGGACGTTCCTCTCGGGATCGCCCTTGCGTGTCTTTGCCACTTGGGTACGGTCGGTGGCGGAGGCTTTGCCGTCCGCATTCTCGGCGCGCGTCCCCTCACCGCACTCGGCGGGTTTAGCTACTCGCTCTACCTCGTTCACCACCCGGTCGAGCAGATCGTGTACGCCCTTCGGCCCGCCGCCCTGACCGACTTGGGCTCTACCCTCGCGTGGCTGGCCCTCGTCGGCCTTCCGTCGATGGTGGGCGTCGCGTGGCTTTTCTCCCTGGCCTTCGAACGACCCTACTTGCGTCGCCGCCGAACCCTTGGGCGTCGCGCGTTCCGATCCGCGCCCACGAGCTTGCCCCTTCCCGGGCGATCGAGTCGGTAAACCCCGACCCGCTCGGGCGTCGGCCGGGGAGGCGGTACCCTCTCCTTTTGTGGACGACCGTTTCCGCCTCGATCGCCCCCTGGCCGAGGCCCTTGCCGCGAAGTTCGGCACGCCGCTCTACGTCCTGGGAGAGCGTCATCTACGAGGGCGAATGCGGGCTTACCGCGAGGCGGCCTTTGCGGCCTACCCCAAGGCGGAGGTCACCTACGCAAGCAAGGCGAACTCCACCCTCGCCGTGCTGCGGATCGCCCACCAGGAGGGCTTAAAGCTCGATGTCGCGAGCGAAGGCGAGCTGCGCGCCGCCCTTGCGGCGGGCGTTCCCGCCGCCGATTGTCACCTTCACGGCAACAACAAATCGCGGGAAGAGATCGCCTACGCGATGGCCGAAGGCGTGGCCCACATCGTGGCGGACAACGAACCCGAACTGGAGACCATCGCCGCGCTGGGGAAGAGCACCCCGATCGTTCTGCGCCTAGCGCCGGGCGTCGATCCCGTCACTCACGCGAAGATCTCGACCGGTCAGGACGACACGAAGTTCGGCTTCAATCTTGCAGACGGCGCGGCCGAACGGGCGGTCAAGAAGGGGCTCGGACTCGGGCTCCATCTCAAAGGCTTCCACTGCCACGTCGGCTCCCAGCTCGTGGATCCGGAAGCGCAGCGTGCGGCGGGCGAGACCATCGCGCGGTTCGCGCGCACGATGATCGGCCTCGGGGTTCGGGCCGAGTATCTGAACGTGGGAGGCGGCCTCGGCGTGCGGTACGTCGACGAGCGTCCGATGGCGATGGCCGAATACTGCCGCCTCGTGACGAACGCCGTTCTTGAGGCGCTCGACGGCGCGCTCGACCCGGTGATCGCCCAGGAACCGGGCCGTGCGCTCGTCGCGGAGAGTGGCGTGACGCTTTACCGGGTGGGCGTGGTGAAGGAGGTTCCTTCTCCCACGGTGGGGCGCCGCACCTACGCCTGCGTCGACGGGGGGCTTAGCGACAATCCCCGGCCGGCGCTGTATGGCGCGCGCTACACGGTCGAGCGCCCGCCGAGTTTTTCGGCGGCGGGCGGGGCGTCCGCGCCACTCTCGACATTTACCGTCAGCGGCAAGCACTGCGAGACCGACCTTCTCTTTCCCGACGTTTCGCTTCCCTCCGACCTCGCGCCTGGCGATCTCCTCCAGGCGCTCACAACCGGTGCGTACAACGCGTCGATGGCGAGCAACTACAACCGTTTCCGTCGGCCCGCGACCGTGCTCCTGCGCGAGAATGGCGAGTTCGCCGAGATTCAGCGCCGCGAGAGCTGGCAAGAAATGATCGAGCGCGAGACCGTGCCCGAAGGCCTCTAAATCCGTCGAGCATGGTGGCCTCGATCGAGACAGGAATGAGAAAAGGGGCTCGTCGGCCGTTCGACATCGTCCGCCGGTCGATTAGGCAATTTCGATGCGAGAGGGGTATTTCACGTATAGTTAATGCCGTCAAAAACATGAAAGCAAAGATCAGACTCTTCGCCGCCATCCTCGGCCTGAACGCCCTCGCCGCGATCGGAGCCGCCCAGTCGGTCAACGGCCTCGAAATTTTCCGTCAGATCGGCAACGACGGGCCGCGGCACGACTTCGGCGACGACGGGCTTTTCCAAGGCGCCGTGCGGGGCGCGTGGCAGCACGCCCTTCCCCTGCTGGACAAGGCGGTCGAGGGAGCCCTCGCCGCCAACAATCGTAACCTGCCCCACAAGGTCACGGTCTACTACCAACACAGCCATCTAAACGCGAATCCCGTCGTCGACGCGACCCTCGTCGATGGAGGGCACACGGTTCACATCCATGTCACCTTGCCCAATAACTCCGTCTTGTTCCACCTCACACAGCCCTCGTTCATCGGTAAGTCCGGCGATCCCAAGCTGTCCGTAAACTACGATGCCGTACTCGACGCGCTCATTCCGATTCCCACCCTCGTTCAGCCGCTCTCCGTCCAGCGGGTAACGTTCGAGATACGGAACGCCAAGATCGAAGGGCACAACGTCGTGGGGAGCGTCGGCGTGGCCGCGTCGGATATTGTCCACTTCTTCGGCGGACCCGATTTCAAGGGGCAGATCGAGCACAAGATCGATCAGGAGCGGGACTTTACCGGCCCGATGAACGACGCGCTCGGACCCGTGAACCGCAAGCTCCAGAAGCTCGCCTCGCAAGGATATTCGCAGCTCACGAGCCGGGTCGAGAACGCAGCTCACGAGTTGATCCTCCAGGCCGTGCGTCCGAAGTAGGGTGCCTACCCGTTCAATCTCTGCTGCACGTCGTCGGGGATCGGCGGCGGTCCGTTTGGCACGACGGAGACGGTCTTGGGATAGTGGCCAAGGTCGAGTTCGTCGAGGGCGGTGTCGATGGCCTGAAGCTGAACCCGAGCCTCGGCGAGGGCGGTGAGAAAGTCGTCGGACGCGATCTCGGGGGAACGGCCCACGAGGCGGTAGCCGATGAGCTTCATGCGAAGCGAATCGAGGGTGGTCATGAAGACCGCGCTCTGAGCCTCGGTGCGCTGAACGCCCGCCATCACGGCGGCGAAGTGGCCGCGATACTCGGCGATGTTGCGGTCGGCGAGGCGGTAGAGTTCGCGGCTTTGGGCGTCGCGAGTGTCGGCCTCCCAGGTTGGTGGGCGGCCGATCATGCCGCGCTCGGTCGCTTCGACCTCGGTGGCCACGATGTCGGCACGGCGCAACGCGAAATAGAGCGATTGCGACACGCCGCGAATCGTCCTCGGCATCTCGTGAAGGTCGGCGAGTTGGTCCTTGCGCATTCGCTTGAGAACCTCCTCGAATCGCTGCATCCGATCCTCGCACCCTGCCCAAAGGGAAGCCATCCGGGGATGGGCCCACTTCTTTCGCTCGGCGGCCTGCATCGCCACGCCAACGTGGCCCAAGGCGAGAATGCCCCAGGCGACGAGCGCGCGGCCCCACTCTCCTTGAGCCTGGGCGAACACGACCCAGATGGCGGCCGCGATTCCCGCGCTCACGAGGAGCCGCATGGGGGCGAGCGCCTCGCGCGCCACGCGCCGTTGGTCGTGGCGGCGAAGATCGTCCATTGCCTCTTCTTACGGGAGCGAGGGGCGTCGCGTGGCGTCGGGCAGAACTCTCTCGACGGCGCGGGCGGCTTGGAGGAGCCGTTCGTCGGCCATAGCGGGCGCCATGAGGTGCAGACCGACGGGCAGCCCTTCCGCGTAACCGCAGTTAAGGCTCAGCGCTGGGAAGCCGCCCATGTTGGCGGGAATGGTGCAGTAATCGAGCAGCTTCATCGCCATCGGGTCTTGGTCGAGAGAGCCCAACGGGAAGGGAAGGACGGGCGAGGTGGGGCCGGCGACGAGATCGTACTTCGAGAAGACGTCGTTGAACTCGCGGGTCATGAGCGCCCGGACCCCCTGGGCCTTCAGGTAGTAGGCGTCGTAGTAGCCCGCGGAGAGGGCGTAGGTGCCGATCATAATGCGTGCCTTGACCTCGTGCCCGAAACCCTGGGCGCGGGTCGCCTCGACGACGCCGACGTGTCCGCTCCCCTCGGCCCGCAGGCCGTAGCGAACGCCGTCGAATCGAGCGAGATTGCTTGAGGCCTCGGCGGGAGCGATGATGTAATAGGTCGTTACGCCAAGTCGAATCGTGGAAATCGAAACCTCGTCGACCGTCGCTCCCTCCTTGC
>CAXUKB010000005.1:14269-15864 GCA_964251345.1 uncultured Fimbriimonas sp. | reverse complement strand
CGAAGCCCGGACTCCCGAAGCGGTCGCGTCGCCAAACATTTCCGTGGGGACGGCGATGCGCAGGCCTTTGACCGTGCCGCTTTCCAGATCCTTGGCTGAGACGGGCGGATCGGGAAGGGAAGTCGAATCGAGCGGATCGTGGCCCGTGGTCGCTTCGACGAGGAGCGCGACGTCCTCGACGGTCCAGCCGAAGGGGCCGACCTGGTCGAGGCTGGAGCCGAAGGCGATCAGACCGTACCGGGAGCAACGGCCGTAGGTCGGCTTGAATCCGACGAGGCCGCAGAACGACGCGGGCAGACGGATCGAGCCGCCGGTGTCGGAACCGAGCGACAGCGGCGCGAGGCCGCCCGCGACGGCCGCGGCGGAACCGCCCGAGGAGCCGCCGGGGGTGCGGCTGGGATCCCAGGGGTTCGTCGTTTTCCCGAATGCGCTCGTCTCGGTCGACGAGCCCATCGCAAACTCGTCGAGGTTCGTCTTGCCGAGGATCGGCATTCCCTGCGACCGGAGGGATTGGACGACGGTCGCGTCGAAGGGGGGGACGTAGCCCGTAAGGATGCGAGAAGCGCAGGTGGTCTCAAGACCTTCGGTCGAAAGGTTGTCCTTGACCGCGACGGGAACGCCGGTGAGCGGCCCCCCGTCGCCCGCATCGAGCGACGCCTGTGCCCGTTCCGCCGCCTTGAGCGTGGCGTCCCGATCGACGGCCAGGTAAGCGCCAAAAGCGTCCTCGCGGTCGAGAAAGGCGGTGGCGACTTCGACCGCCCCCAAATCTTTGGTGCGCAGGCGCCGGGCAAGCTCGGCGGCCGTAAGCGAGGTGATCTCGCTCATTCCTCGATGATCATCGGCACCACGAACAGCCCCGCGCGGGAGGCGGGGGCGTTGCGCAGGGCGACCTCGCGCGAGAGGCCGGAGCGGGGCACGTCGTCCGCCCAAACGTTCCGAAGGGGCACGGCATGAGCGGCAGGCTCGATGCCGGAAATGTCGACCATCGCGATGTCCGCGAAGTGGCCGAGGAGGGCATTAAGCTCGCCCTGAAGGGTCACGATCTCGCCGTCGTTGAGGGACAGGCGAGCAAGGCGGGCGACGTGCTTCACCTCATCGAGGGTGATCGACATTAGCCCAGTTTAGCCGATTGGTCCTTCCGGTCCCTAAAGACCTATACTCCTTGCGGTGAGAAGGCCAAATTACGGCGCGGTCACGGGAGTCACGGCGGTGTTGGCAGGCGTCTGCGCGGTCCGCGTCGCGTTCCAGGACCTAATTCCTCCTCCCCACCCGGAACTGGCCGCCGAGGGGCGTGGCGAGTACGTGGGCCGGGGGGCCGTGCAGGACGTGGAGTGGCGCTCGCCCGAACCGTCGCCTGCCGATCCGCAGCATCCCTCGCCTTTTGAGGAGGCGCAACGCCTTTCGCGTCCTTTGCTCATCGTGGTAGGCCTTCCCTGGAGCGGCGCGGCAAGACAGGCAGACGAAGCGTTTTCGGAGCCCGAAGTGGCACGCGCGATCAATCGGGGCTTCGTCGCCATCCGCATCGATGCCGCGAAGGATCCCCGCTGGATTTCGCAGTTCCTCCCCCTACAGAGGGTGCGGGCGGGAATCTGCCC
>CAXUKB010000005.1:0-14259 GCA_964251345.1 uncultured Fimbriimonas sp. | reverse complement strand
TTCGCCGACGCGGTGCTCAGCGATGCGGCCCCGCCTCTCGAGGCCAACCAGGAGGCCGACGTTCGTCAACTGCTCCAACCGGCGCTCGCGAGGATCTCGCTCTCAAGTGCCGGCCCGACGCTCGTGGCAAACTTCGATTCTCGATGGGGCGGCTGGAACGAGAGCGGCCTCGTTTTCGGCCGACCGCTCGCGTTTCGCTACCTTCAGCTCGCGGGCGCCCTGCCGGAGGCGGGGCGCTCCCTTCGGAGCTTCGTCTTTTCCCCCCATGCCGACTGGCTCGACGGCGGCTTTTACCGACTCGTTCGTCGGCAGGATGGCGTCACCGAGTACGACAAGCCGACGGTTGCAAACGCTCAACTCGCCGAAACCCTTGCCATCCAAGACGCGCTCCGTCCCGACCCGCTCCTCCGCCGGGCCGCCCATCGAACCGTCGAATGGCTGTTGTCCTTGCGCGACGGCGACCAAGTGCCCGGAGCCGAGGCAGGCGACGAAGACGAGCGCGACCGGTCGCAACGATCCTCCTTCTCGCTCCAAAAGCTGGGCTTGGCGGTCTCCTCGGGCACCCTCACGGAAGCCGACCGTGCGTGGGCCGTGTCGTCGCTCCGACTGGGCGACTCGATGCACCTGGCCCTTCCCACCCTTTCGGCGCTGAACGACCCTCACCTCGACGCGGTGCTGGCCGCGTTGCGCCGAGGGGCCGGACCGAAGCGCAAGACGGTCGCCTTGGGCCTCTGCGACGTTAACGGAACCGTCGCCGCCAGTCTCTTGCGGTGCGCGCGCCTTTGGGGTGACCGCGATCTCGCATCCGCGGCCGGCGCGATGGTCGATCGGCTAGAGTCGTTCCAACCCAGCCCCCTTCCGCGCCACGCCCTGACCGACGCCTCGGACGCCCGGCCCTACCTAGGCGACGCCTTGGCTTATGCCGATGCGCGCTTGGAAGATTTTCTTGCGAGCGGACGTGTCCCCAGCCTGCAAGCGGGGGCCGCCACCCTCCGCGCCGCGCTGAAAACGTTCGGAGGGCCGGAGTCGGGCATTCTTCGTCCCAGCCCTTCCGGCACGGCGCTCCTGCCGGGCCTTCCCGCCATGACCGAGGTTCCGCAGGTGGCCGACGACGAAGACGAGGCGCTCTCCGCGTCCGCGCTCCGTCTGCTGCTCGCTTATGCGGCGGTGCTCGGTCCTTCGGGGAAGGATTTTGCCGCCTACGCTACCGAATTGACCCCACGCCTGAGCGCGGTGGCCGATGCCCTGCCTGCCTTCGGCGGCGCCCTCGGTGCGCTCGCGCGTCAGAACGATCCAAGCGCGGCGTTCGTGGTAGGCCCCGATGCCTTGACGCGCGGCGCGGCCTTGGCCCGTCTTCTGCCGAACCGCCTCGTCGTCCCGGTCCTCGGTTCGGCACGGCCCGATCTTCAGCACCGGCCGGCGGGATTGTACGTTTCCGGGCCCGCGGGCGTTGAGGGGCCGTTAACCCAAGCCGCGCTCCTGCGGCGGCTTCCGAACGCGATGAACCTCGAGGGTTAGGCGCCGCCTAACCCTCGAGCGGTTACTTCGCCAAACTGGGCAACTTCGACCAGTCCATCGGGATCGACAAGAAACTCCGGTAATGGCCACCGGGCGTCATGGACGCGCGGATCGCAAGCGGTTCGGTGGTCCCGTCGAAAAGCCCCAGCGCCTTTCGGTAGGTCGTCGCGTCCCGCGGACTCATGTGCGACGGGTCCACGGTGTTCCGGACTCCTTCCGCCAGCCGCCGCATCGAGATCGCGAGCGAGAACTGGCCGTCGGAGGCCGCCGCAGGGTCTGCCCCAAGGGCAGTGTCGCCCGAGAGGCCGAGCGAAGTCGACGGATTCCGACGTGCCTTCACGGCCCGGTCGAGCAGGTTCTGCGAGGTCGCGAGGAGCACCGTGTCGTCGACGGTCGCCCAGGCGATGGTCTTGCCGCGCGAAAGGGTGAGCGGACGGAAGAACGAGTGCTCCATCTCCCGAATCCCCTTCTGGATTTCACTCGTCGGTTCGTCGGCGAGGCGGCTCGCCGGTGCCCCATCCACGTTGATCGCGACCTTCCAGGGACCGCTTTTCGAGTCTTTCTCGAACTCCTTGTCGAGGCTCCCTTCGAGCTTACGGGCGAGAGCCGCGGGATCCGCGCCGTTCGCGCCATCCACGGAGATGAGAAGATCGAGGCCGGCATCGGGGCCGCCGCTCGGGTAGAACGCCACGGCGACGTTTCCGCCGAGCGCGGGCAGAATGTCCTTCCGCAGGTCGAGGTCGGTCTCCTTGCCGATTTCCTTCGAGGGTTCATCGAGGGCGTCGCCCGCGAGGGCCATCGCCGGACCCGGCTGGGCGGTCGCGAAGAAGCCGTACGCTCCCCGGGGGAACGCGTCGAGGAACTTCCGCCCGAGCGGCTGGAGCGATCCGCCCTTCCGCGCCTGCGGATCGTCGGTCTGTCCACTGACCCCGAGATCGATCCCCGTTTCGCGGATCGCCATCGAGGCGACGGCCCACTCGTTCCCCTCGGCGACCTTCGGGCTGACGAACACTTCCAGGTTCGCCGAGGAGAGCGCCTTCTCGCGAACCGCATTGAAAGCGGGATCGCCCACGAGCGCAGGATCCTGGCCCCGAATCACCCGACCGATTCGGTCGAGGCACCAGGGCTTGTCGCTCACAAAGGCGTAGTGGTCGTGGACCATCACCGCCCCGCCTTTGCCGTTCTTGTCGGCGGCGACGAGAAAGAAAGCCGTCTCTCCTTCGTGAGCCGGTTTCCCGAGCTTTTTGAGCGCGGCGACGAAGGCGTCGGGGTCCTTGAGCGCAAGAATCGCGACGATATCCGCGTCATCGAACCCCTTTTTGTCGTTCGTCTTGGGGGCGAGCCACACGAGGTCGACGCTACGGTCGACGCCTTCGGCGAAAGGCTTCAACTCCTTAGGGAGAAGGGAAGCGAGAATCGCGCTGGGCTCGGCGGATTTCTCGCCGCTTGCCGCCGTGATCGTCTCGTCGATGTGCTTGAAAGCCAACACCTGATCGGGTGCGGGCACGAGGTCGAAGACCGCGACTCCCTTCGCGTTCAAAGGCACGAAGGCAAGCGCCGCTTCTCCTGGACGGTCGAGAAGCCGGTGAACGGCGAGTCCACCGGCGACCGCCGTCGCCGTAAGGGCGAGGAACCCGTAAGAAAGAACGCGTCGGGGCATGACAGCCCTATTGTTCAACAATCCGGCGGGCCCTTGGGTCCTTTGGGTTAGCCTTCGACCGCGACGCCCGGGTCGCCCTTGGCCTGAACCTCGCCGTCCGCCGTCGTCTCCAACTCGGATTCCGTCAGAACCGGCTCAGCGACGCGCGAAACGGTGAACAGCACGACCTCGGGCGACGAAACGAGCTCGACCCCCGCGGGGAGGGTAATTGCGCCCGCGCTGATGTGTTCGCCGTTGGTCAGCTTCGACACATCGACTTCGATGTGGTCGGGAAGGTCCATAACCTTCGCCCGGACGTGGAGCAACGTCGTGACGGTGGTCAGCATGAGATTCTCATTGCCCTCTGGCTCGGCGATGTGGCCGATCGCGACGACCGGAACGTCGGCTTTGACGCGATCCTCGTTGCTCACCTCTTGGAACGTCGCCGAGAGCACGACGCGGGCGAGCGAGTCGCCGTCGATCGATTTGAGCATCGTCTTCCGAACACCCGGCTCGCCCTCGACTTGCAACTCGATCACTCCGTGAGAGTCGGCTCCGTGCACGGCCGCCCGGAGCGCCGCGACCGTCGCCTTGGCGGAAACGGTTTTGTGGTCGCGTCCGACGATCGCGAGCGGCACAAAACCTTGCTTGCGAAGATGTTTGGGCTTTTCGCCCCGGTCGGATCGCGGGGTGACGTTGAAGGTTGCCATGGGCGTTCGGACCCGGACTGGGAGTCGGGGGTTCCCCGGCGCGTAGAAGAGGGGATGTCGGGAGAGACGTTGTTGGAGAGGGCCGATCTCGTACTGCGGGAAGAGGTGGCCCCTCGCGCCGAAGCCATGGACGCCGATCCGGCGACGCTGGCCCAAGGGCTCGCCGCGCTCGGCCGTGAGGATCTTCTCGCCTTGAAACGTCCCGCCGCATTCGGCGGCCCGGATCTGTCCGACCCGGACGTACGCCGCTTCCAAGAGACGGTCGCGCGCTTTTCGGGCGCGCTCGCTTTCCTTCAAACCCAGCATCAGGGCGTTTCGGGGATGCTCGCGGGCAGTCCGAACCGCGACTTAGCCGAGGCGTACCTGCCCCACATGGCGAACGGAGAAAGGCTCGTGGGCGTCGGCTTCAGCCAGCTCCGCCGCCCGGGACCGCCGATCGTGCGTGCGGAGCGCGCCGAGGGCGGCTACCACATCGACGGGCGCGTGCCGTGGGTGACCGGCTTTGGCTTTTTCCACGAGTTCGTCGTCGGCGCCGCGCTGCCGGACGGACAGGCGGTGTTCGGTCTTGTGCCGTTACGAGAGGAGGAGAGCGTCCACCCGACGCCACCCATGCGCCTCGCGGCGATGAGCGCCGCCGGAACGGTGGCGGTGGATCTCGAAGGCTTCTTTCTTCCGGACGAGCGCGTGATCGCAATCCGTCCGGCAGGCTGGATCTCGAGTAGCGATGAGATCAACATCGCTCAGCAGGGCTCCTTCGCCCTTGGGTGCGCCCAAGCGGGGATCGACGTGCTGGCCGGCAACGCGGAACGGCGGCATCTCGAGTTCGCGGAGCGGACGCGGTCCTCGCTTCAGGCCGAGCTCGACGGCATTCGCGTCGAGTCCGAGCGATGGGCGGGGCGTGCCTCCTCGGAGAACGTCGCGGAGCGGCTGGACCTGCGGGCCCGGATGATCGACGTTATGGTGCGTTGCGCCCACGCGGCGGTCGTAAGCAGCAGCGGCGCGGCCAATTCGCTCGACCACCCGGCGCAACGCATTTTTCGCGAATCGCTCGTGTTCAGCGTCTCGGCCCAAACGGGACCGATCATGGAGGCGACGCTCAGGAGGATCGCGGACGGCGGAGCTTCGGTGGTGGACGAACCGCCATCCTTCCACGAACGGAGATGAAGATCACCGCCTACTCGACCGCGCTCTACAGCACGTGGATCTTCATCGAAGAGTTGCGCCTTCTCTTCGACGCGGGCGACGGCGTGGCGGCGGCGCTGGGCGGCAAGGGTCGGAAGGCGAAGGTCGTCGCCCTTTCGCACTCGGACCGCGACCACGTCACCGGCCTTCTCCAGCTTCAGCAGCTTCACGCCCGCCACAACGGCCTGCGCGTGCTGTACCCCGCCGACAGCCGAGGCATTCCGCTGCTCGCCGACTTCTGCCGCCGCTTCGACCCTTGGGCCGGGCCGTACGTCAACTGGGAGAGGGTCTTGCCCGACGAGCGGGTCGGTCTCGAGGGTGACCTCGTCCTTGTGCCGGTGACGAACACCCACGTGCCGGGCAAGGGGGTGAGGTCCCTCGGCTACAAGGTCGTCAGGAGGGTTCGGAAGCTCAAGGCGGAGTTCGTCGGAACCCCCGGCGAGGTGCTGGCGACCTTGGACCGGGAGGCCACGACCGAGGCGCTCGAACGCCCGGTCCTTGCGTTCTCCGGCGATACCGGTCCGATGAAGCCGGCGATCTGGGCCGGCCAGCCGATCCTGATGCACGAGGCCACCTTTCTGCGACAAGCCGACGTCGAACGCGGCCCCGAACGCACCCAACTTCATTCCTGTCTCGACGAGGTGCTCGACCTCGCCCGCGCGGCTCGGCCCGAACGACTCGTCTTGACTCACCTTTCGCCCCGCTACGCCGAGGCGGAAGCGCGCGAGGCGATCGCTCGCGCGGCCCGCGAGATGCGTTTGGACGTCCCCATTTGGCTCGTTCCCCCGGGGCGTCTCGTGCCTGACGTCTTCTCGGAAGCGGCGGTTTGGGATGGCGTACAGTAGGGTTATGGAGTTCTACACCGCGGTATTCGACGGGAAGGTGTTCGTTCCCAATGAACCGGTCGATCTTCGACCTAATGCCCAAGTTAGGGTGACCCTTGAGCCTCAGGTGGAAACCGAAGAGGCGAATCGGAGGAGACGCGAGGCTCTGGAATGGCTTACGAAGAATCCGGTTCGAGGGTTGGGCTTTGACTGGGCAGAACTGGATCGAGGGGACCTTTACTCTTGAACGATCCGGCGCTTCTCGACACAAACATCTTAACGGCCTTTCGAGATGCAAGCCATCCCAAGAACTTGACGATCGCACAGTATCTCAATCGAGTGGATCAGATGCCACTCGTCGTTGCGCCGCAAAGCCTCTACGAGTTTTGGGTGGTGGCGACGAGGCCTCAGAACGTTAATGGGCTTGAGTTGTCGATCGAAAGGGCGTTGCAAGAAGTAACCGCCATACGGGAAGCCTTTACCGTCCTTCCCGATCCGCCGGGCCTTCTCGACGATTGGCTCGATCTCTGCCGAACCCACGGCGTGTCAGGCAAGAACGCCCATGATGCACGGCTCGCGGCTTACGCCCGTCTGTGCGGGATTCCGACGCTGGTCACCCTAAACGCCCGCGATTTCGCGCGGTATGGGCTGAACGTCGTCGTGCCCTAAAGGTCGGCCGTAGACGCGAGTCGTGCGCCCCGCTTCACAAAGTCTTGAAAGAACGCGTCGTCCTCCATCGTGCATCCGCCGATCGAAGACGCGGCGTCCCGGAGCAGCACGATTTTTGAGGCGAGCCCCGGTGCGGCCTCAACGAGGTCGCGAAGGGTGTTCAGCAGGCAATAATCCAACGCTTCGCCCGCAAACACGATTTCGTCGGCCTCGCCCAAGGCGTCGACGAACCTCTGATTGAGCCCCGTGGAAGGGTCGCCCGGATCGGGCACGTCGGCACGGATCGCGGAGTAATGCTCCGTCTTCGGATTGCCTCCCTTCGGGACGAAGTCGATCGTCCTGAGATTGCCTTCCGCCCAGGTGCGCAGAGCGTCGGAAAGGACGGCGTGGAGCGCGTGGCCGGGGGTGCCGACGATGCAGTGCGGCGGCCAGATCGTCAGTCCGTAGCGTCCACCTTCGGCGAGTTGGCGGACATAGCCGAGCGCATATTCTCTCAACTCGAGGTCACGCGCCCGCCACCGCCCTTCGGCGACGTCGGTTTCGGAAATCGCGGCGAACGGCGCGGGCGAGGCGCCCCTCAGGCCTTCCCAGAAGATCGGGTGGGCGATGTGGACCCACTGGTGCGAATCGAGGGTGACGTGAACCGCATCGAACCCACCCGAGGCGACGACCCCGGCGAGTCGGCGCATGTCCTCGTCCGCGCCCTTCACGTACAGAGCCCCGTCAGGATCGCAGAAGTCGCGCTGGGGGTCGATGATCACGAGGTGACGATTCATCGGAATTCACCAGAACGTACCCGTGCGCGACCTCTGATCTCCAATTAAATAAGCTCCGACGCCGCCTCGGAATGAAAGTGCCGGCCGGCGGGCGTAAGGCGGAGGCGGTCGCCGAAGGGCTCTAACCAACCGCGTCCCTCAAGAATGCTCACTGCGCGGGGGTCGAGCCCGTCCTCGCGGATCCCCGCGTCGAGACGCAGGCCGAGCATGATGCGTTCGGTGCGCAGATCCGAGTCGGTCAACGCCTCGACGTCGTAGGCGGGGTGCTCGCCCCCCTCGACGCGGGCGCAGTAACCCTCGGGATGCTTGAGGTTGGTGTAACGAACGGCGGTGGACGGTGATTCGTGAGTCATGGTCCACGGTCCCTCACGCACCATCCCCACCGCGCCGGGACCGTAAGCGGCGTACTCGCCACCGGTCCAATATTCCAAATTGTGGCGGCACTCCCTTTCCGGCAGGGCGAAGTTCGAGATCTCGTAGGGCTCGAAGCCCGCTTCCGCCGTCCGGTGAAGGCAGTCTTCGTACATCTCGGTCTGAGCCTCGTCGTCCGGCTGAACGATTTCGCCGCGCAAGGCCTTTTTGTAGAAAGCGGTGTTCGGCTCGATGGTCAGGCAGTAGAGCGAGATGTGTTCCGGCTGGAGGCGCAAGGCCCGGTCGAGGTTTGCCCGCCAAGCGTGGCGGCTCTGGTCGGGCAGGGCGAACATAAGATCGAGATTGAGATTCTCGAAGCCCGACTCGCGCGCTGCGCCGACGGCCCGCTCGATCTCGCCGCCTCGGTGAACGCGGCCGAGGGTGATCAAGTCGGAGTCGAGGAAGCTCTGCGCGCCGAGCGACACCCGGTTGAAGCCCCCTTGACGCATGGCGAGGAACTTCGCGGCGTCCACCGTTCCCGGATTGGCCTCGCTCGTGATCTCGCAGCCGTCGACGGGCGGATGAACTTCCCGAATCGCATCGAGGAGCCCGACGAGCGCCCGCTCCTCCAAGAAGGTCGGCGTGCCGCCGCCAAAGAAGATCGTCTTCGCAGGGCGACCCGCCCAAGGCGATCGCCGAATCTCGGCGGCGATCGCCGCCGTCGTCCGTTCCACGATCGCGCCGTTCATCGCGTACGAGTTGAAGTCGCAGTAGCCGCACTTGGTCGGACAGAACGGAACGTGGACGTAAACGGCGATCGGATCGGACATCGAGTTTATGGATTGTGACGCGTCCGCGTTCCGGTCAGTCCCAGCGGGACGTGAGGACGACGAAGAGTCCGAGGGCCGCGCCGCCAACGATGGGAATCGTCGGGTTCCACTCGAGCGCGCAGACACCGTGATGGCACCGGCCAAAGACGCTGTACAGCGCCCCGGTCGCGCCACCACCGGCGAGTCCCAGAAGCGCGCGGGTAAGCATCGAGCCTTTTCTACGCCCGAGCCAAGCGGAATGGTTGAGCGTCGCTTGGGAGGATGAGGATCGAGGGGTCGTAGCCCGGCTTTCGGCGCGACTTCGTCGGGCCGGCGAGGACGAGAGCGACCTGAGGACCAAAGGCGACCTGGACGATCTCGTTCTGCACGGTCATCATGACCGTCTGCTCCTTGCCGTCGATCGTGAACCGATACGCCGGTCCGTCGTAGCCGTCCCCACCCCAGCTTCCGCGAAAGTGGCCGACCCGTCGCACGTCGACCCGCACGAACGAACCGCGAACCGCGTCGAGGCGCACAAACGACTTGGCCTCCCCCGAGAGGGGGCGAAAGCGGGCCTGCACCGCCTCCATGCCGTCCCCAGGATGCATCTCGGCGAAGCTGCTCCCTCCACGCTCGTCGACGCGCGTAAGATCGATCCGGTCGGGGAAAAAGATGGCGTCGCCCGTTCGCCTCCCGTTACGATCCGTCCGCTCCTCGCGTTGGCGAACGATCGCGCCATCGGCGTCGGCCCAGACCTCTTCGACGACTTTGGTCGCGGCCCTCTTGTCGTACGCCTCGCTCCGAAGCAGGCGGAGAGGACGATTGAAGAGGGACTCGTCGCGGAGTCGCCACCGGACGAAGCCCAAGGTCTCCGATTCGACACCGCCGCCTAAAGTGTTGCCGAGATTAGAACCGGTCGAGGTCACCGGCATCACGTCCCAGGTGCGACGGATGTCCATCTGGACGCTCTCCGTCGGGGCGAGGCCGACGATCGACTCTCGCCACGTGAGCAGCGCAAAAGCGAAAGGAGGGAGTGGCGCGATCATGTTCCGATCCTGAAAAGACGAGGTCTTGTGGGCCCTATCCATGGGCACCGGGGCGAGGGATCCTCTGCAGAGCGTTCCGCTCATTTCCCGATGAGAGTGGTCGATGCCGCCCCATCAAAAAACAACGCTTCTGCGAGCTTGCCCTCGAGCGGGAAGGGTAAGGCTTGCCGGTCCAAATCTTCGAATCTGGAACGCCCGCCTCACCGTGCGGGCGCGATCGAAGACGAGGGTGGAACCGGGGGTTCGATCTTCTCGGGCGGCTGGATTGCGTCGAGGAGCGCGGCACGCTCGTCCGGTGAGACGAGGGTGGGCAAGAAGACGCCGCCTAGACCTAGCCGATCCAGGCGTCCATCGATGCCCTGGTCCCATTGCTCCTTCAGCTTGCCTTTGAGCGCGAAGGGCGGGGCGACATCGGGGAGGTTGTTTTGGCTCACGTACCCGTCCCAACCGACGAAAGAGGGGCCCATGGGCGGACAGAGGCCGGGCACGTACGCCGCAACGCCGCCGTCGGACCGCAACAGAAGAGTGTCCGCTATAAACGAGGGCATCGTCTGGCCGTTGTCCGGAGAAGTGGCGATGAGGTCGATGCGGCGGAACGACTCGCGCCTCCCCGCAAGTTCGATGGGATAGAGGCCTCGGTCGTTTGCCTGGACGACCGTTCCCGCGGTTTTGGAGACGGGGCCGACGAGACCCATCGTTCCTTCGGCGAAGCGCCAGCCCGCGGCGAGCGCGCCCAGGCCGCCGAAGGAGAGGGCTTCGAGGCGATCGAGCCAGAACACCCGGGGTCCCGAGAGCTCGATGGAGCCGTTCGTTCCGTTTCCCTCCCAGGAGCCGCGCAGGAGCCCCGACTTGGGGTCCACTTGAAGCTGGCGACGATCGAGGGTAACGGGATTGGGCTGTGGATCGCGGGTCACGAAGCCGGATTGGGATCCCACCGAACCTTTGCCGACGAACGACTCTTGGTACGAATACGAGCCCCCGTGCGGTCGAAGCTGGGTGTAGGAATCCAACCGCACCACTTGCCCCGAAGGGTCGCGTTCGACCCTTCCCTCGCCCAGCATGGCGGCACGCAGATGCGGCATGCCGTCGCGGGGAACGTTGCGGACGACCGTGATCGTCGATCCGTCTTCGAAGAGCTTTCGAGCGATGTAGACGGTCGCCACTCGGTCCTGATCGCGGCAGGCGGGGCCCGCGAAGTAGGCAAACGCCTGGACCTGGCCGGTCCAAGTCATATCGTCGGTGGTGTGAGAAATCGGAAAGGGGAACAGCATCGTTGGGTCCTTTACGTTGCTACGAATGTGGAGACGATCGGTTTCTCCTTTTCGCCGCGATCCACCCCGATGCCTCGCCTGATCGCCCACCAGAAGCGAGCGCTCCCTGGAACGAGGCATCGGGTCGACGAGAAGGGGGCTAAGCCGCCATTTCGGCGCGGCGGTCGAGGCGCTCCGGCGAAGAGACGCCGAGAAGCCTGAAGGTGGCGTGCAGGGCGACTTTCGTTGCCTGGCAGAGGGCGAGACGCGCGAAGGTCAGTTCCGGCTGGTCGGGCTGGATCACGCGGCAGGCGTCGTAGAAATGGTGATAGGTCCGGGCCAGTTCGACGGCGTAAGTCGCGAGGCGGTGGACACCGTAGTCCTGGGCGACGCGGCCGACCTCCCAAGGGAGGTCGAGGATCTTCTTGACGAGGGCGGTCTCGCGGGGATGCGTGAGGAGATCGTAGTTGACATGGGCCTCTCCCCCCTGCCCCCCTCTCCAAGACGAGCCACCTGGGGAGGAGGATTCTTCCGCTTTACGCAGAACGCTACAGATCCGGGCGTGGGCGTACTGGGCGTAGAAGACGGGGTTCTCGGCGCTCTGCTGGGTCGCCAGATCGATGTCGAAGTCCATCGTCGTGTCGTGGCCTCGCATGAGGTAGAAGAAGCGAGCCAGGTCGCGGCCGGTGGTGCGCCGCTCGTCGTCGGTGCCGTCGGGGTTCAGGCTCTTCCCAAGTTCGTCGATGAGATCGCGAAGCTCGTAGATGTTGCCGTCCCGCTTCCGCATGGGGGCGGGCTTGCCGTCCTTGAGGAAGCGCACGAGCTGGTAGATCACGACTTCCAACCGCTCCTTCGCCTCGGTGAGGGCGAGGGCGTTTGCCTCGGGGGTGTCGTCCTTGCCGCGGAGGAGGGCGGCCATGACGGCGGTGAGGCGGCCGATGTAGCCATGGTGGTCGGGGCCGAGAATCGTGATGAGCTTCGTCGCGCCCTCGGGCCGGTTGAGCTTGTTCTCGTGATAGGCCACGTCGGACGCGATGTAGGTGAGTCGTCCGTCGCGGCGCCGTAGGACGCGGTCCATGTCGTCACCGAACTTCGTCGAGCGAAGCCAAAGGGTGGTGCCGGTCGCCGGTTGGGCGTTGGCGGGCTGTTCGGCGGTGGGGGTTTCTTCCTCCGATCCCTCGTTCTCGTCGAACTGCTCTTCGCGGATCGTCTCTTCGATCGCGCCGCCCTTGCCGAGTTTCAGCTTGATCCGGTACGGCTCCTCGTCGGCGACGCCGGTCGTCTTGAGGCGCTCGATGCGGTCGAGGACGACGCCTTGGTCGTGGAGCGACTGCTCGGAGAACCAAGTGTCGAAAACGACGCCGAAGTGAGTGAGGTCGCCGCGCTGCCGCTCGACCATGGACTCTTGGCTCGTCCTCTGGTACCAGGCCACATCGGCATCCGGAGGAATGCCGTCCGCCTTCACCCGATCGGCCACATCTTGGACGTACTCGCCCTTATAACCTTTCTCTGGCACCGGTTCGCCTTTCGCAAGCGCCTCGACGGAGACCGCGAACTGGCGCATCTGCTCGCTGTTCACGCCATCGTTGATGTAGTACTCGCGGTGGACGACGTTCCCCGCCGCCTGGAGAACGTTGGCGAGGGCGGAGCCGAAGGCGGCGCCACGGCCGGAGCCGATGGTGATGGGGCCGTTGGGGTTGACGGAAACGAACTCGACGTTGATTCGTCCGGGTTCGGCCTGCCTCAGGTGGCCGAACGCCTCACCCTGGGCGATCACGCCGGGAACGTAGGCGGCGACGGCTTCGGGCTTCAGACGGAGGTTCAGGAAGCCGGGGCCGGCGACTTCGACCGCGTGGATCGTGGATCGTGGATCGTGGATCGGACTCGCATTCTCCCCGTTCCCCACTCCCCATTCCCCGCTCATTAATGCGTCTCTGAGCATCTCGCCCAAGGCGCGGGGGTTCATTCCGGCCTTTTTTGCGGCGGACATCGCCAGGTTGCAGGCGTAGTCGCCGTGGTCCGGCGACTTCGTGTCGGAGATCTCGACGGGCACCTCGGCGACGGCGGCGGGGAGACGGCCCTCGCGCACCAGCGCCGCGACGGCGGTCTCGATGGTGTGTTGGAGGGCATCGCGCAACAAGGTTTTAGGGTACCTCCCGGCCTCGGGGCCGCTAATGGACGCCGACGGCGACTCCGCCAGACCCGCCCGAGGTCGTGCCGCCGGTGCCTCCCGATCCTCCGGTGCTCCCGTTCCCGCCCGTGCTTCCGCTTCCGCCGGTGCCTCCCGAAGTCGTTCCTCCAGTTCCACCGCCCGTTCCTCCGCCGCCCGCGGCCACGGTGATGAACGCGGCGTCCGTTCGGCTTGGATCGACGATGCTCGTCGCGATGACATGGTAGAGGCCCGGGGTGCTTGGCGCCGTGTAGACGCCGCCGGAGGTGATCGATCCCCCGGCGTTGCCTTCGTAGACGCTCCAGGTCACCGCGTTGCCCAGGGATCCGCTCAGTGCCGCGGTAAGCGTTTGGGTTCCGAGCGGGGCCAGGGTGAAGTTGTGCGGCGACACCGTCACGGGCGAGGTGACGGCGACGCCCATCTTCACCCACTTGCCGCTTTCCGCTTCCATGATGGTGATCGTCGTCGTTCCCGTACCGAGACCGGCCGTGACGAGACCGAGCGCGTCCACATTCGCCATCGGAGAGTCGTCCGACGTGAACGACAATGCGTTCGGACCGATCAAGACGACGTTCTGATCGGCGTCGAACGCGGTGATAACCATGTTGTTCTGGCGGTTGGTGTCGAGGGACAACACCTTGGGCGAGACCTCGAGATGATCCACCACGCCGGTGAGGTTGAGCCGGACGTCCGTCGTCTGGCTCGCGACGACGGTCGAAGCGACGCGAGCTTTCGCGAGCAGGGCGCCGGTTCCGCCCGTTCCGTCGTAGGCGAAGATCTCGACGGTCTTGGCGCCGGCGGAAAGGCCGCCGATCGTCGCGGTCGCCGCCAGCTTCGGCAGGGACTTCATGACGAGGACGGTGCTTCCGTCCAAGACCTTCACGAGGAGGCTCTGGGCGGAGTCGACGGCGGCGCGGGCCGCCGACTTCTGCGACGGCCACTGGACCGTGAGACGAACGCTACCGCCCTTGGCACTCGAATGGTGATGGCCACCGCCACCCCCGCAGCCTACGATTAACCCGGCGAGCAAGAGTGGAACGAGGGGCAGATTTCTAGTGGGAGAGGGGCGGTTGCGCATTTCGTTTACTCGGTGTACCTATAAGTGGTATCACGTAGGTGAGATCGACAACCCAGGCGCGAAACCCTTCGTTCTGGAGGGTTTTGAGTGCCTCTTCGACGAAACTCTCGTCTTTTTGCGGGGAACTGGAGAGGGCGGTGTGATCGAGATCACACCGCGGATCGGCGCGACGGATCACCCTCACGCGGCGTCCTAAGACTTACGATCGAACGCGGCCGCTTAATGACTCGGGCCAAT
>CAXUKB010000004.1:34791-35885 GCA_964251345.1 uncultured Fimbriimonas sp. | reverse complement strand
TGGAAAAACACGCGGGTCTGATAAACGTGATCGAAGTCACCGACCTTAAGGTCGAGATAGAGAGTTCGATTTCGAGAATCAGGAGCCGCCGCGCGGGGCTGATACACTCCATTCGCCATCCGCACGTTTAGGTTCGTTCCGATCACGATGTGCCTCAAATCTAACGTCTGGCGGTAGTGCGGTGAATAAAGGAGATAACGGTTGAGTGTTTTTTCCGCGAAGGTCTCCAGCTCGATGTAGTCACTAGCCAGGATTCGAGAATAGGTAAATGTTCCGGAGTGGCTCTCCTGAGAGAACGTGGCCTCGATCCCGTATTGCTGATAGAACTTCTGCTGCCAGGAGTTAACGACCTGACGGCGGAGAAGAGGGGCGTGGGCGCCGCTGCCTGCGGGCAGCGTGAGAAGAGCGGCACCGAGGGCGCATAGGGAGATTAAACGTCTCACACCTCCATCATAAACCAGAGTCGCTGAGAGTGCACAGATTTCGCTCCAGGTAACCGACGGGTTGATTCGACCTTCCGATCATGATCGACACTTAGACTTAGTCAGTTGTCGACAAGAAGACGTCGCGCCCCTTTTTGATGACTGTGCATCAGTCCCAGATCCTAAACCATGATCCACAACGTAGTCCTCGATCCCTTAAGCGACGACGGCTGGAAGCAGAAGCGCCGCGTGAAGGGCCTGGTCGGCTTGACCGACTCCGAAGGCGAGTATCGCCTCCAGACCGCCGACGCCCGCCGCAGCTACGAGATCCCGTTCAACAAGTGCGACGTCCCGCGCTGGAAGGCCGCCGCCGACTTCCACGAGCTCCGGGGCGGCACGACGTTCGGGTTCTTGCTCTGGGATCTGTACTGCTGCTACGCGTCGGCTCAGCCGGTCGGCATCGGGGACGGAACGACCAAGGCCTTCCAGCTCTCGACGACGATCGGGGACTCGGCGCGCTCGCTCGTGAGGATCGTCCGGGTGCCGGTCCCCGTGGGCACGGTGCTCCCGATCAACGTCGCGGGCGTCGTCTCGACGTACAACGGCTACGTCGGCACGACGGCGACCCACACGTTCTCGGCGGGCGGAACGAACCGAACCGCCTGCAGGATC
>CAXUKB010000004.1:4546-34781 GCA_964251345.1 uncultured Fimbriimonas sp. | reverse complement strand
CGACCCCGGCACGGGCCTGATGACGCTCACCGGCGCCGCGCCTGCCAGCGGCGTTGCAATCCTCTGGAGTGGGTTTTACTACACGCCAGTTCGCTTCCAGAACGACACCTGGGACCTCGACATGACGAGCTTCCTCGCGTCGTCGACGCCTCCGCTCATCGAGATCCTCGGCTACGAGCCCCTGGTCTGACCATGCCCCTCACCGTCCCCGCGATCCTATCCAACCGATCCCGCCGAAACACTGCTGTCAAAGTGGTCCGCGCCGACGGGGTTCAGCTCGGCCTCACCGACGCGACGCTCCCCTTCGTGTTCAACTGCCTCGCTTACTCACCCGTGAGCGGCGTCTCGGCCACCGCGATCGAGGCAGACCTCGGCACCGCAGCAGGCAACCTGACCTTCGACACGCTTCCGGTCTCGAGCGGGATCCGCCCTGAGGACGTGCGCGCGGGCGGGTACCAGGACGCGGACGTGTGGACGTACGAGCTCGACCCCACGAGCCCCGGGCTCGCCACGATGACGCCCGCGCAGGCCGCGATGATCACCGGCCGCTACCGCCTCGCGAGAATGAAGGTCGGCCGAGTGAAAACGACCATCACGCTCCGGGAGACGCTGAGCCTTCTTCAGCAGCAGTCCGGGAGAACGGTGTCCGCTCGTTGCGACGTGTTGGAGTGGGGCGACAAGCGGTGCGATCCTTCGCAGACGATCAAGGCGGCAAACTCCTTCTCCCGCACGCTCCTCTCGGTCGTGACGCCGGAGGTGCTCCTCTTCTCCGGCGATGACCGAGTGGCAGGCTTCTACACCCGCGGCGTGATCGAGTGGACAAGCGGGGCGAACGCCGGGCTCAAGAACACGATCAAGCTGCACGAGGCGCTCGGCGGAGGCGTCGCGCGGCTGACCCTCTCCAAGCCGATGGGGTCCGTGCTCTCGGGCTTCGTCCCTCTAGGGGGCGACGTGGCCACCCTCGTCCGAGGGTGCGATCGCCGCTTCCCGACGTGCCAGTCGATCCCGAACGTCCACAACACGAGCGGGACCAACGTCGAGAACTACCAAGGCTTTGAGTCGGTCCCCCTGCCCGACGACGCCGGGAAGATCGGCAGGCAGGCGAAGAGCTGAGACGATGCGCTCTTCAGCCGTGCCGCCGACGAGATCCACCGTGACAAACGCGTGACAACCGACGCTCTCGTGCCTCCCTGGCAGTACCTTAGAAACGGCGAAGAGTCGTTCTTCACGCCGAGCACCGATGCGAATCCTCACCCGATCTTCCCTCTTGCCGTTCGCTCTTCTCGCGCTTGCCGGATGCGGCGGCGGAGGCGGCCACCACCACGCCGAGACATCGAGCGCGGGCCTCGTGTTCTCCAGCGCCAGCTCGGACTACAACGGCCTGACGACCACGTTCACCGGAAACGCTCAGGGCAACGGCCTCAACACCGGATACAACATCATCCTCTCGACGGACACGCGCTTCTTCGAGATTTCCGTTCCCTCGACGGACATCGCCAACGGAACCTCCGTCGACCTGAGCGCCGCCGGCGCGACCGTCATCTACTCCGAGGGCGAGAACAGCGACAAGACCTGGGCGGCCACCAGTGGCACGCTCAGCTTCTCGAACGTGAGCGGCGGCAAGGTGACGGCCACGCTCAGCGGAGCCAGCTTCTCGCCGTCGACGGCCTTCGGCGCGACCACCGGCACCGGCACGTTCAAGCTCGACGGGAAGGTCGTTTCTTCCCCCGTGGCCGTTGAGCCGGATCTATCGCCGAAGCGTTCGTCCTAACGCAAGCTCACCTTAGACAGAGGGCCGCGCTCCAAACGGAGCCGCGGCCCTCTTCATTTCAGAAGTCATGACGCTCGCCAACCGCTTCGCAAAGGCCGCCGAGGACCTCGTCGGCACGCGCTTCGTCGAGCACGGCCGAAACCCCGACGTCGGCCTCGACTGTGCCGGCCTCGTCATCGTCGCCGCCTCTCGCGCGGGCATCGAGTTCGCCGACCGGCCCTACGCCCTCGTGCGCGGCGCCGACCACTACGCCGCGATGATCGGCGCCATCGAGGAGAAGGCCGAACTCCTCCCGTCCAGAGAGGAATGGCAGCGCGGCGACATCCTCGCGATCCGCTTCGGCCCCCTGCGCAACCACCTTGCCGTGTATCTCGGCCGCACCCTCATGGTCCACGCCTACCGAAAGACCGGCGTCGACCGCGTCGTCGTCACTCCCCTCGATCCCGCGCACGAGCGCATGGTCAAGGCCGCCTACCGCCTCCGGGACACCGCCTAATGTCGAGCCAGAGCACTCCTTTCGCGTTCGTGGGCACCGTCCTCGGTGGCGGAATCGGTTCACTCGCTGGTCCCGCAGGCATCCTCAAGGGCGCCCAGATCGGCGCGACGGTGGGCACCGTCGCCCAAGGCATCTTCGCGAAGCCAACCGACACCGCCAAGGGCGGCGACGCGCACTGGGGCGGCGTCACCTTCGGCACCGCGATTCCGCGGGGATGGGCGCAGCACCGCACCGACGGCTTCGTGTTCTGGGCGCAGCGCAACAAGGACGGCACCTACCTCTTCCCGCACTCGGTGGGCAAAGGAAAAGAAAAGGGCGGCACGAGCGTCAAGCACTTCCACGCGACCTTCGCCTTCCACATCCTCGACACCGGATGGACGTTTCCGGACGGTCGCCAAGTCGAGCGCGCGATCGTGGTCGACCGCGTGTGGATGGCCGACAAGATCGTGTGGGTCTCGCCCGACGCCGCGCCGCTTCCCGCCTGGGACCCCAGCGCCATCTACTACACCGGCGACTTTGTCAGCCACTCGGGCCACACCTACTGGAGCATCGCGGACGGAAACTCTAACCACGAGCCCGGGCACTCGGGCGGTACGTGGTGGCAGATGGTCTCCACGTCGAAGAACCTCAACCTGAGCTTCCATCCGCAGGTGGGCGAGTCGACGTTCACCATGAGCGCGAGCTCGGTCGTCGCCTCCCACAAGGGCGTCGGGAACACGCCGGCGAGGCGCGGC
Organism: uncultured Fimbriimonas sp.; assembly: GCA_964251345.1. Classification (GTDB taxonomy): domain Bacteria; phylum Armatimonadota; class Fimbriimonadia; order Fimbriimonadales; family Fimbriimonadaceae; genus Fimbriimonas. The sequence goes on along the minus strand of CAXUKB010000004.1, from coordinate 31,780 downwards.
TCGACCTACGGCGTCGCGGACGACATCGACACCTACGACCTGGGCAACAGCCTGCCGTGGGGATCGATCCGGACGGACTGGCACTTCGCCGACCCGACCTACACGCTGGGCGAGTTCCTGAGCGACGTCTGCGGCATGAGCGGGATGCCCGCCGGATCGTACGACTTCTCGGACGTGACCGAGCTCATGCCGGGCTACCGCCAGACGGCGAGGCAGGCCGGCGCGGACCTCGTCACCCAACCCCTCTCGGTCCTCGGCTACGACCTCGCGACGATCGACGGCGTGGTGCGGGCGGTCAAGCGCGGCGGTCCCATCGTCGCGAGCCTCTCCCTCTCCGAGTTGGGGGCAGGGATCGAGGGTCAGAGCCTCGGGACGCAGGGGTTCGAGGGCGATCTGATCAGCGAGGACCTTCCCGCCGACAACATCGACCTTCACAGCTCTCTCAAGCTCGGCTACTACAACGCGAGCGCCGGCTTTCGGCAGGACTTCGAGAGCTCGATCCGGGGCGACCACTCGCTCGACAACCCCACCGACCTGCAGACCGACCTCGTGCTCACCGACGACCGGGCGGCGCAGGCGGCGGGCTACCTGTTGGACGCGGAGCAGCTCGAGGCGGGCGCGAACTTCGGGGCGAGCGTCCTCGGCACCTGGGCGATGCTCTGCCCGAGTGACCCGGTCACCATCCCGTGGAACGGTCTGACGACCCGCTTCCGCATCACGAAGGTCGTCCGCGGGATCGGCCTTCTGCAGCTGACCCTCGCGCGAGACGAGCCCTCGACGACCCAGCGCTACGAGCTCGGGCAGGCCAAGGACGTGAGCGCCCCGGACAACGGGCAGATCGTGCCGACGCTCTTCCTCCCGCTCTCGCCCGCGACGGACCTCTCGAACGACTTCGCACAGTACGCCGGCTTCTACCTGTTCGCCAATGGGCCCGCGGGTTGGTCGGGCGGCGAGATCATGTTCACGTTCGACGCGCCCGGCTCGTCGACGCGCAACTGGGTCGACGGCGGCTTTGTCGCCACGGAGTCCGTGTTCGGGACGATGACCACCGCCCTCGCCGACGCGGGAGGCGTCACGCCGACCGTGCCCGCCGCGCCGGCCGGGCTCTCGGCCACGGGCGGAAACGCTCAGGTATCCCTGAGTTGGTCGACGGTGAGCGGCGCCACGAGCTACAGCGTCAAGCGATCCACGGTGTCGGGCGGGCCGTACACCACGGTGGCGACCGGCCTCGCGAGCGCGAGCTACACCGACGCCGGGCGCACCAACGGAACGGCCTTCTACTACGTGGTTTCGGCAACCAACGCGGTCGGAGAGGGTCCAAACTCGGGCGAGGCCTCCGCGACTCCGACGGCGCCCACTTCCCCGCCGTCCGCTCCCGCGAGCGTCGTCGCCACCGGCCGCACGAGCCGGGTCGGCGTGGACTGGTCTCCAAGCACGGGCGCGGCCTCATACACCCTGAAGAGAGGCACGACGAGCGGCACGTACCCGACCACGGTGGCCACGGGCCTCACCTCGCCGACGGACGTCGACTCCGGCCTGACGAACGGCACGACGTACCACTACGCGGTGGTGGCCGTCAACGCGGCCGGGTCGAGTTCGCCCTCGTCGGACGTCTCGGCGGTGCCCATCGCGATCCCGACCGGCCTCGCCGCCAACCCGGGCAGCGGGTCGGTCGCGCTCGCCTGGAACTCGGCGGTGGGCGCGACGGGCTACCGCGTGTACTGGGGCACGGCGAGCGGCGGGCCGTACACGCTCCACCAGGACGTCACGGGCACCTCGACCCTCATCAGCGGCCTTGCCAACGGCACGGCCTACTGGTTTATCGTCACCGGAACCAACACCATCGGCGAGAGCGACGGCTCGAGCCAGGTCTCGGCGACGCCGGCCGCGGGACTGCCGACGAACCCAGGCTCCCCATCTGGAGGAACAGGAATCTAAGCCATGGCAACCGCAAACCTCCAAGTGGCCATCGCGGACACGATGGCCGTTCCGCCTTCGACGGCCGCGCTCGTGAACAACGGCGCGCAGAACGCCTTCGTCGGCGCCGAGATCGTGGGCGTCATCGACGCCACCGCGCTCGGCAGCGGCGCTTACGAGATCGGGCCGAACCTCGTCCGTCAGATGCGCGGGAGTCCGGGAACGGGCCACGCCGCCGGCGAGCCGTTCGCGGCGGCGCCCACCGTCGACAGCACGACGAAGGTCAAGGTCGGCGACCAGTACATCGGGCAGACGGTCTACGTCCGCGTCGTCTCGCCCGGCCAGGACATCGACGACGCGATCGAGATTGCTTGTGTGATCTCCGCACCGAAGAGCCCCTACGTCACCAGCTTGCCGCAGTGGGCGGACGAGGTGCCGTCAGGCACGGTCGACGGCACGAACACCACGTTCGCGCTCTCCCACGCGCCGATCCCCGCGTCCTTGAGCCTCTTCGTCTCGGGCGCCCCCGAGGACAGCGCGGGGTTCACGATCTCGGGCGCGACCCTCACCTTCGTCTCCGCTCCTCCCTCGGGAGCTGCCCTCAGCACCAAGTACCAGTACTTCTGAGATGCGACGCTCCATCAACATCCCCCGCTCGATCCAATCGGTGTTCGTGGACCCCTCGGGGCACCTCATCGTCACCTACGGCGACGGCAGCCGTATGGACGCGGGCTCTATCGTCGGGCCGCCGGGGCAGTCCGTGAGCGGCACCGGGATCAAGTCGGCCGCGGTCGACGCGTCGGGAAACCTCTCGATCTCACTGACCGACGGGAGCACGCTCGGTCCGTGGACCGTTAGGGGCGCCCCTGGATCGAACGGGGTCGGCATTGCCAGCGGCAGCGTCGACGCGGCGGGCAACCTCACGCTCGTCCTGACAACCGGCGCGACGATCGGCGGCAACCTCAAAGGACCGCCCGGCGCCAGCGCTCAGCAGCCGACGTTTACCGCTTCGCTCACCCTTGGCGCGGTGGGCTCGACGCCGTCGGCCACGATGACGAGTTCCGACGGCCTCGCGTGGTCGCTCGCGCTCAAGATCCCCGCCGCGAAGGACGGCACGAACGGCACGACGCCCTCGATCAGCGTCGGCACGGTGACCACGCTCGCCCTGGGTGCGGCACCGACCGTCAAGCGCCACACCGGCGACACGGACGCGGCCCCCGTGTTCGACTTCGGCCTTCCGGCCGGCAATCTCGGCGGCTCGTTCGACATCGCCATGGCGGCGATCGCGATTGGGGTTGCGACCACCTACACGGTCACCGTTCCGGGGGCGACGACGGACATGTGCGCCGTGGTCAACCCGCCCGCCTCGCTTCTGGGCTCCCTCTCGGGATGGCGCGCCGCCGTGATCGCCGCGAACACCGTGACGATCTACCTTGGCGTGTCGATCGCCCTCGGCGCGGCCACCCGGACGTTTAAGATTCGCGTCATTCAGTAAGCCTTATCTGCATCCCCAACCGGCCCCGCGCTCCACCCAGGAGACGACGGGGCTTTTTTCGTAACCGACTCTCCCACAAAAACATGCCCACCGATTACCCTGCCGGGATCCCGGACCTTCCTACCAATCGAGTCGCCGAGGTCGAGTTCGACGGCGACTGCGCCCAGGACTTCGAGCGCCTCGTCACCAACGTCGTCGCGATCGCGACCAAGCTCGGCGTGCCGGCCAACCCTGCATCGGGGTCGATCTTCGCGCGAATGCTCGCCGTCGAAGGCGCGAGCGCTCCCGAGGCGATCCAGGACATTGTCGGCGCGTTCGTTCAGGGCAGCGGCGGCATCACGGCCACCTACAACGACGCGGCGAACTCCCTCACGCTCGACGCTTCGACCCTCCAGGCCTTGGTCACCGCCTTGACGGGCTACACCGTCCTCGTGTCGGGTCTCACCGGCACGTCGCCGAGCTACACCGGCAACACCACCGCGTCGAGATCCACCCTCAAGGCCGTGGCTCCGACCGGGACGACGGGAACTGTCCTTGTGACACAGGGCAGCCTTTCGTACACCTTGACCATCAACGGCCCGGCGGTGGCGGTGGCCCTCGCCTCCGGTGCATCGACGACCTTCAGCGGATCGATCTCAGGGAACGGCAACGTCGGGGTCGTGGGAGCCTAAGATGAGCATCAACACACTCGACAACTTCGCGGGTTCGGGCAACCTCGCTGCTCACACACCCGACCAAGGTGGCCCCTTTACTCAGATTGCGGGCACCTTTACGCTCGACACGGGCGGCGACGTTTTCGCTTCTGCGGATGGTGCCGCAGGCTACTACGCGGGGGTAGGCGCGGCAAACGACCCGCTTACCTTCACAGCAGTCTTTCGAGGCGACAACTCCACATACCTCGCTGCGGGCCTGCGGTGCGACACAAACGCCTACGGCTACTACGTCGTCCTGTTCAGCAACTTTACCTTGGCTGTGTTTAAGAACACGAGCGCAGGGCTTGCGAATGTAGGGTTTAACGGCTCTAGCGTGCCAACCCTCGCGGCGGGTTACTACGACTTCCGCCTCACGCCGAGTGGGGCCTCGGGTGGAGCGACGACGTTTTTGCTTGAGTACCGAACCACGGGATCGAGTACTTGGCTCTCCTATGGCACGACCAACCCAGACACGACGCCATCCATCACCGGCACTCACCTCGGGATGATCTCGTCGGGCACCGCCAGTGGTAGCGCGGGCCTGCTGTTCCACCAAGTCCAGTACGGATCGGGGGTCCCAGCGGTCGCGCCCGGAACGGTCTCGCTTAACTACTTCGACACCGCGCACATCAATCTTTCGATGACGGCGGCGAGCGGTGGAACGGGCACGATCACCTACCAGTGGTACCGATCGAGCATCAACCACGATGCGCCTGGCAGTGGAACTTGCACCCTCCTGGCCGGCAAGACGGCGCTGACGCTCGACGATCAGCCTGGATCGGCGACCTCGGGGCGAGGCCTCTATTTCTACTTCTGCGTCGCGACGGACTCGAACGCCCAAACCGCGCGGTCGCAGGACTTCGCGTGCCCCCTGGGAGACCACGCGCGGGTGCTTGCGGTGATGTACGGCACGAGCCTCGTGCAAAACCCGGCGACGGGCGACACGAGCGCGGCCCCATACATTGCGGCCGAGGCGCTCGCGGTCACGAACGGCGTGAGGCACGTCACCATGCTCAATTGCGGGCAGGGGGCAAGCTACTCGGCGCAGTGGACCCCGACCGCGGGCGCGGGGCCGAACCTCGGCACGGGCCAGCGGTACTACGACTGGATGACGGGCATCGTCGACGCCGCCGTCGCGTCGACGGGCAAGTCCCTGGACTGGATCGTGGTCATGCACGAGACCAACGATGTCAACAATGGCTATACCCCGAGCCAGTACCAGGCCAACATGCAGACGACGATCAGCGCGCTGCACACGAAGTACCCCACCGCGAAGTTTTTGGTTTGCTACGCGCCCTTCGACCACCTCGCGAATTTCGTCGGGACGACCGGCGGCACGAACGACGGGCTCCTCGCTATGCAGGTCGCGACCGACGCGCTGGTCGCCGCCAACCCAGGCCTGGTCTACGGAATGGACGAAACGGTGTGGCGCTACACCGGGGCGCACCCCGAGTACCGGGACACGACGACGACCCCTCAGCCGGACAATCAGGTGCATTACAGCGCGGCAGGTCGCGTGGGATACGGCATTCCGGTGGGGCGTCGGTGGGCGGATCTCATCGATGGCACGTCGGGATCGACTTCCGGGCCCGTCGCAGTTGGGCTCTAACCCAGGCCGCCTATCCATGAAACCCCTCCTCGCTCTCCTAACCCTCCTCCTCGCCTGCCTCGGCTTTGGCCAAGTCGCGCCGACCGCCCAGGCCATCCTCGCCTCGGCGTCGTTTGCCGGAGCGGCGGGCGCTGACATCGGCACTCTCCCGGGCTGGTCGAAGCTCGGCGGCGGTGCGTCCCTTACCCTGGACGGAGCGGGCGGCTTGACCGGCTCGATCGCCGGAGGCTCGTGCGCCTTCGTGCAGTCCGCGGCCGCGCCCGGATCCGCGCCCTACACCGTCACCGTCCACGTCGCGCTGGGCGGATCGGGGGACGACGTGGGCCCGATCGTCGCGTCGGACGCGGGCAGCCGGTACCTCACGGCGATCGTCCACGCTGGGGCCTTCGTCGTGTTTCAGAGCAGCCCTGAGACGGGGTGGCAAGTGGTGTCTTGGGCGCCGATCGCCGGGACGGTGCCCAGCGAGTACGACCTCACGGGAGCGGTCAACGCCGACGGCACCGCGACGTTCCGGATCGGCGACGGATCGACCGCATCCTTCAGCTTCCGTCCGGTGATCCCTCTGGGGCGCTACGGTGGGATCTACTTCGCCCGGGCGGCTACCGGTCCCCTCGCGCACGCCTCGGCCTTCCGCATCACCGGAACCGCGACCGCCGGCACTCCCGGCATCTTGCACACCACGGCCCACGTCGTCGACGTGCGGGCCTCATCTTCGGCCGAGGCGATCGCGCTCGCGGCCACCGTTTCGGGCACCGACCTGCGCCTCGACTCCGAGGGCTACGAGGCGGCGACTCTCCCCGCGGACGGCGTTTATCCCGCGACCGCGGACATCGCCACGGCCTGGTCCGACGCCTCCACGACGGTCGACCTCCCGAGTCAGGTCGGGTACCAGCCGAGCCCGCTGCCGGTCGTGACCACGGGGCCGCGATCGGCGAGCGGAGTCTATCGCGTGTGGGTGATCGACCGCGAGGCAGCTCCGACGGTCGACCTCGCGACGGCGCAGGCCTGGACGGCGGCTTACTACGCGCCGTTCGTGGCGATGGGCGGGCCGCTCTCGATGGTCGACTACCTCCAGACCGTGCCGTGGACCGATTGGCTGACGAACAACGCCGCGCCCGTGTCGTTCACCGTCGGGGCGACGGCCGCCACGATCAGCCCCCTGCGATGGGCGCCGTTCCGGGCCCTCGCGGCCAAGAGCACCCTGCCGCGGATCTACTCCGTGACCAAGCCGAGCTTCGCCATTCCGGTCGATCCTGCGATCGCCGCGCCTCAAGCGTCGACGCTCGCCGTGCCCTACCAGGCGGTGCCTTAGGATGAGACCCCTCCTCCTTCTGGTTGCGATCGGGCTCTTGCCGCTGGCCAAGGCCCAGGCGATTTACGCCGCGAGCGAGCAGGCGGGCCCGGGCTCGACGATCACCGTCCGCGGCGACGGACTCACCGCAGGATCCTCGTTCACGGTCTACCCCTACTCCCGTGCCGGAGTTCGGGGAACGGCCGTCGCGGTGAAGCCCGATGCCGCGGCAGGCACGATCGCCACGCTCAAGCTTCCCTCTTCGCCGTCGACGACGGTCTACGAGGTGCTCGCGACGACGCCGAAGGGCGCGACGAACAGCGTTTTCGTGAACCGCCCGCGCGTCCAGTGGATCGACGTTCCGGAGGCGCTCCCGGGCGGCCTGGTGCGACTTATCGGTCGCAACTTCTCGCCCGCCGGAGTCGTTCCGCGGGTGACTTTCGTCAACGCCGCGACGGGCGTCGTCGCACCCGCGAAGGTCGTCACCCCGGGCGACAGCGCGCTGGAGGTCCAAGCCCCCGCCGCCTCGGCCGGAACGTACGCGGTCACCGTCAACAACGGCCTGGCCGGCGCGGCCTCGGCCGACGTCAACGGCCTGACGATTACTCTTCGGGCGCCTGCAGCCGATCCGTTCGGCCTTGGGGTGGCCTGGGGCGCGGACTGCGACGCTTGGGCTTCGAACGTCTACGACGCCAAGGCCGACCCGCGCCTGCCGGCGCACCTGGTGGGCGACGGCAAAACCGAGGAAGGTGGATCGTTCCAGGCCTGTCTGAACTACGTCACCGCGCACGGCGGCGGCGTGCTCTCGATCCCGGCCGGCACGTACCGCTGCGACGACGGGAGCGACGGCGAGATGCTCTTCGGCAACACCGTCGTAAGGGGCGCGGGCAAGGGCAAGACGATCCTCCATGTGGGCTACGTTCCGAACCTTCCGGACTACCACTGCCCGTTCACGTTCACCGGCGCCGGGGCTCCAGAGGGGATCATGGACCTCACGATCCAGAACCTCAACATTGGGCCGAACCCCAACCGGATCCTGAACACGTACTACGGCAACCCGTCGCGCATCTTCCTGAAGAACGTCGACTTCCAGATGGGCAACGCCTACGAGATCGGCCTGCCGAGCGTTCAGAAGGCGGTCATCGCGGACTGCAGCTTCGCCTCGACCTCCCCGAACCACGGCACGCTCTCGATGGGCGGGTGCAGCGAGGTGCAGTACGTGCGGAACACGGAGTATCACCGCGCCGGCCGGCTGTTCTTCCTGTACGGTCAGCGCATCGTGCTCGCGAACAACGTCGTCCACTTCGACAACGCGTACCGGAGCGCCAGCAGCCCGGAGACCGGCGGCGTCGACCTGAGCTACGATGAGCGCGTTCTCCTGCTCGGCAACGAGATCGGAGCGCTGGGCGCGGCCCCGAACCGCACGGCGAGCGACGGCGAGCTCGTGCTCACCCAACTCGCGGAAAGCCGGGACTTCATGTACACCGCGATGGTGAAGTCGGCCGCGGGAACGACCCTCGTGCCCGCGACTCCCTTCCCCACCGTCGCCTGGCAAGATCCCGGTCAACCATCACCGATGAACAGAATGGCGGTGCTCCTCGTCAGCGGCAAGGGCGCGGGCCAGTGGCGAAGGGCGGCCTCTTGGACGTCCGCCGCGGTGACGCTCGACCAGGCGTGGCAGGTGCCGCCCGACACGACGAGCCGCTTCGCGGTCGTGCCGCTCGACAACTACGAGCACACCTACGTCGGGAACCGGCTCTTCGGAGGCTTCTACGGAATTGAGTGGGAGCACGGGGCGATGGACTCGACGATCCAGGGCAACACGCTCACGAACACCGGCTTCATCGGCCTGCTTGCCTACACGATCGACTGCCGGAGCGGCTTCGGCGCGACGGGCTCGAACTACTCGTTCAACGCGGCCTGGAACGACTCGGTGCTCGGCAACACCGTCACGAACACCACCGGCGTGCGCCCGGCGACGATCGCGCTCGCCGGGCTCGACCTCCTGAACCTCAACCTCGGGCCGCTCGTGCTCGGGACGGACGTGCGGGGCAACGCCGTCGCCGGGATGATGTCGACGGCCGTCGCGGAGGTCGGAAGGGCCGACGGCATCGAGATCACGGCGCTCGACGAGAACTTTCCCATGATCGGCAACGAGACGCTCGTCCAAGGCTCCGTCGTGCAGGACAATGTCGTGACGGGCGCGGTCGCTCCAGTCAGCTTCCAAAACACGGCGGGCGGAGTGGCCAGCTTCATCACCAACGCCTCGAGTGTCGCCACCACGTCGACAAAGACCTAGCGATCGGTTGGATTGAGCCCAAGCCCCGGCATCCTCTTCGGAGGGTGTCGGGGCCTTTTTGCGTTTAGGGTGCCTCGCTGTCGTATCCCGTCGCCGCTACCACGACCATGTTCCAGAGCGCCACACCGACGATCGCCTCGTCCTGCGGCTCGCCCGCGTCGTAACGCATCGAGCCCGTCGCCGTGGTGATCTCCACCCAGGCCGCGCTCGGAAAGTACGGCAACTCGATGGAGCCGTACGCGAGCTCGATCGCGGTGAAAAAGTAGGCCCGGCTGGGGAGTTCGTCCGCGCCCCACTCGATCCGGGTGACCGGCAAGGGCTCCTCTTCGCCTCGTCGCTCCTCGATGGTGAGGACGAGGCGAAGGATGGGGACGGGGACGGGGATGAGGTTACCGCCGCTTTAGTAGCCCTTGCGGTGACGAGGGCGTGGCGTCGAGTAGGGGTCTTTCGTGCCCTTCTTGCCGGTGAACGGATTGACGTTGCCCTTGCTCCCGTAATTATCGGTCTTCGTGCCGTTCGACTTCGTGCGGTAGTAGCCCGGGTGGTAGATCCCGTTTTTGTCGGTGTAGCCCTTGACGTACTCGGAGCCCTGAGCGAAGGAGAGTGCCGCGACGCCGACGGCGGCGAGGAGGATGAGCGCTTTCTTCATCGCCCTTAAGGATAAGGCAGGTTTGCCGGTTTAAGGGGCAGTACCTTGTGCGGGGTTTTCGAAAGTACCGGCGTGCTCCGCCGCCATCGCCTTATCGATGAGCCCTCGCACCGCCGCGATTCCACCGTGGGAGTCGATCCAAGCCTTGTGCTCAAGCGACACCCATCCCCCTCGCCAGTGGATTGGGTCTTTCAGCACGGCGGCCGGGCCGGGCTTGCGCGCCGATTCGGGATCTTTGGGGACGCCTTTGGGCATCAGGCGACCTCCAGGAAGCGGCGGGTCGCCTCGGCCTTTGCGCGGGCCATCTCAGCCATAACCTCGAGGTGCGCGGCGAAATCCAGAGGCGGCGCTCAAGGCTGAGACGCCGCCGAAGTAGCTTGCTTAAACAGCGCTGCTGTCCTTTTCCGACCTTCCCGAAGCGCCGCGACCAACACCTTAAGAAGTCGGGAGTTACGTCCCGAGTCCCCGAGCGGCGGTCAAAGTGCGGATTGAGAACGTGGAGTCGATCGGCGACCGGCGGCGCCAGCGCATGCTGGTCGATGTGGGAGCGACATGAAGCGCCCAGACGGGAGTCGGAGCCATGCTCGGATCCACGTAGTTGGGATCTTGCGCCGGCGGTAGTCCGGCATTCGGATCGTTGACGGGATCGTCAAACGGTGCAGGCCAAACGTAGTTTGAGTCCATCGTCACCGCGCTGAACGGATCATAGTTGTCGGGATTCGACGCGTCGTACGTCGGATACGTCATCGAGTACGTCTGAGTCGGGCTCGAGCCAATTACCCTTGTGACGGAGTCCGTATTGCTCGTTCCTGCCAAGGGCCGAGGATGATACGGGGTGAGGTAGTCGTCGAGCGTGAACAGAAGCGAATCGTAGATCGTGAAGCCATAGTGCCCGTTCACCAGCGACCAGCTGCCGATCATCATGTACCAGTGCTGGGTGCCGACCGACTGGTACTGATCGATGCGGAAGTGCTCATCAAGGTACATCAGCTTCGTGTAGTCGAACTGCGTCGAGCCGTACGGTCCCTCATAGGGATTCTGTTGATTCGTGCACACGTCAGAGTCGCTGCACGCATCGTCCTCGCCGTTGGTCTGCAGATTGTAGTAGGAGGGCGAGTAAGGCGTTGAACTCGAAGGTTCGATATGGTAGCTGCCCTGCTGATCCTGTCTTACGACAACGACGTACAGCGACTTGCCCATTGGGCGAGTGCCTGGGTACAGGGGTCCGTTTTTATAGTGCCAAAATCTCCCCTGGAAGACAATCTGCCCGTAAAGAGGATGATTGAAGTTTCCGGGCTGTGTCGTTCCAGGCATGGCAAACAAAGCGCCACCGCCTCCCTGGTTTGCAAAATTGTCGGTGACAAGCCGCTTGCCCATGTAATTAAGATCGGTATCGAAATCAGTACCGAAGCCCCAGCTCGAATTGACATTCCCTAGGTAATCGAGCAAGCTCTGCGGCAGAGAGTTGATGTCGTACGCTGAGAAGTCGAGATAGTGCGTCTTTCCCGCGTCAATATCGGTTATGGATGCGCCGTGGGATTCGCCGGTGTATCCCACGGGGAAATTTTGCGCATAGATATCCAGATAGCTCGTCGTAAACGTCAGCGTTCCGGTGCCGGCATTGCTCTGCCTGACCGCACGAAGCTGAACGTTCAGAAGTCCGTTCGAGTCTCGGTACTGCAGAAACTGGGCACGGCTCAGCGGCATGCTCTCGACAATGTCCCCATTGCTTTGCGGATACACAACGCCGAGCAGAAGACTGCCTGCCGACGGAGAGTAGAGCCAAACCTGAATGAAGGAGCCAGTCGCGCCGACCGCCGGAGTACCGGCGGAAACGTTCGATTGAAACTGCACCAGAGCACCTGGTGAGTTTGAAGGTATAGAAAAATAAGTAAAGAACGAAGCGACTTCCGCGTTAGTCTCGGATTGCGATCGTAAGACGTAGGAGCCTCCGTTAAGACTAGCGGCTGTTCCAGAGACGAGAGTGCCTTCGTTGATGACAACGCTTCCGTTGTTGTAGCAAATGGTTTGGGCGTGAGCGGTGCTCAGCGCGATGATGGTGAGGATTAAGCCCAAGAGTCGCAGGGCTAATGTCCGAGGTCTCATCTGATTTCCAGTAAGAAGCTAGGTTGTTTGCTTCTTCACAGCAACTACGGAACACGTTCAGACTTCGCGGCAGCAGAGTGGCAAAAAAAACGCCTTTAGCTACTAGAAATAGACAATTTTAATGGACGTGATTCGTAAAACGTCGATCCATGACAGAGCGCTCCTTATGCAGTCGCCTTCTGGGCACGCAGGTCGGCGATTTTAACCTAAGGAACAAAGCTTTGCGCCATACGATATAGTAGACACGCGTGTACTTGTTCGCCTGCTTGCTCGATGGCTTCTACGCCGCCGCCACTCCTAACCCGGAGGGCGGTCCGCTCGTGGTGCAGCGGGACAAGCGAGTGCTGGACGCCAACCCTCTGGCGAGATCGCGGGGCATCGGCGTCGGAATGCCGCTCGCCGAGGCGCGCTCGATCCTCAACGACGACGGCCAGATCGTCGAGTGGACCGAGGAGCCGTACCGCGAGGCGAGCCGCCGGTGGCTCGAGGTCGTGGCGCAGTACGCCGACGCCGTCGAGCCGCTCAAGCAACATGAGGTTCTAGCCGACCTGACGGGCCACCCCCGACCGCGCGAGGCGGCGGCAAGCCTTGAGCGTGCGCTCGTCCGCGCGGGGTTCGCGCCTCGATGTTCGGTCGGCGGCTGCCGGTGGGTGGCCCGGCTGGCGGCCCGAAGGGGCGACCCCCTTGGCCTCGCGCACTCCGACCCCGCGAGCTACGTCGGCGAGGTTCGCCTCGACGCGCTTCCGCTCTCGCCGGACGAGGCTCGTCGCTTAAGTCTGCTCGGGTACCGGACCGCGGCCGACCTCGCGGCGCTCTCCGTCGACACCTTGCGGGCGCAGTTCGGCGACCGGGCTCACGGCATCGCCGCCGCCGCGCTTGGCCGAGGCGACGCCCAGGTTCGCGCGGTCTTCCCCGCCGATTCGGTGGCAGCGAGGTTTACCTACGAAAGCCCGCCCGACACCCGCCAAGCCCTCGACCTTGGGCTCCTGGGCCTCGCGAGCGAGATCGGGCGGGCGCTGCGGGAGGCGGACGCCTCGGGGCGCACCGTCGAGCTGTTTTTGGAGAGTGAGGACGGAGACGTCGCTTCGATCGCCCGGACCTTCGCGCGGTCCGTGGCCTGCGAAGGCGACGTCGCGAACGCGCTCGGCCTCATGCTCCCGGGATCTCCGTCGAAGAGGATCGCCTCCGTGCGCGCCAGGCTTCCCGGCGTCGAGACGAACCGGCGCGTGCAGCTCGACATGCACGGCGGACGCTCGCGGGCGGACCGGGCGGAGAGCGTTCGCGCGGCCCTTGGGCACGTCCGGGAGGCGTATGGTGAGCACTCCGTGCGGCTCGTGTCGGAAATCCGGGAGCCGCGGTGGGTGAGGGTCAGGAGGGCCTATCGGCAGCTCAATGGCTGGGCCTGGTGAGCCGGGAGAGACCGGAGATAGGATCCTCTCCACGTGGCGCGAGGCCCGCGCCTGGTGGGAGCTGGAGCCGTACGTCGAGGTGTCCGCGCGGATCGGTCCCGACGGGGTTCGAAGGCTCGACGAGCGCACGTCCCCGAGCCTTGGGCACCTGAGCGACACGCCGAGGCCGGCGCCCGAAGTGGACCGACGGGAAGACTGGTCCGTTCGCCAGGCGCTCAACCGCGAGGCGAGAACGGCGAACCTCCCCAAGGCCTATCACCAGCGCCTCGCGGAGACCGCGCCGCCTCAGACGGACGCGAGCTGGCCCGTCGCCGTGCGCTCAGAAAAGGACCACGACCAGGCCGCCGCCGACGTCGACCGATGGGGGCGGCCGCTTCGCCGCGCGTCGAGCTTGCCGATCGCCTACGCCCCCTTGCACCTCATGAGCGGTTACGCGTTCGGGCGATCGACGATGCTGGCGGAGGAACTCGCGTCGTTCGCCGCGGCCGGTGGGTGTCCCGCCGCCGCGATCGCCGATCCGTTTTCCCTCGTCGGCGCGCTCGAGTTTGCCAAGGCGTGCCGGTTGGTCGGCATCAAGCCGCTGGTTGGGGCGTCGGTCGAGCTCGCGGAGGGCGGGGAGATCGTCCTGATCGCAAAGAGCGAGCGGGGCTACCGGTCGCTTTCCCATCTCCTGACCGAGTGCCACCTCGGGGAGCCGCGCGGGTTTCCGCTCGCGACGTGGGAGCGCCTTTCGCGCCACGCCACGGAACTCCTGTGCCTTACCGGCGGTGACGTCGGTCCCCTGGATCGGTTGTTGGTCCGCCGAGACCTCGACGGCGCGATGCGGCTCGTAGAACGCCTAATTTCGCTCTATGGCCGGGACGACGTGTTCCTCGAGGTGGAACGCGGCTATCTTCCCTGGAGCATGGCGGTGGAGCGCCGACTGGTCGAGCTTGCCGAGGCGACGGGGACGACGGCGGTCGCCGGGGGAATGGTCACGCACGCGAGGCAGGAGCACTACCCCGCGCAGGACGCGCTTCTCTGCGCCGAATCGCTGTGCCTCCTCGACGACGTCATCGGGCGCAAGCCCCGCCGCCACCCTAGTCAGCCCCAAGCGCCGCGGTACCCCGAACGGAGCCTTAACGCCGAGCGGTTCCTCCGGACCTCCGAGGAGATGGCCGCTCACTTTGCGAGTCGGCCAGAGCTCCTCGAGGCCACCCTTCGGATCGCGGAGCGGTGCGACGACGACGTTCTGCCCGGGCGCAAGCCCCTCCCCTCGCTGTTTCCCGACGACGCCCACGCCCTGCGGGAGATCGTGGACGCCGAGGCGATCGCGGTGTACGGCAGCGACCTCAGCGATCGGCACCGCGCGCGCCTCGCGCACGAGGTCGAGCGCATCCAGCGCATGGGCTTCTCGTCCCACTTTTTGATCGCCTGGGACGTTTGCCGGTGGGCCGCCGAGCAGGGCGTCGGCCAGAGCGGGCGCGGCTCGGTCGTCGACTCGGCGGTGGCGCACGTGCTGGGCTTCTCCCAGATCGACGCCGTCCGCCACGACCTGCACTTCGATCGGTTTTTGCCCGAGGACGGATCCAAACGCCCCGACATCGACATCGACTTCGAGTCGCAGAGGCGGGACGACATCCGGGGCTACATGGTGAGGCGCTACGGCGTGGAGCGGGTCGCGGGGCTCGCCGCGATCGGGACCTACCGAGCGAGGGGCATCGTGCGCGACGTGGGCAAGGCGTTCGGCCTTCCGGAGGAGACGCTCGGTTTTCTCGCCAAGCGCATCCACGGCGGCGTGTCGGCCGACCAGCTCGAGGCCGCGCTGCAGAAGCGGCCGGAACTGAGGGGCTCGAAGGTCAAGAAGGAGACGTACCGCTGGATCTTCGCCCTCGCCGAGCGGCTCATGGACGTGCCCACGGGCACCGGCCTCCACTCCGCGGGCGTGATCGTGTCGGACTCGCCGCTGCGCGACACGGTGCCGGTGATCTGGTCGGCCTCTCGCCCGTCGGCCGAGAGCGGGGTGGAGGACGACCGCTTTCGCATGATCCAGTGGGACAAGCGCAGCGCGAAGCACTGCTTCGACAAGTTCGACATCCTGTGCCTGCGCGGGCAGGACGTGGTGGGCGGCGTCGAGTCGCGCCTGCAGGCCACCGACCTCGACTACTCCTCCCACCGGGTCGGGGCGACGGACGACCCGGAGGTGTACCGCACCATGCGCTCGGGCGAGCTCATCGGCGTGCCGCAGAGCGCGAGCCCGGCCATGCGCCAGGCGCACCAGCGTCTTCGCACGGACGACCTGCACGACGCGAGCATGGTGCAGGCGGGCATCCGTCCCGGCGTGGGCGGGTCGGTCAAGCTCAACGAGCTCATCGCCCGCCGGCGCGGCAAGCCCTACTCTTTCGAGTCTCCGGAGTTCGAGCGGATCCTCGGCCCGACGTACGGCATCATCGTGTTCCAGGAGCAGGTCGACCAGCTGCTCCAGACGTTCTGCGGCTACACGTCGGGCCAGGCGGAGGACATCCGCGACGCCATGTACAAGCGCCGGCGGGAGGGGTTCGCCGAGACGGTCCGGGAGCAGGTGACGTCGCGCGCGATCGCGAACGGCCACTCGCCGGCCGTGGCGGAGCGGGTCTACGAGTACGTCTCCCAGTTCCAGGGCTACGGCTTCGCCCAGGGCCACGCCTTGGCGTTCGCGGAGCTCTCCTTGCGGTGCGTCCATCTCATGACGAACCACCCCGCGGAGTACTTTGCGAGCCTCCTGTCGGCCCAGCCCGCCGGCTACTACGGACCCTGCACGATCGCGAACGAGGCGAGGAGCCGGGGCGTGCGGATGTCGCCGCCCTGCGTCAACCGGTCGCGCGAGCGATTCGAGGTGGAGGAGGCGGTGGGCGAGGGCGGGATGCTCGTGCCGTCGGGCGGGATCCGCGTCGCGCTGACGCAGGTCTCGGGTCTCTCGTCGGGCACGATCGAGCGGATCCTCCGGGCTCAGGACGCGGCGCTCGGCGATCACTCCGCCCGCGCCCGCGAGCCGCTCTCGAGCGGCCCAAGCGAGGGGCGCGTCGCGGTGGCAACCGCGGGTCTCGGCGATCCGGAAGGGCGCGCGCTCTGGCGATCGGCGGGGCTGCGGGCATTCGGCTCCGTGTTCGATTTCGCCGCGAAGGTTCGACCGTCAAGCGACGAACTCGAGGCCCTGATCCTGTGCGGCGCGCTCGACGCGCTCTGCCCTAATCGCCGGGCGATGCTCTGGGCGGCAAAGGCGGCGCTGACGTTCGGCAAGGCGACCGAGTCGAAGGGCGCGAACCCAATGCTGCCGCTCGACTTCGAAGAGCCCACGCTCGACCTCTCGGTGGAAGACTTTAGCGAGCACGAGCGGGCGGCGCACGAGCGCACGGTGCTGGGGCTCGACGTCGAGCGCCACCTCATGGCCCACGAGCGGGAGAGGGCGCTCGCCAAGGGGTGCGTCACGACTGCCGAAGCGAGAAGGCTGCCCCCGGGAACGAAGGCGATCGTCGTGGGCAACCCGATCCGTCTGCGCTTTCCCCCGACCCCGAGCGGTCACCGCGTCGTCTTCTGGGACCTGGAGGACGAGACGGGCCTGCTCAACTGCACCGCGTTCAACGACGTGTACCAGCGCGACGGCCACGCGATCGTGATGAGCCCCTACGCCACCGTGGCGGGCGTCGTGCAGGACCGCGACGGCCACTCGGCGTTCTTGGTGAAGAGGGTCTACCCCTACTCGCCGCTTCTCCTGCGGGGCAAGGCGCGGGCGCCGGTGGGGGCGGCCGACTTCCTCGCCCATTGACGAACGACCGCGCGAGGCTGACCGATCGACAGAGGTTCGTCCTGCGCTTTGTCTCGACACGGATCGAAGAAGCGGGGCGTGCGCCGAGCGTCCAGGAGATCGCGGACGAGATCGGAGTCTCTTTCGCCAGCGCGTACCTGAACCTCGACTCGCTCGCGCGTAAGGGCTACCTGCGGCGTGAGGTTGGCGTCCACCGGGCTATTACCGTGCTTCGCCACGAAAAGGACTGAGCCTAATGCGAGGAACGGCTAAGGATCGAGGAGCGAGGGCCGCCCGGCGTCCCTGCTCATCCGCTCCTCGTCCATCCGCTCGCCCACGTCGTCGACGTGGAGCGACCAGGTCTCGTCGTCGACCTCGCTGCGAAAGATGCCCATGGCGGCAAGGCGGGCCTCCACCTCGTGGTCTAAGTCTGACGTTGGCCTCAAGCGGCCCGGCCCGTGTCCACGATCTGGGTCACGTGCAGCGGACGCTCGTCGATGCCGACCGCGGCGCTCGCTTGGTGGTGCCGAAGGCGGTAAACGCCCACTTCATTGCCCACGATGATCTGAAACACGAACTCGTGCGCGAGGTCGTACGCATCGACCGCCTCGAGGATGGCGACCTGCTCCGCCCGGTCTCGCTCGGTTATCCCCTCTTCCGCTCGCGCCAGCTCGGTGCGCGTGATGTACGTCGCGTCCGACATTCCCGGCCGGCTGCCTCCCCCGATTTCCACCGAGAACACGCCGCGCTCCGAGAACCCACCCAGCGTCACGAACTGGCGTGCGCCGCGCGAGATGTCCCGCCACTGGCCCTCGATGTTGCGCCGCAGTGCCTGCGCCGTCGATCGCCGCTCGGGCTCAAGGACCGCCGAGACGATCGGACTGGGCCCGGTGGGCATCGGATAGGAGACCGGGCGGAAGTTCTTCACAGGGCCATTCTACGTCACGTCTACGTACTTCGTCTACGTGTTTTCGTGAGGACGCTTAGTGGCGTAAGGCAGGCCCGAGTGCATGTGCTCTCGACGCACCTTTGGAGCGGCGCAAACCGTAGTAAAGTCTGGAAACATGGGTGAGTCGGCGATCGAAAGGCAGCTTGGGGAACCGTCGCACCCCGACGCGTACTTCTATTTTCCGGACGAACCCTTCGATCCGATGCCGGGAGTCTATCGATCGAGCGTAGGATCCCAGGCGATCTTTCTTTGCTACGGCCGCGCGGTGGCTCACCTCGGAAAAGGTCCGGACTCGGAGATCGCGATCGTGATGCTGCTTGAGGCATACAGCCCCGACCGAGGCGACGGGCATTGTCTAGCCATCAAGGCCCGAGAGACGACCCAGTTTATGACCCGGGAGCAGTGGAACGACAAGGCGTTCGTCCGAATCGGTCCGATCGTCGACGGCCTGCGCGAAATCGGTTGGGGCTAAAGGTAGCCTCGCCTCATGTGCGTGCGGTACGCGGGGGCGGGCGAGAGCGCCCAGCGATGGGGAGGTGCCCCGAAGACGGCGATGGAGCGGAGGATCCTGACCGCCGCCGATCTGTTCCCCGGCGAGGTCGGCGGGTTCGCGACGGACGGCGGCGAGTTGGTGGAGGCGCGCTGGGGAATGCAGCCGTTCTGGGCCAAGGATCCCCACTTCGGGAAGAAGAACGCCTACAACGCCCGGAGCGAGACGATTCGCGAGAAGCCCACGTTCCGGGGCGCGTTCAAAGCTCGGCGCTGCGTGATTCCCGCGAGTGCGTTTTACGAGCGAGCGGACGGAAGGTGGCTGCGCGTGCTCCCGAAGCAGGGCGACCTCTTTCTCTTCGCGGGTCTCTGGGAGGTGCCGAACGAGGCGACCGACGGGTTACCGACCTACACCATGGTGACGACGGTGCCCAACAGGGCCGTCGAGGAGGTCCACGACCGAATGCCGGTCGTGCTCTCGCCCGAGGACGCGCAGGAGTGGATGTCGCCCGACGCCGTGCTCGATGATCTCGCGGCGCTGCTCGTTCCCTGCCCGCCGGAGTGGACGACCATCGAGGACGCGGGGCCGGTGGGCGGCAAGAAACCCAAGAAGGAAGAGCCCGGACTGTTCTAACGGGAGGACGTAGACGGACGGGTGTGTCGTAGCGGACCGTCGTAGTTGCCCCGCAGGTTCGAGCGTACGTTCCGTTGTGGAGCCTGTGTCTACCGGAATTTCAGGTTCCCTGAACCGTCGTAATGGGTGCTTTGCAAGCAGGGGGTCAGGGGTTCGAGTCCCCTAGCCTCCACCATATCCCACTCTAAGAAGGGGCGTTCACATTTTGAACGCCTCTTCTTTTTGCCTTCGCGATGACCTTTCGACCGGCTCCAGTTGGCGAACGGCCGAGTGAATTCGGCCTGCTTGCTTCGGAGGAGCAACCGCACCGCGTCAAGGCCAAGGAGGCCAACGACGGAGAGCTCGTACTTCTTCTGAAACGCTGCCGGTGCCACGTCGCGCCGCACGATCTCGTAGGGACCGTGAAGACGACCATTCTCCTCCTTGGCGCGCTGGCGCTTGCGCCGATCGCGAAGGGGCAGGCCATCTACTCGGCAAGTGAGCAGGCCCGCCCCGGCTCGACGATCACGGTGCGCGGCTCCGGCCTCACCTCCGGAACGTCGTTCACCGTCTACGCTTACACGAAGACCGGTGCGCGGAGGGGCGTCGTCGTATCGCCGAGCGCGGCGATGGGCGGAATCGCGACCCTCCGTCTTCCCTCTTCGCCGTCGATGACGGTCTACGAGGTGACGGCGACGACCCCGAAGGGTGCGACGAACCCGGTGTTCGTGAACCGACCTCGGGTCCAGTGGATCGACGTCCCGGACGCGCTTCCCGGCGGCACCGTACGCTTGATCGGCCGTAACTTTTCGCCCGCCGGTGTCGTCCCCGGGGTGACCCTTGTGAACACGGCGACGAAGTCCGTCGTCTCCGCCAAGGTTCTCACGTCGAGCGATGCGGCCCTGGAGATCCAAGCCCCCGCCGCCACGTCCGGAACTTACTCCGTCGTCGTTAACAACGGACTCGCGGGAGCGGCTTCCGCGAGCGTCGGCGGTCAGACGTTCGTTTTACGGCCGACAGCCGCCGATCCCTTTCGCCTCGGCGTCGGATGGGGCGCGGACTGCAATCATTTTGCCTCCAAGGTCTACGACGCTAAGTCCGATCGACGACTACCCGCTCATCTGGCGGGTAACGGAAAGACCGAGGATGGCGCGGCGTTCGGCGCGTGTTTGAAGTACATCTCGGAACACGGAGGCGGCGTGCTCCAATTGCCCGCCGGGACGTACCGGTGCGACAACGGAAAGGACGGAGAGGTGCTTCTCGGCAACACCGTCGTGCGGGGCGCGGGCAAGGGCAAGACGATCCTGCAAGTGGGCTACGTACCGAACCTTCCGGACTACCATTGCCCGATCACGTTCACCGGTGCGAACGCCCCGGAAGGGATCATGGATCTGACGATCCGAAATCTCAACCGCCAATCCGCTCCGAACCGGGTCCTGAACACATTTTACGGCAATCCGTCCCGCATTTTCCTGAAGAACGTCGATTTCCAGATGGGCAACGCCTACGAAATCAGCCTTCCAAACGTTCGGAAGGCCGTCATCGCGGATTGTCGTTTCACCTCGACCGCGCCCAACCATGGCACGCTCTCGATGGGCGCGTGCACCGAAGTCCAGTACGTGCGCAACACGGAGAGCCACCGCGCCGGGAGGCTGTTTTTCCTCTACGGACAACGCATCGTCTTGGCGAACAACGTCGTCCACTTCGACAATGCCTTTCGTAACGCCCGAAGCCCGGAGACCGGAGGCGTCGACCTGAGCTACGACCAGCAGGTGCTCTTGCTGCGCAACGAAATTGGGGCGCTGGGGTCCTCGCCGGCACGGTCGGCCACCGATGGGGAAGTCGTCCTTACCCAATTAGCGGAAAGCCGGGATTTCATGTACACAGGGTTGGTGAAGTCGTCCTCAGGGACGTCGCTCGCCCCGACGGCACCCTTCCCGACGACGGCATGGCAAGATCCCGGTCAGCCTTCGCCGATGGGCAGAATGGCGGTGTTCCTCGTGAGCGGAACCGGCGCGGGTCAGTGGCGACGCGCCCTCTCGTGGACGGCGAGTGAGGTGACCCTTGAAAGGATGTGGCAAGTCCCGCCCGACTCGACGACCCGCTTCGCGATCGTGCCGCTAAACAACGACGAGCACACCTACGTCGGCAACAAGTTATTCGGGGGCTTCTATGGAATCGAGTGGGAGCACGGGGCGATCGATTCGACGATCGAGGGCAACACGCTTACGAACACCGGGTTCGTCGGATTACTCGGATACACGCTCGACTGCCGGAAGGGCTTCGGGGCCGCAGGCTCGAACTACTCGTTTAACGCCGCATGGAACAACTCGGTGCTCGGCAATACCGTCGTGAACACCACCGGCGTGCGCCCGGCGACCATCGCCCTCGCCGGGCTCGATCTCGTAAACCTCAATCTCGGGCCTCTCGTGCTCGGGACCGACGTGCGGGGGAACACGATCACGGGCATGAAGACGGTGATCTCTGCGGAAGTTGGGCGGGCGGACGGCATCGAGATCACTTCTCTCGACGAGAACTTCCCGATGACCGGTAACGAGACGCTCGTTCAAGGGACCATCGTTCAGGACAATGTGGTCTCCGGTACTGTCACGCCGGTGTCCCTCAAGAACACGACGGGCGGTGCGGCGAGCTTCGTCTCGAACGCGCGGAGCGGCGCAGTTCCCGTCTCAACGAAGCCCTAGCGATCTGCCGCCACAAAGGAATCTCGCAATTGGCATGGGACTCTTCTCACAACCGCTTACGACTGCGAGAGGAGCATAGGCCCGCACACTCCTCATCACGACGGACGGCCCGCCTCAATTACGTCGGCGTAACCGTCACCAGCGCGGGTGCGCTGACGATGCCATTGACGGTCGCGGTCACGTAAAGCGTCCCCGTGCCGATGCCCGTCGCCAGTCCACCGCTCGTGAGGCTAAGATCGGCGTCGTCGTCCACGACCTTCCAAACGGCGGCTCCGCTCGGCACCACCACGACATTGCCCTGGGAGTCTTTGGCCACAAGGGTCAGTTGTTTGGTTTCGCCTCGCACCACCGTTTGGTTCGCGTCGACCACCACGATCGCGACCGGTCCCGAAGTGGTGGAAATCGCCACTGAGACACTCGACACACCGCCAACGGAGGCCTGAACATGCGCCGTCCCAACCCCGGTCGCGGTCGCAAGTCCGGTCGAACTCAGAGCGAGCGAGCTTCCTCCGTCCACCAGTGTCCACGACGCCGACTCCGGAGCGATGCTCAAAGTATTGCCCTGCGCATCTTTCGCGGTGAGGGTGAGTTGCTTCGGAGTTCCGAGAGCCGTGAACTGACCGGGGTCGACGACGACGGACGCCACCGGCGCGGAGGTGACGGTGACCGGCGTCGTTCCGCTCGTCACACCGTCGACGGCGACCTGGACGCTCCCCGTTCCGGCCTGAAGCGCGATGGCGACGCCATCCGCGCTCAGGGAAAAGGTTGCCGCCCCGGCGATCTGCGACCAAATTGCGGATCCTTCCGACAGGGCCACCAGATTGCCCGAAGCGTCGCGTGCGGTAAACGCCAGTTGGACGCTGCCCCCAGACGGAACCGTTTGGCCGGACACGACCGCGACGGACGTCACCGTGTTCCCGACGCCGATCGTGCCCACGCCCGTGCCGTCGCTGGCGATCGTCGCGCCTCCTAATCCCTGCGCGACGATCGCGCCCGCCGCGCCCTTCTCGCTATAGAACCGAACGGTGACGGGGTACGTGCCGAGCTTCGCGGCAACGTCCGTCGTGTAGTCACCCGTATAGGCGGCGGGAGCGTCGCTACGATTGGCGGTGTAGACCAGGTCGCCTCCAGAAGAGGCCGCGCCTCCCACCGTCAGCGTGGCGGAAAGGGCTGAGGAGGGTCCTTGAGTGGCGCGCGACCGCTCGGCCCAGCTTACGCTGAAGTGGACAGGCGTCGACTTCGTCGAAGTCGAAGAGGAAGACGTCGAAGCTCCACCTCCGCCTCCACAGCCGGAGAGAGTAAGCGTTAAGAGGGTGACGAGCAAGGCGGTGGGTGTGGCAAAGATTCGAATCATCGGCAAAACGCCATAAGGGTAAGCGGCAGCTTAACCGCTCCCAGTATGACGCTGCCCCTGGCGATTTTCCGAGGAATCTCACTTCATTTCCCGTCCGAAGCACTCCGTTAAATACTATTTCTTCAGTGTAAAAGTGCATAGATTTGGTCTACCTCGGAACGAGCACGCGAAAGATGGCCGATATCGACGGTCCGACGCCGGGCGGTTGGGAACGCGTTTTGGAAGCCTCCGTTCTCTCCGGCTAAAGGGCTTCAGAAATCGCGCGCCGTGGAGTTGAGAACCCTCAGTCGGCGGCGGACGGCTCGTTTTTCTTCCCATTTGGGCGACCTCGCTCAGGAATAGAGCAAAGCCTTTGCACGGCGCTTCATGAAGGCCGCGACCGAAGGGCGATAACTCTCCTCGATCGTTTCGGCGTCCTCTCCGGCGGCGATCCGGCGCACCACGTCGTTGGAACCGATCAGCCGCTTTGCCTCGTTCCAAGCGAGCCGATCCGGATAGAGCTTTTGCAAAGCGCACGCGAGTTCGATTCCCAGTCGGACGGACTGAACGCGGTCGCGGTCCGTGAGCTCGATCCGAATCCCCTCCATAAGCTTGCCCCCAAGACGTGCGTCGGAGGCGGGAGTAAATCGAACGGGATAGAACCGAAGGCCCGGCAATTTTCGGGCTTTGAGCGTCGCGGCGAGATCGCGGCCCTTTAGGAACTCCGCGCCGATCTGTTCAAACGGAGCATCGGTACCTCTACCGACGGACAGATTACGGGCGAACTCGACGAGGCAGACGCCCGGATAGAGGATGGCGGCCTTGAGGCTGCGCAGGTTGGGCGAGGGGTTCGTCCAGGGAAAGCCGGTGTCGTCGAACCAATCTCTCCTGCGCCATCCCTCCATCCGCACCACGTGCAAATCGGCTTTCAACCCCTTCTCCCGATCGAAGAGCGTCGCCAACTCGCCTATGGTCAGTCCATGCCTCACCGGGGTGCCCGCGAGGTAGCCGGTGAACGAAACGTTCTCGGGATCGAGCGGCGGTCCCTCGACGCGGGTACCGGTAATCGGATCGGGGCGATCGAGAACGTAAAAGGGGATTTTGGCGGCGGTAGCCGATTCGAGACCCAGCGCCATCGTGGTCTCGTAGGTGTAGAAGCGTACGCCCGCGTCGGCCATGTCGAACACGAGTACATCCACGTCCCGGAGCGACTCCGGAGAGGGGCGGCGAGAGTCACCGTAGAGACTGAAGACCGGGATGCCGGTCGTCTCATCCTTCGCATCCGCAAGACCCTCGCGATCCTCGCGTCCGAACAGGCCATGCTCGGGGGAGAAGAGAGCCGTAACCCGAACGCCCGCCGCGCGCATGACGTCGACGCCGCGCCTTCCCTCTCGATCAAGGCCGGTCTGGTTCGTGATCAGACCCACGCGTTTGCCTTTGAGTTCGGCGAATTCGTCGCGTTCGAGCACGTCCAAACCGGTCAGAAAGACGCCCGTGGGAACGAGGAGGGCGAGGACGGGCAAGAGCACGAGAGGGGTTTACCTTCGGATCGGCGTTAGATTCCGGCGCCGCACCTAGTGTGAACGTTCCGATGCGTCCGGAAGGCGCTCGTAACCCGCGTCGATGGGAAGGTCTGGGGCGCGGGCGGCGGTGGTCGAAAGAACGTCGCATCGCTCGTTCTCCGGATGTCCGGCGTGTCCCTTCACCCACTCAAACCGGACCCGATGTTCCGCGCAGAGGTCGAGAAGTCGTTCCCAAAGATCGGGGTTGACGGCGCGCTCCCCGGTGTGCCGCCGCCAACCGTTGCGACGCCAACGAGCGGCCCAGCCCTTATTCATTGCGTCGTGGACATACTTCGAGTCGGTGGTAACGACCACCTCGCAAGGATAACGAAGCGTCTCCAAGCCTGCGATGACGCCGAGGATCTCCATCCGGTTGTTCGTGGTGCGGCGAAAGCCGCCGCTCAACTCCCGGCGCTTCTCCCCGTAGATTAAGACGACGCCGTAGCCGCCCGGACCCGGATTACCACGGCACGCGCCGTCCGTGTAAATCTCGACTCGTTTGAGTTCGCTCAAGTCCGCTCGGCCACGATGCGGATCCTCTCGCCGCCGGGAAGTTCCACCACGTCGCCGTCGCGAAGCTTCCGGCCGCGACGGTTCTCCATCTCCCCGTTGATCGAAATGGGGTTCTCGGCAAGGAACGTCTTCACCTCACCGCCGTTCCCGAGAATGCCGGTGAGCTTGAGAAGCGCCTGAAGAAGAATGACGTCGCCGCGGATCGCAAGAGGGCGAGGTTCCAAGGTGGTCATAGTTTACGCGTTCCGCCGTCGTACCTTGTGTGAGGAGGCGGACGACAAGAGCGATCCTCAGCGCCCTCGGGATCGGAGCGGCCTTGGCCGCTTGGAGAGCCTACGCTATCGCGGGATACCGAGCAAGGGGCGCGGATCTCCTTGCGAAGGCCGAGAGTCTGCCTCGTGAGTACACCGTCGGAAACGGACGGCCGATTCACCTGATCGCCCTCGGCGACAGCACAATGGCGGGCGTGGGAGCGGATGGTAACGACGGGAGCCTAAGCTACCGGATTGCCGCTCATCTTGGCGATTCTGTTTCGGTGACGAACCTCGCCGTCTCCGGCGCAACGCTGGCCGACGTGGTGCGCGGGCAGATTCCCAGACTTCCGAGCGACGCCGACTGGGCGGTCGTTTCGGTCTCCGCAAACGACGCGACTCACGGCACGTCACCCGCCGAATTCGAAGTGGACTTAAGGCGATTATTCGCCGGACTGCGCACCGTGCGCCATGTCGTTCTGACCACGACGCCAAACTTCCGCACGACCCCCGCCCTGCCTTGGCTTCTGAACCGCCTCTTCGAGCGGCGGGCGACGATCCTCACGTCGACTATCGAAAGGGTCGCCGCTAGGGTTCGTTCGGTCCGCCTCGCCGATCTAAACCGCGATGGCACCCTAAATCGCGAGCAATACGCCGCCGATGGATTCCACCCGAACTCGGCCGGGTACGCGGTCTGGGCGGGGATCTTCGCCCGCGCGATGTCGAAAGTTCCGGCAGATTCCTCCTCCCGCCCGACTGCGGAAGGAAGAAGCGGTGTTACTTCCGGCCCGCCGTGATCTCGGGCCAGTCGTCCGTGCGAAAAGGAACGGCGGGCAGGCCCGCTCCGTTCGTGAGCGTCGCCACGGGGTTCGCCTGCCAAGCATAGCGAACGGCGACGGGAGCCGCCACGTCGGGCGAGGTTAGAACGACCATATTTCCCTCGATCGTCGCCGTCGCCCAGTGCCACTTTCGATCGGCCCCGGCAAGAGCGAACTCGCCCAACGGGCCACCGCGCGGCAAGAGGCCGCCCGTGTGATCGAACGTCACGCGGGCTTCGTTCCCTTTGATCGACAGCGACTTATAGGTCGGTCCCTCGTCTACCACGCGCTTGTCGTAGGTGCGGGCCAGGGCAAGGAGCGCAAGCCGCTCGCCGACGGTCTTCTTCTCCTTGGGATGGATGTCTCCTGCGTCGCCGATGTCGATGGCCATCGCAAGCCCGCTATTCTTCACGTTCTTGGCGGTGAGGGCTTGCGCTTCGCGCAGTTCGGCCCACTCATCGTCGCCCGGCTGATCTTTATGGGCCTGCCACGCCGCGAGAGACACGATGTAGAACGGAAAGTCGCCGCTCTCGAAGCGGTTTCGCCAGTCGGCGATCATGGTGGGCAGGATGCGGCGATACTGAACCGCACGCCCCGCGTTGTTTTCGCCCTGGTACCAAATCGCGCCCTTGATCGTGAGCGGAAGCTCGGGGGCGATCATCCCGTTGTAGAGGCTCGTCGGCACGTTCGGGCCGTTCAGCGGGAGGGCCGCTCCGACGTGGCCGAGCCAATCACCCGCGATCGGGATTCGGGAACCGTCACCAAGCGTGAGGC
>CAXUKB010000004.1:0-4536 GCA_964251345.1 uncultured Fimbriimonas sp. | reverse complement strand
AGCCGCCGGTTCCGCCGGTGTCGAGTACGCGAACCGCGATTACGTTGCGCCCGGCGCGCAGCGTGCCCGCGGGAAGGGTGTGGCTTTGGACCGAGTTTTGCTGCGTGGCCGCGCCGACTTTGATGCCGTTGACCCAGGTCACGTCGAAATCGTCGACCACGCCGAGGTCGAGGGTCGCGACGCCCGCCGCCTGAGCTTCGGTAAGGGTGATCTCTTTCCGGAACCATGCCGTTCCGTCGTAGTTGTCCAAGCCGAGACCCGTGAAGCCGGTCGGCACGGGAATGGTTTTCCAAGACGAAGTGTCCAGATCGGTCGCGCCCCAGTTCACACCGGGTCGCGATCCGGGATCGTTCGAGCCGTCGGTCGCCCCGCCGCTTTGCGCCGCGGCCGCATCGATCTGCGGAAACACCGCGTCGAAGTCCTTCAGCGGACGTAGGGCTTCGCGACTCGTCCAAGACTCGGCGTTCGTGCCTCCCCAAACGACCTCGACGAGCCCGATCGGCACTCCCACCTCACGCCGAAGAGCCTTCCCGAAGTGATAGCCTACGGCCGAGAAACCTCCCCAGCCGTCTTGGGCGACGGTTTCCGGGGTGCAGACCTTCCAGGCGCCTCCGTTAACCGGTTGCGGCGTCAAGGTGGTTTGGTGAGGCGCCAAAAACAGACGGAGATTAGGATCGTTCGCGGCGGCGACCGCCTCCGCGCCGCCGTTCTCCATCGTGATGCCGAACTCCATGTTCGACTGGCCGGTGCAGAGCCAAACGTCGCCGACGAGAACGTCGGTGAGTTGGGCGTGTTGCGAGCCGTCGACCGCGACGGTGTAGGGGCCGCCGACCTTGGGGGGAATGAGGCGAACCGACCATTTGCCATCGGCGCCGGCCGTTCCGCTTCCCTTCTTGTCGCCGATGGCGACAGTCACCCGCTCACCTGGAACCGTCCAGCCCCAAAACGTATTCGGACGATCACGCTGGAGCACCATGTGGCTGCCCAGGGCGGGGCTGACGAAGGGGAGCGCGGGGGGAAGGTAGAGCATCATCGCCGGGTCTTTCGATATTACCAAGGACACCATCGATGCGTCGCTCAAGACGTCTTTCCGACCGGGGACGCCTTCCAGATCCTTAGTGCCGGTCTCCAAAACGAGGAACGCCCTCGTTCCCCGTCACTGAGTCGACGCGACCAAACAGGTTCCTCAACCGATTTCGAACATTCTCCGGAAGTGGCGGACCGGAGAGGGAACGAACGTTCTCGCGTAGATGCGCGGCGCTGCCGGTTCCCGACAGAACGACGTCGATTCCCGGTTCGTGCAGGCAAAAGCGATAGGCGGCGTCCTGGAGATTCCCGCCAACGAATCCAAGCGGATCGTCAAAGTCGAGGCTCTCACCGTCGAGGGTGCCGTCGTCCACGAGCTTTCCGATCAGCGCCCGGAGTGCCTCGGGGTTGCTGAGCGCGTGACGAACCGCGAACATATCGAGGGTGCCGATTCCCTTTGCGCGCGTCGTG
Organism: uncultured Fimbriimonas sp.; assembly: GCA_964251345.1. Taxonomy (GTDB): domain Bacteria; phylum Armatimonadota; class Fimbriimonadia; order Fimbriimonadales; family Fimbriimonadaceae; genus Fimbriimonas. The sequence continues at coordinate 3,039 of CAXUKB010000004.1, read as the reverse complement.
GGCAGAACACGGTCGCGAGCGGAAGGATTGAGCAGACTGAACCCGACCATGATCACCTCCCAGAGATCGTCTTGCATCGCTTGAACGAGCATTCGGTGCCCAGGATCGGGGATGAACTGCTCGGTGATTCCGATGTGGCGGAGCTTGCCTTCTGCCTTAAGCTCGAGCATCGCCGGGTGGAGCACGTCGCGGGCATGGGCGTACTGATCGGGCAACACACCGTGCAGGTGCAGCACGTCGACGTACTCGACGCCAAGTCTCTCTAGACCGCCGTGAAACCGCGCGCGGAACTGCTCGGCGTTCTCCGGATGCTTGTCGAGGCCGATCTTCGTGGAAATTACGACGCTCTCGCGCGGCAGACCTTTGATGCCCAGTCCCACCGCCTCCTCGGTGCCGTAAGCCTCGGCCGTATCGATAAAGTTGACACCGAGATCGATCGCCTCGCGTACGATTCGGGAGGCTTCCTCCTTGCTTGCGCCGCGTGCCATGCCAAGTCGGCTGTGTCCGCCTCCGCCAAGTCCCATCCGAGAAACGATCAGGCCGGTGCCGCCCAGCGTCGTGGTGTCCATTCCCCTTATTGTGGTGGCGCGATCCACCCTCGTCCTCGTGCCCGGTGGCCTGAGCCCGAGAGACGGAACTCTTTTAGTGCCGATCCGGTCGGCAAGCCATGGCAAAGGAAACCGAACTCAAGAAAGGCGATGCCGTCTCCTGGAACACTTCGCAGGGAGAGACCCATGGCAAGGTAGAAAAGAAGCTGACCGAGCCGATCGACATCAAAACGCATCACGTGGCCGCGTCCGAAGAAAACCCCGAGTTCCTCGTGAAGAGCGACAAGACGGGCAAAGAAGCCGCTCACAAACCGTCGGAGCTCAAGAAAAAGTAAGCGACGCTGCAATCGTGAGATGACGAGGACGCGACAGTGATGCCATGGGAGCGTCACTGTCGTCGAAGGATGTGTAGAGAAACGCTCCTCCGGTTTTGTAACGGCAGAGCTTGCGCTTCAGAAGGATGCCGTTTTCCGCTCGCGAGCGGTCCATCGAAACCTTTTCCCAGGGCAAGCCCTGCCGCTGCGTTTCGTTCCTCTACACGCTCTAGATGAAATCTAATCAGCGAGGTCCGCACCGAGCGTTGCCTGACGCTCGTCGGCTGTGAGGCGGCGCGGGCCCATGGCTACGTCGACCGCACGTCCGATGCCGAATCCTGCGACGGCGAGAAGCGCGAACGCGACGGCGCTGCCCGCGCTCGGGGCATTGCTGTGCCACTGAAGCCAGAGCAGCCAACCAGCTAGATAAGAGGTGACGGTGGTCATCACGCCGACCATAAAAGGTCGTTCGATGTTCTCGGGTCGGGCGAAGGCGAGAAACATGCCGAAGACACCCGCAAGCACAACGAAAAGGGTGCAGAGAAAGAGAACCACGCCTCTATGGCTCGATTTTCCTGCGGAACGTTCCGCCGGCTCGCCCGAGAGGAGAACCGGTGGTTTGGGGTGCCGATTCCGACCGAGCGACTAACGCTTCTTTCCGAACAAACCGCCCAGCAGGCCGCCCTTTTCGGGGCCCCGTGGGATGCGCTCGCCACGAAGCTCCGCGAGTTCACGAACCAACTTCGATTCGGCTTCACTAAGGTTGGACGGGATTTTGACCGTTGCGTTGACCACCAACTCGCCACGTCGTCCGCCATGAAGCGGCGGAAGGCCGGCGTTCTTGATCGGGATCCGTGTGCCGGGCTGGGTGCCCGGCGCGATCTCGATCTCCACCGCCGAATCGAGTCCATCGATCTCGACGTGATCGCCCAACGCGGCCTGGGAAAAGGTGAGTTCTAGAGTCGTGAACAGAGTTTGTCCATGTCGATCGAAGCGCGCGTCGTCGGAGACGCTCAGCACGACGTAAAGATCGCCTGGCCGACCGAGTCCCCAACCGTCGTTGCCTTGACCCGGAAGATGCATCATTGCACCGGTGTCGAAGCCGGGCGGTACATTAAGCTTGACGCGCTCCTTCTTCGGCACGACGCGCCGTCCATCGCACTTCTCGCACTTCTCCGTGATCACCGCACCTTCCCCGCGGCAAGTGGGACACGTCGAGTTGGTGCGCACCTGACCGATAAAGGTGTTGCGAACGGAGGCGACCACGCCCGCGCCCTTGCACGTTGGGCAGGGCGGGGCGGGCGTACCGTCCTTCGTGCCATTCCCCTGGCACTTGTCGCACTCGGCGAGCCGGTCGATTTCGACTTCCTTCTCGACGCCTTTCAGCACGTCGGTTAGGGTGAGTTGCAGGTCGAGGCGAATGTCGTCGCCATCCCTTCCTTTCCGCGCTCCGCCCGCTGCCCCTCCGGCGGCGCCGAAGAACATGTCGAAGAGATCGTTAAAGCCGCCCGCGCCTCCGGCGGCGCCAAAGAAGTCGCCCCCGCCCTGCTCGTCCATCGAGCCGGTTCGGTCGAAGCGCTGGCGCTTCTCCGGGTCGGACAGAACGGCGTACGCTCCTCCGACTTCCTTGAACCGCTCCTCCGCGCCCGGATCGTCAGGGTTGACGTCCGGGTGATGGCGGCGAGCGAGTCGGCGGTAGGCCGACTTAATCTCCTCAGCCGACGCCGTCCGGGACACGCCCAGCGTCTCGTAGGGATCGCGCCGAGCCATCGTTTACTCCTCGTCCGGCTCTTCTTCGGCCGATTCCGCTTCCGCGATGTCCGTAAGCGAGAGGGTGTCGTCGTCCGACGCCGACGCGGCGTCTTCGTCGGCGTCTTCCTCGGCGTCCACGAGATCGGAAAGCGAGATCAGGTCTTCTTCGACGTCGTGATCGTCGCCATCGCCCTCGACGGTCGCAATGAGTGCGGCTTCGCTCTCGTCGAGTCCCGGCAGGAGCATTCCAAGTTCCGGCGGCATCGTGTCGTCGACCATAAGGGTCGGGATATCCGGCGCATCGATCGCGTCGCCGCGATGAAGGATCGGCCTGATCTTTCCGGCGGCGATCTCCGCGAGGGCGATGGTCAGGGGGTGGACCGAGTCGACCTGTACGAGGGGCGGCGCAACCTCCTTTAGCTGCT
>CAXUKB010000003.1:36282-37062 GCA_964251345.1 uncultured Fimbriimonas sp. | reverse complement strand
ACCCACGCCAGGTAGGCCTGCTCGCCGAGCGGAAGCGAAAGAGTCAGCAGCACCGCCGATCCGATCACGGAGGCGATCCGGAGTCCGATCGTCCTCAGTGGCACCATGGGGGTCGTTACGCAGGACGCGGCGGCGACGACTCCCGTCTCGCGGTGGTCATCGTGGCGACGACGACGCGAGAGCGAAAACGGATCGGGGTGCCACGGGGGTGGTTCGTATCCCGTCACCCGTGCTTCTCGGGACTCTCGGCCACGGGTGACGGGCACAACCATCCCTCGACCCGTGGCCCCATCCCTTAACCTGGCAGGTATTTAACGTACCCCCGTAGGGTAGGGTAGTGCGTCCATGGGCGGAGTGCTCGACTTTATCCAAAAGGGCGGGTTCATGATGTACCCGCTGCTGTTCTGCTCGGTGGTGCTCGTGGCCCTCATCGCGGAGCGGGCCATCACGCTGCGCAAGGCGACGACCGACGCGGAGGGGCTGCTCGAAGAGATCGAGGCCGCCTATAAGCCGGGCGACGATCCGGCGCGAGCCATCGAGATCGCGCAGGGGAACGGAATCGTGGGGCGGGTCTTCGCCCGCGGGCTGAAGAACTCGAAGCGCAGCGCGGACGCGATCGAGATGGCGATGGAGCTCGAGGCGGCGAACGAGACGCCCGCACTGGAGGCCAACCTTCCGATCATCCGGACGATCGTGAACATCGGGCCGCTCCTCGGATTGCTCGGCACGATCGCAGGCATGATCACGAGCTTCAAGGCGGCGAGCCAAGCGGGCCTGAGC
>CAXUKB010000003.1:3872-36272 GCA_964251345.1 uncultured Fimbriimonas sp. | reverse complement strand
GGCCTGAGCAACCCGACGGCGGTGCTCGGCGGCATCTCGGAGGCCCTGACCTCGACCGCCACCGGCATCACCCTCGCGGTGGTGGGATTTATCGCGTCGAACTACTTCGCGAACCTCGTGCGCAAGACGATCGAGGACGTGGAGTATTACGGCGCGGAGCTCGTGAACTACATGACCGGGCGGATCGATTGAGGCAGCGGGTCAAGATCGGGCGGCGAAAGCGGATCGAGGAGCCCGAGATCGTCGTGATCCCGATGATCGACGTCATGATGTTCCTCCTGTTCTTCTTCATGGTGGCGAGCCTCGCGATGGCGGTTCAGAACGGCCTGCCCGTCACCCTGCCGAAGGCCTCGACGGGCAAGGATCAGCGCTCGCAGACCGTCACGATCACCCTCCTGCCGAACGGCGACGTCTACCTCAACCTCGGCAAGACGACCCTGGCCAGCCTCGGGCAGGGGCTCAAAGCGATCGGGGTGAACAAAAACACCTTGGTGACCCTAAACTCCGACGAGAAGGTGCCGTACGGCTCGGTCGTCGCGGCGATGGACGAGGCGCGCCAAGCCGGCGTGCAGAACTTCGGCTTCGCGACGAATCGTTAGGGGACCTATGGCAAGGCGTCGGCGCAAGAAAGGCAATCCACTCCTCGCAAAGATCGTCGTGGCGACCCTCGCGGCGCACGCGGTCGCCTTGCCGATCCTCGCTCATTTCGGGGCGTTCAAGGAGATCCAGCGTCAGCTCAACACCTCGCGGGTGGTGATGGTCACAATGCCGCCCCTGGAGAAGGAGAAACCCGCCGAGAAGGCGGCGAAAAAGAAGGCCGCGCCGGTGAAGAAGGCGCCTGGCGGCGCGCCCAAAACGTCGGCGGCGTCGCGCTCGAACGTGCCACAACCGAAGGTCGTGGCCTCGGCGGCCACGCCCGGCGAGGGCGGCAGCGGCGGCGGCCCGACGGTCGACCCGAACGGCTCCGGCAAGGCCGGAGCGCTGCCGCCGGGCGCGGGCGGTCCCGCGAAGACCCCGCCGCCGGTCGAGAAGCCGCCCACGCCCGAGCCGAAGCCGGAGCCCAAGGTCGAGCCGCCCGTGACGAAGCCGCCGGAACCCGCGCCCAAGCCGCCTGTCGTCGAGCCGCCGCCCGCGAAGCCCATTCCCGCGCCGCGCCGCATCGTGCAGGCGGAGGCGATCGACTCGCCCCAGCCGACGATCCCGGACGATCTGCGTGCAGAGCCGTTCGAAAAGACGCTTATCGTGGAGGCCGACGTGGACACCGGGGGGCACCCCACGAACGTGAAGATCGCGGAGGGCACGGGCGTCAAGGCGCTCGACGACGCGGGGCTCGACGCGGCGCGGCGCTATAAGTTCAAACCCGCCACGGTCGACGACGCTCCGGTCGAGCAGCACGTCCGGTTCCGGATCATTTTTAAGGTTGAGTAATGCGTAGATGTCTTTCTGCGGACGGGGCGTCCGCTTGCCGCCGGCGGACGCCCCGTCCGCGCTCCCTAGTCTTGCTCGCGTTGCTCGCCGCCGCGGCCTCGTCGCACGCGGCAGGTCTGGGCGTGGTGCGCTTCGTCGTCGTGGATCCCGCCACCGGCAAGCCCACGGGCGGCTTCGTCACGGTGACGAACGCGGAAGGACGCTCCGCGACCCTCTCCGCCAACGCGCTCCACCCCGGCGAGACGCCGGCGGTCGAGACGGCCCACCTCGGCACGGCGGTCGACGACGGCGCGACCACGATCACCATTCCCCTCGGGACGACGGTCACCCTCACGCAAGGGGCCCAGCTCCCGACGAAGGAGATCACGATCCGCGTCACCGCCACCCGCCTCGCGCCGGCGAACAAGGCCCCGGCGGGCGCGAACAGCACGGTGCGCGACAAGGGCGACATCCAGAAGTTCACCCCTCAGGGCCAGCAAGACGCGAAGGCGCTCACCAAAGGCCAGGCGGGCGTCGCGGAGGACTCGAATGGACAGGCGCACGTGCGCGGCGAGCACGGCGATATCAGCTACGTCGTGGACGGCGTGCCCCTTCCCGACACGCTCTCCGGCCGTCAGGGTTCGGTCGTCGTGTCGAGCACGATCCAGAGCCTGGAGATCATCACCGGCGGTTTCGCGCCGGAGTTCGGCGCGCAGACGGCGGCGGTGCTGAACGTCACCACCCTGCAGAACGTCTCGACGGCGCGCACGGACTACAGCCTTGTCGGCGGCTCGTACGACGCCTTCTCCGGCGACGTCACTTCGGTCGGCCCGTTGCTGGGCGGGAAGGCGAACTACGTGCTCGACCTCAACGGCAGCCGGACGCGCAACTTCCAGGAGGCGCAGCAGCCCGACCACCAGGACGCGCACAACTTCGGCGAGACCGCGAGCGGCTTCGCGCGCTTCCGCTGGGCGCCCACGTCGCGTGACGCCTTCTCGCTCAGCCTGAGCGGCAATCCCGCCGATATCGACATTCCCAACCGCACCGGCCTGCCGTCGAGCTTCCGCTCGGTGGGCCAAGGCTACGGCCTGTTCGGGCAGCGCAACGCGGACGGCACTCGGCCCGACGCGGGCGACTCGACGGCGCTGGGCGCGGGCACGATCCTGCTCCCTAGCCAGCAGGCGGCGGGGCAGGACATCACCGAGCGGGACACGAACGAGTTCGCAACCCTCGCCTACACGCGACACCTGGCGAAGGCCTCCGACGCCCAGCTCGCGGTCACGATCCTTCACAGCGGTCAGGACGTGACCAACGGCAACCCCTCGGTGAGCCTTTCGGACCTGCCCGTCGACAGCAGCGTCGAGTACAGCCCCTCCGTCTACCGGAACGCGCACAACCTTCAGTTCACCGGCAACGTCGGCGACGTGATCGGGACGCACCGCCTGAAGGCGGGCTTCGTCTACCAGGATCAGAGCGGCGTCGAGTCGTATCACCTCGTGCCCGGCTCGCAGCTCGCGCTCGACGCGGTCGCCGCCATCGCGCCCAACCTCGCCCCCGTCGGCACCGCTTCCTCGTCCCTCGACGTGAACGGCAATCCGGTGTACACCGCGACGGGCACGGTGCCGACGGTGGTCATCGACCGAAAAGGCTATTACGGCGCGGGGTACGCCCAAGACACTTGGACACTTGGGAGGCTGACCACCGACTACGGCCTCCGGCTCGACGCGTACGGCCAATCCCTGGACGGGGACGCGGCGAAGACGAGCGCGTTGGCGCTCAGCCCCCGCCTGAACTTCGCCTACGCCCTGGAGCGGCGCACCCAGCTCCACCTTTCGTACAACCATCTGCTGAACACGCCGCCCATCGCGCAGGGCGCGCTCTTGGGGCAGGTCATCAAGCCGGAGATCGTTAACCAGTACGACGCGGCGATTCTGCACAACCTCGGGCACGGCCAGCACGTCACGCTCGCCTACTACTACAAGCAGATCAACAACCAGTTCGACACGGCGCTGCTCATCCCCGGCTCGCAGATCGGCATCTACAGCACGGTCAGCAACCAGCGTGCGAGCGTCCACGGCACCGAGTTCTCCTACGACGTCTCGGCGCCGGGCGGCATCGGCTGGGACGGGTACGTAAACTACTCCTACAGCGCGGCCAAGCCGGGCGGGCTCGACAACACCGGCGCGCCGGTGCCGCAGTACAACGACCACGACCAGCGTCAGACGGTCGGCGCAGGCGCGGCCTACACTTGGCGCTCCGGCGCGAGCACGGCGCTGACCTACGAGTTCGGCAGCGGCCTTGCCAGCAGCGTCGTCCCGCCGAGCACCAGCCGGACGCCGCAGGACGAGTTCGACTTCAAGATCTTTTCCGGCAACCGCCTTTTCCACGGCCGGGCGGGACTCACGCTCGACGTCGAGAACCTGTTCAACTCGCTCAAGGTGATCAACTTCCAGTCGGACTTCAGCGGCACCCGCTTCCAGCAGGGCCGCCGAATCACCCTGGGCATCGGCGGCCGGTTCTAAACGGCTTCAGCCTCTTTGAATCCGTATCATCACGCGCCTTGCGTCGTTGACCGTGGCTCGTGTCACGCTCGTGGAAAAGTTCTCTCGGAGGCGATAGTCGGCACGGGTTCTTTGCGCTTTAAGCTCGTTCCCGTCACTCGCTAAGTCCGCGTCTCCTTCACGTTCCGCGAACCACACCTTCCACAGCGCCTCGTGAGAACCGATGTTTAGCGCAAAGCCGTCGAACCCTTGTCTCCGAGCAAGCGCCAGGGCCGCGTGATAGACGGCGTAGTAGGATCGGCTGATGGCGGCGCGACACAACGCATATCGATGAGGGATGTCGGGCAGATTTCGGCCTCGCTTGTCAACTTTTCCGCCAGGCGCAGAAGGTCGTCTGGGCGGATCGCCATCAGCGGTACCGGATGCCGAAAGCGATCTCGCGCCGCAGCGTTGCGTCGCTCTGACGAAACCATTCGCGCATGTAGGTGTGAAATCTCTCGCGAGCGTGGTCGGCAAGCGCCGGATCCACCTCGACTCCAATCCAAATCTCGGTACGGCCAGTGTCAGGATCTTGGAAAGCGTCCAAGATGGGAGGAAAATCCCCCATCGCTTCGGAGTAGCGCTCGATCAGTTCGTCGATCCTCTCTCGTAGCGTAGGGTCGTTGCGCTCTTCGAAAAACGCCTGCCCCTCCTCCGTGATCGCGATCGTCTGCGCCATCGATTCTATTGTACGGGAGCCTCTTGCCTTGCCGTGCCAAAATAGAGGGCACCATGGCCGGACATTCCAAATGGAAAAACATCCGACTTCGTAAGGGCAAGCAGGACGCGATTCGCGGAAGGCAGTTCACGAAGCTTTCCCGAGAGATCATCGTCGCCGCGCGTGCGGGCGGCGGCGACCCGGGGATGAACCCCCGCCTTCGCGTCGCGGTTCAGAAAGCGCGCGATTCGAGCCTCCCCGCCGAGAACATCAAGCGGGCGATCGACCGAGGCACCGGCGCCGTGGAAGGCGCGGCCTACGAAGAGATTTTGTACGAGGGTAAGGGACCGGGCGGCAGCGCCCTCGTCCTTCAGTGCTACAGCGAGAACCGCAACCGCACGGTGGCCGAGATCCGGCACGCGTTCACCAAGAACGGCGGAGCGCTGGGGGAGAACGGCTCCGTCATGTGGCAGTTCAAGCACGTCGGTCAGATCGTCGTGGATCGGAACGGCCAGGAGGAGGAGGAGTTTACCCTCATGGCGCTCGACGCGGGCGCGGAAGACGTGCTCGTCGACGAGGACGCCTTCACCATGGTCACCGCGATGGAAGACCTTCACCGCGTGAACGGCGAGCTCGAAAAGCGGGGGGTCAAGGCGACCGACGTCGAGCTCACCTACCTGGCCACCAACAAGACGGAGCCCTCCCAAGAGGACGCCCTCAAGCTCATCAACCTTTTGGACGCACTCGACGAACTCGACGACGTCCAGGAAACGTACGTTAACGTGGATCTCGACGACGAGCTCCTGGCCGAAGCGTGACCGCAGCGAAGTCCTCCCGGGGCGTCCCGATCCTGACCCTCCTCCTGATCGGGGCCAACCTCGCGGCGGCCTTCGCGCTCGTCGTCGCGCCCGGCCTCGGGCGCGAGTTCGGTTTTCGCGCCGACCGTCCGACCCTCGCGGGGGCCTTGGTCGGACCGTTTCTGCACGCAAACCTTTTTCATCTCCTGGGCAACCTCGTGTTCCTTGCCGCGGTCGGGGCGGCGGTGGAGATCGCGACCGGTCCCCTTCGCTTTGGGCTGGTCTACTTCGCCTCGATGCTCGCGGGCGTGGGTCTCCACTGGCTGGCGCTCCGCCACAGCGGCGGCGCGCCGCTGATCGGCGCGAGCGGCGCGGTCGCGGGCTGCGCCGCCTACTATGGCGTCCGCTACCGCGGCCTGCGCGTCGCCGTCGGGCCCAATCTCGCGGTGCCCGTGTTGGCGATCGTCGCCTTCTGGGCCGCCGTTCAGTTCGTCGGCGCGTTCGTCCACCTCGGCGACGACACCGGCGGCACCGCGTACTGGGCTCACCTCGGCGGCCTGGGCATGGGTGCGCTGCTCGCCGTCGCCTTCTGCGCACCCGATCTCGGACAGGAGCGGATCGGGCATGAGGTGCTCGACCGCATGAACGCGCGTGGCCCCGCCGCCGCCGAGGCCGCGGCCCGCGCTCATCTCAAGCGCCACCCGAACGATCCGAAGGCACTCCGCGACCTTGCCGACGCGCTCCACGACCTCCACGAGCCTCCGCGCGAGGCGGACGTCCTGCTCACCCTGCTTCGCGTCGAGCCCGAAGCCGAGCGGCCCGCGATTCTCGCCCGACTGTCGGAGATCGGCATGGCGGCCCACCTTCCCGCCGCCCGGCGGGTGGCGTTCGCCGAGGGCCTGAAGGAGGGCCATCCGGCGCTCGCCCGGGCCCTTCTCCTGAGCGTCGCCGACGCGGGAGCGGACGAGCCCCAGCGTCCCGAGGCCCTTCTCGCGCTTGCCGGGCTCGAACGCGAACGCGAGCCCGCGCGGGCCTCGGCGATCCTGCGCGAGCTCGTCGTCCGCTACCCCCTGCACCCTTGCTGCGATCTCGCGAGGAAGCGCGGATGGCTCGATTAAAGAAGCGTTGGCGTAATCGGCGGCCGGACTTCGTCTCCGGGCTGCTGTCGTTTATGGTAGGGCTGATCGGGCGGACCCTGCGGGTCGAGGCGCGCGGCTTCGAGGCGGACCCCGCGCGCGTCGTCTACTGCGGCTGGCACGGGCGCACCTTTCCCTTCGCCACCTACTTCCGGGATCGGGGCTGGTGGGTCATCGTGAGCCGGTCGCGCGACGGCGACATCCAGAACGCGGTGTTCGAGAGCCTGGGGTTCCGCACGACGCGGGGCAGCACGGGCCGGGGGCGTGGGGGGATCCGGGCGGCGGTGCGCGCGATCAAAGCCCTTCGCGACGGCGACGTCCTCGCGATGACCCCGGACGGCCCCCGCGGCCCTTCCGAAAGAGTCCAGGAGGGGGTGCTCGTGATCGCCCAACGCTCGGGCGCGCGGCTCGTGCCGGTCGGCGCCGCCGTGTCGCACGCCTGGGTCGCCCGAAAATCGTGGGACCGCTACGTGGTCCCCAAGCCCTTCGCGCGGGTGTTGATGATTGCGGGCGAGCCGATCGCCGTGCCCTGCGACGCCTCGCCGGAGGCGTTCGAGGCGGTCCGCCTCCAACTCGAGGAAGCGATGACGGCGGTGCAGGCGTTGGTCACCCGAGAGATGAACGGATAGCGCCTCCTCTTCTTGCCGCCGCGGGGCAAGAAGAGGAGCCCGGACCTAGGACGGAGCGGTGACAGCCTCCACAAACTGCCTTAGGGCGGCATGATACTCCTCGGCGCGCTCCCAGCGGCCTTCGGCGTGGCCCATTTCGGGTTGCCACACGACCGTCGTCGGGCCTTGGAGCGCGGCGACGTTGCGCCGGGCCTCGCTCGGCAGGGCGATCAGGTCGCGTTCGCCGTGGAAGATGAGCACGGGCTTGGGACCCATCGCGGCGAGGGCCGCCGCGACGTCCTTGCCGCGCGGCGAAAATCCCAGAAAAAGTCCGGTGAGCGGCACCCCGGGGGCGAAAATGCGGCCGAAGCGACGGGTGAACAGGAAATCGAGGAAGCCCCGGACCGCCCGGTCCATGCGTCCATAGGCGCCGTCGAGCACGAGGGCGTCGGCGAGCGAGGGATCTTCGCCCACTGCGAACGCGGTCGCCGCCGCGCCCTGCGACGACCCGACGATCATAAGCGGCACGCCGGGCACCCGCTCCCGAAGCCATCGCGCGCCCGCCGTCACGTCGTCACGCTCGATCCACCCGAAGCCGCCCGGCCCTCCCTTGCTCCGTCCGTGGGAGCGGGTCTCGAGGAGCAGCACCGACAGCCCCTCGCGCCAGAGCACCGCCGCCTCCGGCACGAACTCGGAGCGGTTCATCGCGTAGCCATGCACCATCAGCGCCGCGCCCCGCGGCGACGGATGGGGGCACCACCAGGCGTGCAGTTCGCCGATCCGAACCGACTCGGTAGGCACCCCCAGCGACGCGGGCGAGATCCACGTCGGAATGCGCGGCGGCCGTCGGGCGAGGAGCGCGAGCGCCACGATGATCAGCAGGTACAGCCCGGGAATGAGGAGGAGAAGCCACACCATGAAGGCAAGATTAGCCCCTTGCAGAACAGAAGCGGGCGCGGTAGGGGACAATAGGGACCCTTCCTCGTCATGTACGCCCTGAATTTCTACACCGACCTCTACGGCGACGTCCTTCGCAACAACCGCAAGACCGTCACGATCCGCCTCGGCAACAAGGCCGCAAAGTACGACACCGGCATGGTCGTCTGGATCACCGTGGGGCCGCGTTTCGGCCGCCGCCAAAAGCTCTACTCCGCGATCCTCGATCGGGTCGAGGTCAAGACCATCGCCGAGCTCTCGCCCCGCGACATCGAGCGGGAGAACCCCGAGTTCCGATCGCAGGACGACGTGATCGGGATGCTCTCGCGCATCTACGGCGACCTCATCACCCCCGGCCACACGGTGACCGTGGTCTACTTCAGCCGCATCGACGAGTAACGTGGTGCCTCCTTCTAGGAGGCATCCTTTTGTAACTCCGGCTTCCAGCCGGTGGACACCGCCAGGATGGCGGCGCGGCGCTCAGAGATGCCTCCTGGAAGAGGGCCACCGCGGAACTTCAAGTCGATTGTGAGGTTTCGGGCCCTCCTCCTACGGAAAGGCGCGCCGACATAAATCTCGGGATGGACCGAGGCTCGTATATCGCCGGCAACGGCATGATCGCCCAGCAGCAGCGGCTGGACGTGCTGGCAAACAATCTGGCCAACGTCAACACCACCGGCTTTAAGGCCGACCGGCTGACCTTCGGCGACATGATGCGCCGAACCCTCGCGGACGGCGCGGGCTATGGCGACCCCATCGCCACCCTTTCCTCCGGTCCCGAAGCCCAGGACGGCGTCAAGACCACCGACTTTACGGCGGGCGCCGCTCAACGGACCGACAATCCCCTCGACGTGCGACTGGGCGGATCGACGACCGCCATGTTCGCGGTTCAGCACGGGGGCAAGACGCTCTACACCCGCAACGGCGCGTTTACCCTCGACGTCCGCGGCAACCTCGTCACGAAGTCGGGCGACGCCGTGCTGGACGACGCGGGCAAGCCGATCACCGGCCTCAAGGGCAAAGTCCAGATCGGCACCGACGGCGCGGTGAGCGTGAACGACAAGTTCGCCGCGCACCTCGGGGTCACCGTCGGCGACTTCCGAAAGGACGACGGCGGCGCCGGCCTCTACCAGGGCACGGCCGTCCACAACGCCACCGTCAAGGACAACGTCCAAGTCGCCTCCGGGGAGCTCGAAACCTCGAACGTCAGCCCCGTGCAGTCGATGGTCGAGATGATCGCCCTTCAGCGCTCCTACGAGATTTCTCAGAAGATGGTCCAGAGCCAGGACGAGTCCACGGCGAAGCTCGCCGAGGTCATGGGTTAAACACGATGCTCCGATCCCTTTACACCGCCGGCACCGGAATGGTCGCCCAGCAGCAGAACCTCGACGTCATCTCGAACAACCTCGCGAACGTCAACACCACGGGCTTCCGGGGCCAGCGCGCCGAGTTCCAGGACCTCATGTATCAGACCATCCGCAGCGGGACGGCGGCCCAGAGCGGCGGCACCGCGACGCCGGAGGGTATCCAGTTCGGTCTCGGTACGAAGATTTCCGCGACCGCCAGCGTGTTCACCCAGGGCAGCCCCCAGCGCACCGACGATCCCCTGAACGTGGCGATCCAGGGCGACGGGTTCTTCAAGGTTCTGCGCGCCGACGGCTCCGCCGCCTACACCCGCGACGGCACCTTCAAGATGGACGCCGACGGCAAGGTTCTCACCTCCGACGGCCTGTCGCTCGACCCGGAGATCAAAATTCCGCAGGGATCGACCTCGGTCAGCGTCCAGCCGAACGGCGAGGTCTTCGCGATCCTTCAAGGCGCGTCGAGCGCCACGTCCGTGGGCAAGATTCAGGTCTCGCAATTCACCAATCCCGGCGGCCTGCAGCGTCTTGGCGGCAACCTTTTCGCCGCCACCACGGCAAGCGGCGATTCCCAAGACGTGGTCCCGGGAACGAGCGGCTCCGGCACCCTGATGGGCGGCTACGTCGAGACCTCGAACGTGCAGGTGGTCGACGAGATGACCCGCATGATCACCGCCCAGCGCGCCTACGAAATCAACTCCAAGGCGATCCAGACCGCCGACGACATGCTCAGCGTCGTGAACGGACTCAAGCGATGATCCTCACCTCCTTTCTTCTGGCTTCGGCGGGTCTGCACGTCGGCATCCTCGGCGAAGGACGCCTCCGCTTCGCGGCGGGGCACACCGTCGCCTTCGCGTCCGCCGCGAACCTCACGGTCGACGCCAAGGGGCTGCTCGGCGACACGAAGGGGCGTCCGGTTCTTCCTCAGGTTCACCTTGGTCACTCCAATTTTTCGGTCTCGATGAACGGGACGGTCACGGTGTCGGGCCGGAAGGTCGGACGACTGGTGCTTCAGCGTCCGAACGGGGAGATCGGCTTTCCGGGGGAGGGAGGGTTCGGCGTCGTCGAACTCGGCCCGAAAGTCCCGATCGCCTTTCCGTTCGTCGGCGGGGGCGTCATGCAGGGAAACCTGTATCGCACCGACGATCCCCTGAACCTCGCGATCCAAGGCAACGGATTCTTCAAAGTGCTCCAGCCCGACGGCGTGCCGGCTTACACCCGGAACGGCGACTTCCGGCTGAACGCGAAAGGCAAGGTCGTGACCCGCGACGGTCTCCCGCTCGATCCCCAAGTCTCTCTCCCGATCGGCGCGAGCGCGATCAGCGTTTCCGCTCAAGGAGACGTCTATGCGATCCCTGCCGGTCGTCAAGCGGCCTCAATGATGGGGCGTATCGAGCTGACGACGTTTATGAACCCCAGCGGCCTCCGCCGGCTCGGCCACGGCCGCTTTGCGCAGACGGACGATAGCGGCGACGAGGTCAGCGGCATCCCCGGAGAGAACGGAACCGGCACGCTGATCGGCGGCTACCTGGAGATTTTGCCGGTTACGCCGAACTCTAAGGAGAGCCACAAGCGATGATCTTCTCTTCCCTGCTCCTAACCGCCGTCGGCGTGCGCATCAGCGTCTTTGGCGAAGGCCGCCTCTGCTTCGAAGCGAACGGCGATCTCATGTACGCCTCGGCCTCGACCCTCGCGCCGAACCGAGCCGGCCTTCTCGCCGACGCGGCGGGCCACCCGGTGCTTCCCCACATCCCAGTCTCGAACGCCAACTTCGCGGTCGCGATGAACGGCAACGTGACGGTGGCGGGACGGCACGCCGGGTGGCTGGTGCTCCGCAAGGCCGACGGCTCCCTCGGCCGCCCGGGCGAGGGTTCGTTCGGCCTGATTCAAATCGGCGGCGTGGCCGCGCGGACGGAAGCGGCGGACTTGGTTTCGGGCACGCGATCCGCGATCCGCGATTCGCGATCGTCCGCACAGGACGACGCGCCCCTGGTCGTCATCGCGATCCACCCCCGCTCCGTGGTCGACAATGATCGCGTCCGACTGGGCGACATCGCCGATCTCTCGGGCGATCCACGCGACGTTCGACGGCTTGGCCGAATCGACCTGGGCGATGCGCCCCTCATCGGCAATCGCCGCTCCTTTTCCCGCTGGACCCTTCAAGCGGCCCTCCACGACGCGGGCTTCACGGACGCCGACTACAAGATCGAGTCGTTCCCGCCCGACGTGGCGATCTCCCGCAAGGCCCAGATCGTCGAGGTGAACACCCTCGCCGACGTGGCCCTGGCCGAGGCGCGCCGGGTCGTAGGGGGCACGGAGCCGACGCCCCTTCCGGGTCCCGTGGTGACGTCCGTGACCGCTCCCGTGGGCGAGCTCAAGGTCGTCGCCAAAGCGATCCGCAATGGCGACAAGCTCGCCGTTCGGACGACCGTGGTCGTGGACGGTCACGAGGTGGCGGACCGCAACTTTCTTTTTCAGGCGAAGCTCGACGGCATCAAGCCGGGCGACGCCATTCGCGTCGCCGTCGCCTACGGCGCGGCGGCGGTCGAGACCGACGCCAAGGCCAAGACCGGCGGCACGGTCGGCGACACGATCCAGATTCTGACCGGCGACGGAACCACGCTCACCGCCACCGTAACCGGCGTCGGCAAAGCCGAGGTCAAGCTATGAAACTCACTTCCCTCTTTGTTCTTTCTCTTGCCCTTCTCTCCCGCCCCGTCTGGGCGCAGCGCCCTATGGGCCTCGGCGCAAGCTCGATGCTGAACCAGGACGCGGGACGGGGGCTGATCCAGCGGAGAACCGCCCTTCACAAGGGCGACAAGCTGACGATCTTCGTCAACGAGTCGATGCAGGGTCAGTACGCGGCCAGCACGACGACGGCGAAAACGGTCTCCGCGTCGAACGACGCCTCGAGCATTCCCCTCGTCGGCGCCCTGTCGAAGTCGGCCCTCGGCAGCGTCCTAGGGGGAGGGACCTCGCAGCGGCTCATCAACGCCCTGCTCGGCGCGAACAGCGTCGGCGGCAAGGAGGCGAGCAGCGGCTCCGGCTCCACCATCTCATCAGGCTCCCTGACCGCGACGATGAGCGTCGTCGTCACCGACGTCGAGCCGAACGGTGACCTTCGCGTCGAAGGTCACCGCGACATCCGGCTGAACAAGGAGACGCAGCACATGACGCTCACCGGCATCGTCCGGGCGGACGACGTGAGCCTGGACAACACCGTCGCCAGCTCGCAGATCGCCAACGCGGACATTCAGGCGGACGGCAAGGGCGCCGTCGCCGACAAGACCCGCCGTGGCCTGATCAGCCGCGTCCTGGGATGGATCTTCTGATGAAGAAAGCGTTCCTGCCGGCCTTTCTCGCCCTCGCGTCCCTGTGCCTCGGACAGGTGGCTCCGTCGCAGTCGTCGCTCGACGGTCCGGGCGTGCCGGTGACGATCAAGACGATCGCCTCCTTCCAGGGCATCGCGCCGAACCAGCTCGTGGGCATCGGCCTCGTCACCGGCCTCGCCGGAACGGGCGACACGAAGAAGTACCTGCAGACCCAAAAGGCGGCGGTTAACCTTCTTCGCACCCTGGGCATCGAGGTCGACTCGACCCAGAGCGAGTCGAAGAACATCGCCCTGGTGGCCCTCACCGCCGACCTGCCCCCCTTCGCCTCGCCGGGCGGCCGGATCGACGTGACCGCCAGCACGCTCGGCGACTGCACGAGCCTGCGCGGCGGAACGCTACTTAGCGCGCAACTGAAGTACCCCACGAAGGAAACGATCTACGCGACGGTGTCCGGCGCGATCGCGGTGGGCGGCTTCTCGGAAGGCGCGGGCGGCAACAGCGCCTCGAAGGGCTTCACGACGGTGGGCAAGCTGCCCGGCGGAGGCTTGATCCAGCTAGGCTGGACGACGCAGTACACCTTCGGCGACAAGATGTATCTCGGAATCCGGGAGAGCGACGCCACCACCTCGATGCGAATCGAGACGGCGATCCGCCGGGCTTACCCCGAGCTGCGCGCCAACGCCACTGACCCCGGCACGGTGGAGATCACCGTGCCGACGGGCGCGAACCCGAACGCGATCATGGCCAAGGTCGAGTCCCTGACGGTCTTCGTCGCGGACGAGGCGAGAATCGTCATCGACGAGAAGACGGGTACCGTCGTCATCGGCGGCGACGTTCGGCTCGGGCCCTGCTCGTTCGTCTCCGGAAGCCTGTCGGTGAACATCGCCGACGAGCCCTTCGTCAGCCAGCCCGGAGCCCTCTCCGGCGGTACGACGGTGGCCGGCTCGACGAAGACGGTGAACGTCACCGAGTCTCGGGCGCACATCGCGAACGTCCGGCCGAACGCCACGGTGTCCGACCTCGCCGCGATCTTTCGCGCCCTTCATCTCAAGGCGAGCGACGTGATGAACGTCCTCCAAGGGCTCCATGCCCAAGGCGCCCTCAAGGCCCGCCTGGAGGTGCGGTAGTGCTCCCCGCCGTTCTCGCCGCGGGATCGGTCGCCAAGGCCGAGCCTCGGCTCAAGGAGCTGAAGAAGGCGTGCGACGGCATGGAAAGCAACTTCCTCAAACAGATGCTGACCGCCATGCACAAAACGGTGACGGAAACGAATCTCGAAGGCGAGGCTCCGGGCATGGACACCTACAAGGGGATGATGGACGACGCCGTCGCCGATCACCTCGCCCAGCGCGGCACGCTCGGCATCTCGAAAATGGTCTTCCGCTCGCAAGCGGAGCAAGCCTTCAAGCAAGCAATCGAAAAGAAATGATGAAAACGAAAGAACTCCAAGGGAGGTGGCTGGACTGGCTCAAGGCGAGCGAGACCCTGCTCCTGACCCTTCACGAACAGACGGTCGCGGTCACCCTCCGCGACGTGGGACGAGTCGAGCGGCTGCAGCCGCAGCTCGAAGCCCAGATGGCAAGCGTTGCGCAAATCGATGCGCAGGCGGTGGACCAAGCTCATCGACTCGCCGAGTCGCTGGGTGCGGAGCCGAACCTGCGGTCGCTCGTGGAACGGCTCGACCGAGCCGAAGGCCAGGCCCTCCACGCCCTTGCGAACCGCGTCACGATGACCGCGCGCCGGATTCAGGCGACGATGGACAAGAACCGGACCCTGCTGGAGAACGAGATGACCTACGTGAACGGCACCCTGACCCTCATCGCCAAGGCCGCGGGCTCGCCGCCCACCCCGTACCGTCCTCGCGTCGGCCGCCCGGTGCTCATGGACGCCGCCGCCTAAACGACCATGCCCTACTCCTTCCAGGGAATCTCGACGATGTCGTCCGCCCTGCGGGCGTACCAGACTCAGCTCGACACCACGGGCGACAACATCTCGAACTCGGACACCACCGGCTATCACCGAAGGACGGCGACGATTACGCAGTCGCCCGACACGACGATCACCGTGGGCAAGACGATCTCGGTGGGAACCGGCGTCAGCGTGGCGGCGGTGTCGCGCGTTCGCGACATGTTTCTCCAGGGAAGGCAGCAAGAGGCCGGGTCGAAGCTCGGGCGTCAGCAGGAGGCGCTCACCGGACTCACCTCGATCCAGTCGTCGATGATGGAACCGGGCACCGACGGGATCAGCGCGGCTTACGACACCTTCAACAACGCGTGGTCGGCCCTCTCCGCGAGTCCGGGGAGCGCGTCCGCGAAGTCCGACGTCCAGACCGCGGGACAGGCGCTCGTCACGAAGGTCAACGCCTTCGGCCAGAGCCTCCAGGACCAGAAGGCGGACAACGCGGCGAACACGAAGGACATCCTGGGCAAGATCGACGCGGCGGCGACGAAGATCGCGCAGCTGAACACCGACATCGCCACCGCGACCGCGCACGGCGCCGCGCCGAACGACCTCCTCGACGAGCGCGACTCCGCCGTGCAGGAGCTTTCGGGCTACGCCGACGTCACGGTGACCAAGGGGGACGGCAACATGACCGTTTCGCTCAACGGCTACCAGCTTGTGAGCCCGTCGGGCGCCCGCCCGATCTCCGGCAAGTACGACAGCACGACGGGCCAAGTCGTGGACGGCACCTCGACCTTCGCGGTGAACGGCGGCTCGCTCGCGGGGGCGGCCGACACCGCGAAAGCGATCGACTCGACCGCCGCTAAACTCGACCAGTTCGCGGACAACCTGCGCTCGGGCGTCAACGCGCTGTTCACGACGGGCACAACCTCTTCCGGCGCGACCGGCGGCGCGTTCTTCGCCGAGCCGACCGCCCCCGCCACGACGACGGGCGCGCTCGATCTGAGCCTGTCGGCCGCGGTCGCCGCCGACCCGGGCGCGATCCCCTCCGGCACGAGCGGCCTTTCCGGCGACGGCACCCTCGCCGCCCAGATCTCGGCCCTTCGCGACACGAAGGTCGCCGCCCTCGGCAATCAGTCGCTGAGCGACTTTTACGGAGGCATCGTGAGCAGCGTCGGCAACCAGGTGTCGACGGCGCAAAGCTCGGTCGACACGCAGCAAGCGGTGACGACGCAGATCGCGGCGCAGATCTCGAGCACCGACGGCGTTTCGATGGACGACGAGATGGCGAACCTGCTGCGCTTCCAACGCGCCTACCAGGCCGCCGCCAAGGCGCTGACGACGTTCGACAGCATGTCGGAAACGGTCATCAATATGCTGGAGAGGTAAGGGGACAGGGGCGAAAGGAAAAAGGCAGGGAGGAAATCTTCCCTCTTCCCTCTTCCTTCTTCCCTCTTCCCTCTTCCTTCTTCCTTCTTCCTTCTTCCTTCTTCCTTCTTCCCTCACGAGTATCCTCTTCTCCCATGCCTCTCGTCATCCTCAGCGGTCCCAGCGGCGTGGGCAAAGACACGGTGATCGACGCTTGGCGGGCGCGCGACCCGCGCGTAACGCGGGTCGTGGCCTACACCACTCGCGCGCCCCGGACGGGCGAGATCGACGGTGTCGACTACCACTTCGTCACCGTCGACCAGTTTCTCGAGTGCGCCGAGGCCGGTGACTTTCTGGAGGCGAAGGAGGTCTTCGGCAACCACTATGCGACCCCGCTCAAGGACATGGTCGCCCTTCTCGACGCCGGCAAGGTCGCGGTTCTGAAGATCGACGTGCAGGGCGCGCTCACCGTCATGGCGCTACGGCCCGACGCCGTTTCCGTCTTTCTCCTTCCGCCGGACACGGACGAGCTCGCCCGTCGTCTGCGCGATCGGGGCACCGACGATCCGGAGACCGTCGCCCATCGCCTCCGGAAGGCTGAAGGCGAGCTCGCCCTCTCCGAGCGTTACGCCCACCGGATCGTGAACGACGACGTGGACGCGGCGGTGTCGCGGCTCGTCGAGTTGACGCCCTAACCGTGGTGCCTCCTTCCAGGAGGCACCCCCGAGCGTGGCTCCGGCTTCCAGCCGGAGCTCGGCTATCTTGACGACCATGGGCCAATTCGTCCCCGAGTTCGATCGGAGCAAGGTCACGAAGCGTGCGCGTTGCCTTCCCCATTGGGAAATGCCCGACGCGGTCTACTTCGTCACCTTCCGACTCGCCGACTCGGTGCCAAAAGACCTCTGGCGTGCTTACCGTGAGGAGGTCGATCTCCTCGAACGGCAGCTCGCGATGGCCCGCACCGAGGTCGAGCGATTCGCCCTCGAGCGTGAGGTCGTCCGGCTCTACTGCCGCCGGATGGACGCTTGCCTCGACGTGGGGCTTGGCGCCTGTCACCTGCGGGCCCCGCGAGTCGCAACGCTCGTCGCAGGGGCGCTCAAGCACTTCGAAGGCGATCGCTACGAACTACTCGGCTGGGTACTTCTCCCGAACCACGTCCACGTTCTGGTGCGGCCTCATGGTGATCGCGAACTCGAGGACGTCTTGCATTCTTGGAAGTCGTACACGGCGAACCGCGCGAACGAGACGCTCGATCGAAGTATTCCCGCTGTGGCAGCGGGAATACTTCGATCACATCGTGCGCTCGGACGGAGACCTGTTCCGGTTTGCGGGCTACCTAAGAAAGAATCCGGGACGATCCGGCCTGCATGACTGGCCTTGGATCGGGGCGATCCAAGGCTTGGCTTTTGAAACCGTCTCCGGCTGAAAGCCAGAGACACACTCGAGGATGCCGCCTGGAAGAGGGCGCCACGGTAGGCTTAGCCCGCATGTTCTTCTTCCCGCCGCCCGCCCCGATCGAGATTCGCGAGGCGCTGGCGATCGAAGGCGTTTCGCTCACCGGGCGTGGCCCCGTGCCGGTCGACTCCGTGCTCGATCGGCTCGCCGCCGGGAACCTCGACCCCAAGGAGGGCGACGAACTTTCCGCGGGCGAACGGATGGCGAAGTGGAGCCACGTCGCCGCCGACAAGGACGGCTGGCTCGCCGCCAACGGCTACGTGTGGGCCACCGTCGACCTGCCCGCCGCCGCCACGATGAGGCTGGACGCCCAGGGCGACTCCCTCGTCTACGTCAACGGGGTGCCCCGCGCGGGCGACGTGTACGCCACGGGTTATATCCATCTCCCGGTGCGCCTTGGCGCGGGCCGCAACACCCTACTGTTTTTCGCTCCGCGCGGCCGCATGAAGGCCACCCTCAACGCGATCGAGAAGCCGCTCGCCCTCGACGTCGCCGACACCACGCTGCCCGACGTCCTGCCCGGCGACCACGATCTGCTCGGCGGCATCGTCGTCGAGAACGCAGGCGAGGCCAAGCGCGGTCTGCGGATGCGCGTGGTCCTACCCGACGGACGAGCCCGCGAGTCGGCCTTGCCTCCCCTGCCGGGCATGTCCGTGCGCAAGGTTCCCGTCGCGCTACCCACACCCTACGCCCTGGCCGGAACGACCCTCCCGCTGACCGTGGAACTCAAGGACGGCGCGACGACGGTCGACACCGCGAAAGTTGAATTGCGCGTCCGCCAGCCGGAGGAGATCAACCGCCGCACCTTCGTCAGCGACGTGGACGGGAGCGCCCAATACTACGTCGTCAATCCCGCCCAGCGGCCCGGGCCGGATAACGTGCTCGCCCTGACCCTTCACGGCGCGTCCGTCGAGGCGCAGAACCAGGCGCAGGCGTACAAGCCCAAGGACGACGTGACCCTCGTCGCCCCCACAAACCGCCGTCCCTACGGATTTGATTGGGAGGAGATCGGTCGGATCGACGCCCTCGAGGTGCTCTCCATCGCCGAGCGCACCATCCCCCACGATCCCCGACGTGTCGTGCTCACCGGCCACTCGATGGGTGGCCACGGGACCTGGTCCGTCGGTACCCTCTACCCCGACGTTTTCGCCGCCATCGCGCCGAGCGCGGGCTGGATCTCGTGGCAGACCTACGGCGATGGTTGGCAGCCCGCCGCCGGGAAGTCCGCGGACGCGGTCGTCGCCTCCGCCGAGGCTCCCCTCGACCCTCGGCTCCGAATCACGAACACGCTCGCGCAGGGGGTCTACATCCTTCACGGCGACGCCGACGACAACGTGCCCGTCACCGAGGCACGAACGATGCGAAGCCTCCTCAACTCGATCCGCCATTCCGACCTGAACTACCACGAGGAGCCGGGCGCGAACCACTGGTGGGGCGACCAGTGCGTCGACTACCCGGCCCTCTTCGCCGAACTCCGCAAGCGCCGCCTCGATCCCGACCCTGCGACGATCGACTTCACCACCCCCTCGCCCTACGTCTCCTCAAGGGCGTGGTGGGCGACCGTCGAGGCGGTCGCGGAGCAGGGCGTTTCTGCGACGATCGAGCTGAAGCGAACCGATGCGACGGTCGAGGGCAAGACGACGAACGTCGCCCGTCTCACCCTTAAGCGTCCCGTTCGAACCGTGACCCTCGACGGCGCACCGGTGCCCGTGACCGCGGGCACCGGTGACGTCACGCTGGTCCGCGAGGGCAATCGATGGCACGAAGCCGCTCCGCCGAAGGGCGGCAAAACGCCCGCCGCGATGGGGCCGTTCAAGGCCGTGTTCGGCCATAAAGTCGTGTTCGTGATTCCCACCGGCGGCACGCCGGAGGAGCGAGATGCCGCGATGATCCACGCTCGTTTCGACGCGGAGACCCTCTACGTCCGCGGCAACGGCGGCGTCGACGTCGTGACCGATGCCGAACTGCTCAAGGGTGGCTTCGAGCGCCGCAACGTTCTGCTCTACGGCAACGCGGACTCGAACCTCGCCTGGGCGCGGCTGATGAAGGGGTCCCCCGTCGTCGTTCACCGCGGCTCCGTGACTGTGGGCGACCGGACGATCAAGGGCGACGACCTCGGCGTTCTCCTTGTCCGCCCGAAGCCCGGCGTGGGGGACTGCCTCGTCGCCGCGCTCGCCCCCACCGGCCCCGCAGGCGCGGTGCGCCTCCTGCGCACGGGCGACCTCACCCCTGCCGTCGCGTACCCCGACTGGACGATCGTCGGCCCCAAGGGCCTCGTCGGCGCGGGCTTCTTCGGCAACGACTGGTCGCTCGGCACCGGCGTCCAGGGTTGGAACCCTTAGCCGTGGTGCCGCCTTCTAGGCGGCATCCCCGAGCGTCCCTCCGGCTTCCAGCCGGAGAAGACGCAAGACTCAGTGGAGTTTGCCACGCGATTGCCAATATTTCTACAGAAACCTTAAACCTAGCGGTTTTGAACTAGAGGGTAGGTTGAGATCCCTCTTCTCCCGAACCCGGACGATAGAGAATCGTAAGCACACCTGCGATTCCGTAAACCTTGAAGCCACCTTTAAGGCACCAGATTCGCAGTTCGTCCAGCTTCTGAATTTGTGCTTCGGTGAGTTCTTGCGCGCTCGTTCCAAGGACTCTTCGTGCCTTCGTGGCGTTAGTGGGGAGGCACGAAAGGGCATTCCCGAGGCAAGCGGCATAGCGATCGTCGACGATCACGGGCTGAGCGTAATAGGGCCAATCGTTAGGGCCGATGCTCACGCCATCGTGCTTGGCGATCGATTCCAGACGATCGTCGATGCTGGGAGAGGGTCGGCACCCCTTCTGACTTCCAAAGACAAGCGCAGTGCGCCAGACGATCTCACGTAATCGAAACTGCTCCATGAAGACAAAGGTATCGGTCGATCAATGTGGTTGTTTGGGATCGCTCCCGCTGCCGGAAACCAACTCGACAAAGGAGAAAACCGCGAGAATCGGGAGAGTCTCGCCACTATTTCGGAGGCTGAAACTCTTCCGGCGCCTCGGCGGGACGCGCTTGACCGAGCTTCGCGAGCTTCTCCTCGAAGGTCGCGAGCGCCCGCCCTTCGAGGGCGTGGCCCTTGCCCAAGAGCAGGAGCGACAGCGCCTCGCTTTCCGCCCGCGAGAATGCGATGGAGCCGAGGATGTGCTCCTCGAAGGCCTCGTAGGCGAGGGGGGCGACGGCCTTCGCGCACTGGGCCATCGCTTCCGCATAGACCCGAATCTCGTACTGCGCGTGAGGGTCCATGCGCAGGCGCAGGAAGTGGAACAGGTTGTGCAAGTCGATCTGCCAGTACCACTCGGTGTAGAGCGAGAGCGGCAGGTTGATGCGCGCGATCTCCCGCGCCACGTCGGCGTCCAGCATCTCGCCGTAGGCACGGTAAGCCAGCGCTTGCTCGCTTCGGAACCGCTCGACGAGCCCCGCCTCGACCTCCGCGTCGTACCGCTCGCCCGCACGGCCCTGCTTGTTGTTCGCGCTCTGGGGCAGGATGTGCTCCGGCGCGGGCACGTAGAACTCGTCCTTCATGACCGAGTAGCGTCCGGAGATCTCGTTCAGCCGCGCCGTCCGGTGGCGAACCCACTGGCGCGCGACGAAGACCGGCATCTTCGTGTGAAACGTGAGCTGGACCTGTTCGAACGGGCTGGTATGCCAGTTCCGCATGAGGTAGTGGATGAGGCCCCGATCCTGCCGCACCGTCTTCGTGCCCTCGCCGTAGCTCACCCGCGCCGACGACACGATCCGCTCGTCGCCCCCCATGTAGTCCACGAGCCGGACGAAGCCCTTGTCGAGGACGGGGATCTCCTGATCGAGGAGGGCTTCGGCGGCTTCGACGGTCGTGCGGGCCATAGGGAAACGGAGGGTACCCGGCGTATAGTAGAGGCATGGCCCGACTCGTTCTCGAACTCCCGGACGAAGTCCTCGAACGATTACGCACGGAGGCCGAGCAACACCAAACGACGGTCGAGGCTTTCGTTACCTCGCAACTCACCTCGGCCTCCCCCCGAATACTCAATCCCGACGGCACCCTTTCCGCCTCCGCGTTGTACGACGCCGGGGGAACGGGTCCAGGAACTCACGGTTCCGCCAAAGCCGTGGACCAGTACCTCAGAGAGCTGCGCGCCGAATGGGAGTGAGCCGTCTCGGCTTGCGCGTCTATCTCGACACAAGCTCGACGATCCACACGATTGAGGACCACGCCGTCTTTCCGAACCTAAAGGCTGGTCTTATTGAGCCCATCGACCGCAGGGACCTCGTTGCGGTCACGAGCGAACTTACGCTCCTCGAAACGCTCGTCAAACCTCGCGAACTCGGTGACATGACGCTTGAAACGGCTTACCTCGATTTCCTTAGACGGACGAAAATCGTCGTCCGGCCGATTGACGCCGCCGTTTTAGAACGTGCCATCGACCTGCGGATTCTCGGTCTAAAAACACCCGACGCCATCCACGTCGCAACGGGACTGCTCGAGGGTTGCGACGTGTTCTTGACGCGCGACAAAGACTGGAGCCGTGCCGGCATCGCGGTCGTCGATCCGGCGGACGTGGCGTGACCCTCGAACTGGCCGAACGCTTCGCACGACTCACCCTCGGCCACGTGGGGCGCGAGTACCCCCACATCCTCGTTCATGTCATGGGCGGTCCGGAGGACCTGCGTCCTTCCGCGCTCCACCCGATCTTTTACGGCAGTCTCGACTGGCACAGCTGCGTCCACGGCTGGTGGCAACTCGTCCGGCTTCTGCGCCTCTTTCCCGACTTCGCCGCCGCCGCGGAGATTCGCGTCCGAGCTACCGCGCTTTTCACTCCGGAGAAGGTCGCGGGCGAGACGGCCTACTTCGAGCGCCATCCCTCCTTCGAACGGCCTTACGGCTGGGCGTGGTTTCTCGCGTTGCACGGAGAAATGACGAGGCACGACGCCCCGTGGGCGAATGCCGTCGAACCCCTCGCGCGCCGGATCGCGGGCGGATTGGGCGAGTATCTGGAGCGCCTCGACTATCCCGTTCGCCACGGGGTCCATTCGAACACCGCGTTCGCCCTGATCCTTGCCCACGAGTGGGCGACGACCCACGACGAGGCACTCGCCAGGAAGATCGCCGTGCGCGCCGAGGCTTGGTTCGGCGACGACCGCGCGTGCCCGGCCGTGGAGCCGAGCGGCAACGACTTTCTCTCGCCCACCCTGACCGAGGCGCTCCTCATGCGCCGGGTCCTGCCCGCGGCGACGTTCCCCGCATGGCTTGCGACGTTCCTGCCGGACGTTCCGCCGAGCCTCCAGGCTCCGGCACGCGTGTCCGACCGCACGGACGGCCAGATCGCTCACCTCGACGGGCTGAACCTGAGCCGAGCCTGGTGCCTGCGCGGCCTCGTCCCTCACCTTCCCCATGCGGAAGAAGCCGCCGAGCGCCACTTGGAAGCGGCGATGCCACACCTCGCGGACGATTACATGGGGGAGCATTGGCTCGCGACCTTCGCCCTGCTGGCCCTCACGGCTTAAGGGATCGCGCGCCTTTCGGCGCAAGGGTCGCGCCGAAGGTCCCAAGTCTCGGAAAGCCGCGCTACCCTGAACGTTACGATGGTCACGATCGGTGATGTGATGGGCATCGTCGCCTTCCTCACGGGCCTTGGCGGCACGGCGTGGGCGATGACGGTGACGATGGGGCTGCTTTTCCCCGCGCAGGCGGCGCGGGCCTCGGGGGCGACGAAGGGAGCCTTCGTCCGCGGGCTGCTTCCCCTCCTTTTCGGCTTCCTCGGCTTGGTCTTGCTGAAGACGGGTCCGGGTGCGAAGCTCCTCGGGCTCGTCCTCGTGCTTGCCGTTCTCGCGCTCGCCGCGCTGGGCCTCGCGGGCCTCGCCCGGGTCGCGGGCCGCCGCATTGCGATGCTCTCGCCCGAAATGGGCGAGTATCCGGCGTTCCTGCGGGGTGCCGGCTTCCTTGTCGCGGCAAGCCTCTTCCCGGTGCTTGGCTGGTTCCTCTTCGCCCCCGCCGCATTCGTCGTCGCCTTGGGCGCGGGCTGGTCGGGCCTCACGCGCCGCGAGGCCACCGTGGAGGCGTAGCGTGCGACGCAACGACTCTCTACCCCCCGTCCCCCTCCTCTCGCCGGAGCGAAAGGAGGGGGTGACGCGTCGGGCGATCCTCGCGGGGACCGCGGCGACTCTCGCGGGGTGCGCCCCGGTAGCCGGACAGCTCGCCCAACGTGCCCAACCGTTGCCCGCGCCGAGCGGCGCCACGGCGGAAGGCCGGCTTCTCGATCGGGCAGGGTTCGGTCCGCGTCCCGGCGACCTTGCTCGTGCTCACGCGCTCGGGCGGGCGGCGCTCGTCGACCGGCTTCTCGCCGCGGACGAACCGGAAGAGCCCCGTCTCGAACTCCTCCTCAGCCGGGTCGACGCGCTCCACGCCGATTCGATCGAGCTCATGGACCTGCCCAAGGAGCGGGTTCTCGAAGGGCTGCGGACGGCGGCGCTCCTCCGCGCGACGTACGGCGCGAATCCGCTCCACGAGCGCATGGCCGAGTTCTGGTCCGACCACCTCAACGTCTACGCCCACAAGGACGACGCCGCCTTTCGGCTCGGCATGGACGGCGAAACGGTCGCCCGCAAGCACGCGCTCGGCTCCTTCCCCGAGATGATCCGCGCCAGCATGCGGTCGCCCGCGATGGTCGTCTACCTCGATAACGACCGCAACGACCGCGCCCACCCCAACGAGAACTACGCCCGCGAGCTGCTGGAGCTTCATACCCTCGGCGTCGACGGCGGTTACTTCCAACGGGACGTGATGGAAGTCGCCCGCTGCCTTTCCGGCTGGACCCTCGAAACCCGCTTCCTCCGCCCCAAAGGCCATCTGCGCTTCGATCCCGAGCGGCACGACGACGGCGCCAAGACCGTCCTCGGACAACGGATTCCCGCGGGAGGAGGCGAGCATGACGCGGACGCGGTGTGGCGCATCGTCTGCCTCCATCCCGCCACCGCGCGCCACGTTGCCCGCAAGCTCGTGCGGCGCTTCGTGGGCGACGCACCGGCCCTTCAAGCAAGGGTCGAACGGGCGTTCCTCGATTCGCGAGGCGACGTCAAGTCGACCCTGCGCCCGATCCTCGAAAGACCGGAGATCGTCGACGGTCCGCCGCTCCTGCGCCGTCCGTTCGATCTCGTCGTCGCGGCGCTCCGGGCGACGGACGCCTACACGGACGGCGGCGGCGCGCTCCTCGACCATCTGCGCCTCATGGGGCACGCGCCCCACGAGTGGCCCATGCCCGACGGCTACCCCGTTCGTACCGAGGCCTGGGCGAGCGCCATGCTGCCCCGCTGGGGATTCGCTTACGCCTTGGGCAACGACGCGATCGCCGGAACCTCGATCCGGTCGAAAGACCCCGCAACTGTTCGTCCCGGAGCGGGCGGCGACCTGACGGCGTGGCTCGCGTCTCCGGAGTTCCAATGGATGTAAAGACCTGTCCCGAGATGGCGTTGCTCTCACCCACGACGAACGCCACCGTCGTGACCCGCCGATCCGTTTTGCTGGGGGGCGCGCTCGGGCTCGTCGGCTGGATGTCGCGCGGAAGCGCCCTCGCCGATGCCTCGTTCTCCAAGACGCCGGTCCGGCCCATCGTCCACATCTTTTTGCGCGGCGGCGCGGACGGCCTGAACATGGTCGTTCCCCACCGGGAGGGCGCCGCCTACTTCGATGCCCGTCCTACCCTAGCCGTCCGGAAAACGCAGGATCTCGGCGAAGGCTTTGGCCTCCACCCGGCCCTCGCCCCGCTCTTCCCCTTCTGGACGGGCGGCAAGCTCGCGATCGTCCACGCGGTCGGTTCGGAGGACCGGAGTCGGAGCCACTTCGAGGCGATGGCCGCCATGGAGCGGGGCGGCGCGGCGGGAGGTTGGCTTGCCCGCTACCTGGCCGCGACCGCGCCCGAGAGTCCCTCGCCCCTGCGGGCGATCGCGCATGGCGACACCTTGCCGGAGATGCTTCGGGGCGGCCCGCCCGCGCTCGCCCTCCGGTCGGTGGGCGACTTCCGTCTTCCGGACGATCCGGCCTTCCGAAAGACGCTCGACGCGATGTACGCCGACGGCCACGACGCGGTACGCCAAGCCGGACGGGAGACCCTGGCGACCCTCGACACGCTCCACGCTCTCGATCCCGCCGCCTACCGCCCGCACCACGGCGCACGCTATCCCAAGAGCGACCTCGCGGACGGCCTGCAGCAGGTCGCGATGCTCCTGCGCGCCAAAGTCGGGCTGGAGGCGGCCTGTCTCGACCACGGCGTATGGGACACCCATGTGGGTCAAGACGGTTTCCATTCGCGCCTGATGACGGAGCTCTCCGGCGCCCTCGCCGCCTTTGCGACCGACCTCGGTCCGGAGCTCGACGGCGTCGCCGTGGTCGTGATGAGCGAGTTCGGACGGCGGGTGGGCGAGAACGCGGGCCTGGGTACCGACCACGGCCGCGCCGCGCCCGCGTTCCTCCTCGGAGGCAGCGTTCGCGGCGGCTTCCATGGCTCCTGGCCGGGCCTTACCGACCTCGACTCGGTGGGCGATCTGCGGGTCGGAACCGACGCGCGGACCGTCTTGGCGTCCGCCCTTCGGCTCGAGGATCCGGCGTCCGTCTTCCCTGGAATTCAGGGGGGACTGGCGGGGCTCTACGCGTAGTACAATCCACCGATGCGCAAGATCGAACGCACTTTCCGGTTCGTCGATCCCGAGACGAAAGCGGAGGAGGATGCGCGGATGTACCGCGAGATGTC
Source organism: uncultured Fimbriimonas sp. (assembly GCA_964251345.1). Lineage (GTDB taxonomy): Bacteria > Armatimonadota > Fimbriimonadia > Fimbriimonadales > Fimbriimonadaceae > Fimbriimonas. The sequence goes on along the minus strand of CAXUKB010000003.1, from coordinate 10,024 downwards.
GCCTCAGGAGAGGCTCCAATTCCAGCGGCAGATCATGGAGGCATCGAATGGAACCGATCTCCGACGACTTACGCGATCTTATCGATTCGTTTCGGTCCCACGATGTTGAGTTCTTGATCGTTGGAGCCCGCGCGCTGGCGTTCTACGGATATCCACGGAACACTTACGATCTTAATCTTTGGGTCCGACGGTCGGCGGAGTCGGCTCGGCGCATCCGCGCGGCACTTGCGAGGTTTGAAATTCAGATCGGTGACGAAGGCGAACGCCAATTTACTCTTTCGCGGAACATGTTCGTGCTTGGAGTTCCTCCGGACCAGGTGGACGTGCTCACGTTTCTCGATGGCTGCGACTTCGATGAGGCCTGGGAGCGGCGCGTTTCGGGCGAGCTCAACGACGTGCCCGTCGCCTTTCTGTCCCTTGAAGACTACGTTCTCACCAAAAAGGCCTCAGGAAGGGACAAAGATCTCCGTGACATAGGTGAACTCCGACGAATTCTGGGCCACCTTCCCGGAGACGAACCCTAGCCTCCGAAGCCCATGCCTGCGAGGCCGGAAAGACCGTCGGACGGGGCGGTGACGCCGGTGAGACGCCACTTCTTTACGGGGAAGATCAGCAGCGAACGGGCGGTCTCCTTTTGAAAGGTCAGCACGACGTCCTTCATCTGGATCGTTTGGCTGCCCACGATCGGGATGTCCGCCTTGATCGTGACCGGCGAGGTGATCCGCGCTTCGTCGCCCGTGACGATCGGCTGCTGATTCTCGACCTCGACCTCCGGCCGTTGCTTACGGATGAAATCGGCGACCTGAGTCGTCATTCCGCTCTGGCTCTCGCCGTTCACGGTAAGCGAATTGCTGAGGAGATCCAGCACACCGCCCGGTTCGCCTTTCCGGCTCGCCTCCAGCGACTGCCGTAAAGAATCCTTGATCAGCGTCGCGTCGTCCTTCTGCCCTAACGTCAGGGTCAGGACTCGGAAACCCACGACGATGAGAAGGACCAAGGCAAGGACCGCATACGCACGTTTCATTTAAGGTTTGTTACGCAGGAATCGGGGAAAAGGTCAATGGGAAGAGGAAAACGGGGAACCGCTCCGGCTCTTCTCCGGCCCGCCCTTCCTTAGGGCTTCCCGAATCTCCTCCACGTCCTTCCCCATGCGCTCGACGAGCGCGTCGAGCGACGGAAAATTCCACTCGCCGCGGATGCGCGCCACGACCTCGATGCGGCAGGCGGCGCCGTAGAGCGACGCGCCGTCGTAGTCCATGAGATAGGCCTCGATGGAGCGCGGACCGCCCCCCACCGCCGGACGCGTGCCGATCGCGAGCGCGGCGGGAAACCGGCCGCTTGGCCCCTCGAACCAGGCGGCGTAAACGCCATCGTCGGGCAGCGCGCCGTCGATCGTGCGCGCGAGGTTCGCCGTGGGATAGCCCAGGGTTCGCCCGAGCCGTTGGCCGCCGACCACCACGCCGGTGAGGGTGAACGGACGCCCGAGCAGGTGAGCCGCGGTGGTCATGTCGCCCGTAGCGACCGCCCGCCGGATCGCGCTGGAACTGACCCGTTCCCCATCCATCTCGAACGGCGCCACCACCGTCGTCGGCAGCCGCGCGGCCAGCCACTCCGCGGTCCCCTCGCGTCCCCGGCCCATCGCGAAGTCGTGGCCGACGACGAGCCGGTCGGCCCGAAACGAGTCGCGCAAAACCTCCTCCAAGAACGCATCGGCACTCATCGCCGCCATGGCGGCATCGAAGGGCAGGACGACTGCGGCCGAGACGCCGAGCGCGGCGAACTCACGCAGGTTTTCTTCGAGCGGCGCGAGCGCCTTGGGGCATCGATCCGGCTTGAGGATGGCGGCGGGGTGGCGGTCGAAGGTCGCGAGGACGAGCGGAAGCTCCGCTGCCGACGCCTGACGGGCGGCTTCGCCGATGACGGCTTGGTGACCCCGATGAACTCCGTCGAACGTGCCGACGCAAACCACGGCGCGCACCCACTCGGCGCGCAACGCCCCGAGGCCGAAGGAGACGGTCACGAAAGGGAGGTTACCAGGAGGAAAGTCGAGAGGTCCCGAGGGACGCTCTCGCGGTCCGTTCCCCTAACCGGCGACGGCTCCGCTCTTCACCAAGAGATCGCGCAAAAGGCGGCGGCCCCGATGGATGCGGGAGCGGACGGTGCCAATGGTGGTGTTCTGACGCTCCGCGATCTCGCTGTAGCTTAGCGACTCCAGGTCGCAGAGTACGATCGCCGATCGATAAACCTCGGGAAGCTCGTCCAGCGCGCTCATTAGAGCGACGCGGAACTCTTCGCTCATCACCCGCTCGTCGGGCGTCGGCCCCTCGTCGGCGATCGGAAGCTCTTGGACTTCACCGTCGCTGGGGGAAACCATGGAGTTGAGGCTCTCAGCCTTGCGGATCGGGTTGTCCCGTCGGCGCGCGTCCAGGTAGGCGCGCTGCATAATGCGCAGGAGCCAGTTTAGGAACGGACGGCCTGGCATGTACGTGTCGAAACCGCGCCAAGCCTTGACGTACGTGTCCTGCATGAGATCCTCCGCATCCGAAGGATTGCGGGTGAGCTGGAGCGCCATGGTGTAAGCGCGCCGTTTGGTGTCGCCCACCATCTCCTGAAATCGGCGCAGATCCTCGTCGGTGCGAGCTCCTTCTGGGCGTACGATCATGTCGACTGCGTTCATCGTCTCTTGCTCTTCTCGCCCGCGCCAAGGCCCTCCACGTCGAGGGATCGGTCTTGAACGATCTCTATTATTGATCGTAAATCCGCAATATTGGGCGGGTTTTTACATTAAATCTTTGTAGGGGACGCAGAACCTTCGATTCTTTCGATGTCGCTTCCCGCCGGGAACCCGGCACGAGTAAAGTAGGGGGCGCATGAGGTTCGTCTTGATCACCAAGGACGCGGAAATGGCCGAGGAGGCGCGCAAAGGCTTCGAGCCCTATACCTGCGACGTGTTCGAGGACTGGGCGGCCGCTCTCGACGCCGCCGAGGGCGCCGATCTCTTGTTCGTCGACCTCCTCGCGACCCTCGCGGAGCCCCACAAGATCGCGGGCTACGAGCGGTTCGCCCAAGCGAAGATGGCCCACCCGACGGCCAGCCCCGTTCCCCTCGTCCTCATCGCGCCGCCCGAAGAGTACGAACTCGATTTCATGGCGGGATGGCCCGACTTCGTGTTCGGCCACGTCCGCCGTCCGGTCGACTACAAGATCTTCCGCCGCGCCTCGACGTGGGTGTGAACTTTAGAGGGAAAGGGTAAGAAGAGGGAGGAAAAAGGGGAGTATCCATTCCTCTTCACCCTTCCCTCTTGCCTCAATGACCCTCCTCCCCATCATCGCCCGGCGACGCGACGGCGAACGGCACCCTGCCGCGGAGTTACGTGCCCTCGCCCAAGCCGCCGCCGAGGGGTCCGTGCCCGACTATCAGCTTGCCGCGTGGCTTATGGCCGCCTACCTCAACCCTCTCGACGAGGAGGAGACCGCCGGGCTGACCGTCGCGATGGCCGAGAGCGGCGAACGGCTCGACCTTTCGGGTCTGCCCCGGCCTTGGGTCGACAAGCACTCGACGGGCGGCGTAGGCGACAAGACCACCCTCGTTCTCCTACCGCTACTCGCCGCCTGCGGCCTTACGATGGTCAAGATGAGCGGTCGCGGTCTCGGCATCACCGGCGGCACCCTCGATAAGCTCGCTTCCGTCCCCGGGCTGCGCCTCGATCTCTCGCCGGAGGAGCTGCTCGACGTCGCCCAACGGGTCGGCTTCGCCCTGGGCGGCCAAACGGCGCGGCTCGCGCCCGCCGACGGCGTGCTGTACGCCTTGCGCGACGCCACCGGGACCGTCGCCAGCCTTCCCCTCATCGTCTCGTCTATTCTCTCGAAGAAAATCGCGGGGGGCGCGGAGACGGTCGTGCTCGACGTGAAGTGCGGTTCCGGCGCGTTCATGCGGACCTTGCCGGAGGCGCGGGCGCTCGCCCGGTCGCTCCGCACCGTCGGCGAGCGGTGCGGCCTGCGGGTTCGGTGCGCGATCACCGACATGTCGACGCCCCTCGGCGCGGCGGTGGGCAACGCGCTCGAGGTGCGTGAGGCATGGGACGTGCTGTCCGGTGCGCCCCTGACCCCGCCGGTCGCCCGCTTCCGCGATCTCTGCCTCGATCTCGCCGGACTCGCGCTGGAGACGGCGGGCGTGAAGAACCGCGCCCGGGAAATCCTCGCGTCCGGCGCGGCGGCGGAGCGCTTCCAGGCCTGGCTCCGAGCGCAGGGCGCGACGGGCAGCTTTCCCGACGACCTCTCCCACGCTCCCGTCGTTCGGACGGTGCCGGCGGCGCACGACGGCTGGCTCGCCCGGATCGACGCGGAGCGAGTGGGGCAAGCGGTCGTCGACCTGGGCGGCGGACGCAAGACGAAAGCCGACGCAATCGACCCTCGCGTCGGAATCGTCCTCCACGCGACGGTGGGAGCCCGCCTCACGAAAGGCGGTCCCCTGCTGGAGATCCACGCGGCCGACGGAGCCGCCGCCGACGAGGCGGAAGGCCGCCTCGCCGCGGTCTTCTCGTCCGAGCCGGTTCCGCCGAACGCCGCGCTCATCGAGATTCTATAGGCGGCAAGGCAGCCTGACTAACGCGAAGCGTTGTAGTCGGAGGCGCTAGCCTTCGGACAGCCTGCAGATGTCTGAACGGCTTACGTTTCTGCTGGAAGCCCCTGCGAAGGCTGGCGCCTTCGACTCCAAACCCTGAGGTATTAAGGGGGTGTCAGTCCCTTCTGTGCCTAAGGATTGACCAGAAGCCGGACGGAGTAGGTCAGCCGCTTCGTCGCGCCGGGCTCGAGATCGACGGTCCACTCGGCGAGACCCGTCGGATTCGGCTGGCGCAGGCCGGCGGCGGTGGGGATCACCTTCGGGTCGCCCTCGCCGGAGATCCACTCGCCCGTGAACGATTTTCGGATTCTTACCTTAACCGCTTTCGCTTTGCGGTTCGTAATGGAGAGCGTTCCCTTCGACGTCACCCGGTCGTAGATGGGGTAGTTGTCGCTCCGCTTCACAAATCCGCGCTCGCGACCCGTCTCCTCCTCGGACGCGTCGGAGGCGAGATCGAGCGAGCGGGTGACCCTTAGTTCCGCGTGCTGACCGGGAGAGGCGTACTTCATCGTGTCCTGCCCCACGATCTCGCCCTCGCTGAACGTCGTGGCGGGGCCCGTGGTGAGCGGAAGCTTCGCGGTGTTCTGGAAGCGCAGGGTCTGCCAAACCTCCTCCGTGGAGGGTGCGCCGGGAACGGGGATGCGCGGCACGAACTGCGACGCGCCGGGCGAGGGGTCGCCGATGTCCCAGGTGTAGAGCGTGTCGTAAGGCGCGTTCGTCCGGAACAGGGTGTAGGCCGCGCGACCGCCCCGGCTCAGCACCACGCCCGGCTGGCGGTAGAAGAACAGTTCTTCGCGGTACGCCCCGTTCGGCGCCTGCCCCGCCACTACGAGGCTATTGTCCGTGGGATCGGCGCCAATAAAGGCGATCTGCTGGCCGGAGAAGCGGTTCGCCGCACTGCCCATGCCGCCGCCTCCTCCGAATCCGCCGCGGTTCGCGAAGCCTCCACCCGGCGCCGCCATGCCGACCATCTGCGCCACCGCCATCGGGGCGACGAGCGGGTCGAGTTCGTCCATGAACGGGATGTTGGGAAAGCCCGTGACGAAGCGGCACTCGACGCCGCTCAGCGGCTCTAAGTCGTTGAGCACGGTCGCCTTTGCGACGAGACTGAGCTCCTTGCCACCCGGCAACAGGGTCACCGCGTAGGCGGGCGCCCAGGTCAGGCCGCGCTCGAAGCCGACGACGGTCACCGTCCCGGGCTTTCCGCTCGTGCGCAGGCGAAGAACCCGCCGCAGTCCGGGCGCGGGCAGGCTCGCCTTCAGCCCGTTCCCTTCCACGCCGATCACCGATCCTTTGGGAATGACCCGCGTCGTGTCGGCCTCCACCACGACGATCGACCCAGCGGCGCTCACGAGACGGCAGGTGAGCCGCTTCGAGTTGGGGACGTCGGCCAAGACCAGGGTCACCGTCCGTCCGACGTTCGCGCCGAGCACCGCGTCGATGCTGTCGGCGGGACGCGTCCCGTCCTGCGACTCGTCTTCGACCACCACCGAATCCAGGTGCAACCCCTCGCTGGGAGAGAACCAAAG
>CAXUKB010000003.1:0-3862 GCA_964251345.1 uncultured Fimbriimonas sp. | reverse complement strand
TGCGGGACCGACACCACCGTGGTCGACCCCGCCGTCGCGACGGCGATCTGGCGGGTCACCACGGCGAAGCCGTTCTTGAACAGCGAGGCGCCGACGAGGCGCGCGGGAGTCGACGGCGTGAGGAGCGCGAGCACAAGCGAAGGAATCATCAGGGTAAAGACGAGCGACGGCCTCCGTCCTTACCAAGAAGCGCCGGGGGAAGCGGGAAGGCGGCTCTACTCCCCGCGGACACCCACAAGCAGCCGGACGGTGTACGTCAGCTTGAGCGTCGCGCCCGGCGCGATCGTCGGGGTCCATTCGGCGACGCCAGTGGGATTTGGGAGGCGCAGTCCGGCGGCGGACGCCGTTATCCGAGGCGAGCCCTCGCCCGAGCCCCACGTGCCGGTGAACGGTTTGCGAATCCTCATCTTGATCGCAGTCGGCTTGCGGTTGACGATCGTGAGGGTCCCTTTCGCGGTCACCCGGTCGAAGATCGGAAGGTCACGCTCCTTCGTCTTTTCTTTCACGAAGCCGCGCTCCCGGCCGATCTCCTCCTCGGTGAAGTCCGTGGAGACGTCGAGCGAACGGGTGACCCGAAGTTCGGCGGTTTGGCCGGGTGAGACGTAACGGAGGATGTCTTGGCCGAGGATCTTTCCGTTCTCGAAGGTCGTCGCGGGGGCGGTGGTGAAGGGAACCCGCGCCGCGTTCGTAAAACGCAGGGTCTGCCAGATCTCGTCGGCGGAGGGTTCTCCCGGCGGCGGAATGCGGGCGGTGAACGTCGCGAGGCCGGGTGCGGGATCGTTGAGGTCCCAGGCGTACACGGTCTCGTAGGGCACGGTCGCCGAGAACAGGGTGTACGCGGCACGTCCCCCTTCGCCGACCGAAACCCCCTTACGCGGGTAGAAGAACAGTTCCCCCAGCGCCTCACCCGCTTGCTGCGTCGACTGGAGGGCCGCCGCGTCCTCGGCCCGCACCCCAACGTTGCCTCCGCGCCGCGATTCCCGATTGGTGAAGGGCGCGGCCCCTTGGCCGCCGAAAGCGCCCCCGTCGAAACTGCCCCGATTGCCTTCGAAGGGCGAGAGACCCGACACGAGGGGATCCGCCTGATCCGCGAAGGGCAGATTGGGAAAGCCGGTTACGAATCGGCAATCGATGTCGTTCATCGTCTCTAATTCGTTCACGACCGTGGCCTTCGCGACGATCGTCAAGTCCTTTCCGTCAGGTCCGAGGTTCACGGCGTAGCTCGGCGACCACGTCAGGCCACGCTCCAGGGCGACGACTCCGACGTGGCCGGCTCGTCCGGACGTTCGAACGCGCATCACCCGTCGCGGGCTTGACGACTCGGACGTCGAGCTCCACTTCAGCCCCTTTCCTTCCATGCTGAGGACGGTGCTCCGCGCGATCCCGCGGGTCGTGTCCGAGCCCTCGATCACGAGCACGCTCCCGGTGGCGCCGACGAGCTTGCCGGACAAGCGGCTCGGGGGTCCTTCCTTCTCCGCGACGACGAGCGTGACCATGCTCCCGACGTTCAGATCGATCAGCTCGTCGATCGACGACACGGTGCGGGTGGCCGTCGTGGGAACGGGCTCGTTCTCGACGACCACGGAATCGAGGGTGATCCCTTCGCTCGGCGTGAACCAGAGAGTCCCCAGCGCCCCCTGGGGAATGGGTATGACGATCGTCGCGCCCGGCTTGGACACGTCGATCACGCACTGGGTGATCGCGAAGCCGTTTTTGAACATCGAGGCGCCGACCAGTCGAGCCGGAGAGGCGGCGGACATGGGAGGGTTCGGTGCCTGATTGCCGAGGAGCACGGAAAGGAGCGCAGGAAGCATCATGATCCTTACGGGCAGGCAAGCCTCGAAAGATTCCGCATGAAGCGTCCGAACCCCAAGATCGCCTTGCTCCTTTGGCTTACCGCGGCCTACGCCGCGGGCGCGATCGGGGCTTTGGGTGCCGGACGCGGCGTCGAGACCCTCTATCCGGCGCTCTTGAAGCCCGCTTGGACCCCACCTTCGCCCGTGTTCGGGCCGGTATGGACGGTGCTGGACGCGCTGCTCGGCGTTGCCGCGTGGCGCGTCTGGCGCACCGAGGGACCGAAAGGGCTGGCGTTCACCTTTTGGGGAACGGCGATCGCCCTCACCGCCCTATGGCCTTGGGCCTTCTTCGGTTTCGGAAAGCTGGGGGTCGCGCTCGGCGTGTGCGCCGCGCTCCTGCTCACCCTTGCCGCCACCGTCCCGGCTTTCGCCCGGCGCGACCGTTTAGCGGCTTGGATGATCGTTCCCGCCGTCGTTTGGGTGGGGGTTGCGACGGCGCTCAACCTTGCGATCCTGCGGCTGAACTAACCGCCGCGGGACCGACCGACCGTCCGCTTACGCCTTGCGGCGGCGGACCAGGGCCAGCACGCCGACCGCGAGCGCGCCTATGCTGGCGGATTCGGGCGTCGGGTTGAAGATCGACACGAACGACGTGGTGCTCAGGCCGTTCTCGGTGTTACCGGAGAATTTGCCAGAGCCGACCCGCCCGGTCGCAAAGACCGGCGCCGACGTGTCGGAGACGAGAGCGATGGCAAGTGACCAGAACGAAACCGTCTCTAGCCCCCCGCCGAAGCGTCCACCGCGCTGCGCGTCGCGACGTCGGTGGCGTACGACACTTTCTAAGGAAGGCCCTTGTCACGCCTTTACGCGAGATCATCACCCTCGAAGCATCGTTGCCTGAGCGGTACGTCGCAAGCTCAGAAGGCTCAGCAACGATCATCGAAAACACAGTCGCGACTTTCCTATCAAGCGCTCTAAACCGAGCAACGAAATTCGGTTCGGCTTGCCCGATCGGAGCCGCGCAAAAAAGTCGCTTTCCTTTCGTATAGCGGGACAAATGTCTGCTAGAATCGTAGGAACACCGTGAGAAAGAGTTCCGCTTCCCCCGTCGAAAAGGCCGCTCCCGTCGAGTACGGCGGCGACCGCACGAGAGCCCTAGAACAGGCCTTGAGCCAGGTTGAGCGCGCCTTCGGCAAGGGCGCCGTCATGCGCATGGGAGAGAACACGCACACGCAGATCGAGGTGATCCCCACCGGCTCGCTTTCGCTCGACATGGCGCTCGGCGTGGGTGGATTGCCCCGCGGACGCATCACCGAGATCTACGGTCCGGAGTCAGGCGGCAAGTCGACCCTCGCGCTCCACGTCGTCGCCGAGGCGCAGAAGGCGGGCGGGCTCGCGCTCTACGTGGACGCGGAGCACGCGATGGACACCGAGTACGCCCGCGCCTTGGGTGTGGACGTCGACAAGCTCTACCTCGCCCAACCGAGCAACGGCGAAGAGGCGCTTGAGATCGCCGACGCAATGATCAAGTCCGGGGCGCTCGATATCGTGGTGATCGACTCCGTCGCCGCGCTCGTGCCGAAGGCCGAGATCGAAGGCGAGATGGGCGACAGCCATGTCGGCATCCAGGCGCGCATGATGAGCCAGGCCTTGCGCAAGCTCGGCGGCTCGTTGAACAAGTCTCGCACCGCCGCGATCTTCATCAACCAGCTCCGCGAGAAAATCGGCGTGATGTATGGCAACCCGGAGACGACGCCTGGCGGCCGGGCGCTGAAGTTCTGGGCCTCGGTTCGCCTCGAGGTCCGCAAGGGCGACGCGATCAAGGTCGGCACCGATCAGATCGGCTCGCGAACGAAGGTCAAGGTCGTCAAGAACAAGGTAGCCCCGCCTTTCCGCGTGGCCGAGTTCGACATGATCTTCGGCAAAGGCATCTCTCGTTCGGGCGATCTGCTCGACGTCGCCGTGGTCCGCGAGGTCGTCAGCAAGGCGGGCACCTACTTCAACTACGGCGAGACGCGACTCGGACAGGGCCGCGACAACGCGCGCAACTTCCTCGACGAGAACCC
>CAXUKB010000002.1:38382-43171 GCA_964251345.1 uncultured Fimbriimonas sp. | reverse complement strand
ACTTCGCGTTCCGGCAGGTTCTAGATCTCGTCAAGCGGTACCGATCCTGAGGGGGCCCCTCCAGGTGCCGCTACTTAAACCGCGCCGTATAGCCGAACGACCCCAGCACCCGTCCGCGTTCGCCCACGAGACGTAGCCGCATCCCGCGAACGGGAAGGGCCTCTAAGGCGGCCTGCCCCTCATAACCGTCGTTCTCCGCCAGAAGACGGAGCCATCGATAGACCGGCACGCTCACGCCGACGTACGGCGAAGTTCGGCGGCCGACGAAGAGGCCGCTGGTCACGTCGAAGGGAACGTTGCCGTGATCGAACCCATTCCGAATCGTGGCGCAGGCGAAGGCGCGTGGTCCGGTGTGGGTCGCGGCGGCGATGTCCTGCACGCCGAAGGCGAGACCGGGCGAGAAGCCGGTTAAAGGCGCGATGACGTTGTACGTAAGATCGCCCGTAAGGCGCGGATCGCGCCCCGCACGCTCGAGAAGCCGCGCTTCGGCCTCGAAGGATGGCCCAAGACCCACCGCAAGGTAGTCCGTCCCGTAGCCACCGGCGCCGAACTGCCGCAGGCTCTCCAGCCGTACCGAGCCGTCGAGCAGCTTGCGCGCGGTCGGGACGGTGATCAGACGGTCGGCCCGCGTAAGCGGGGCGAGGAGGAGGAAGAGGGCGGCGAGGCATGCGCGCACGAGCGGAGGATACTCCGAGAGGGAAGAGGGAAGAGGGAAGAGGGAAGAGGGAACGTCGTGCCGCCCCGTCCCCTGTCCCGCTCAGGACTTTCCGCCGTACCAGAAGGCACGGCGCCAGTTGTGGCGGCGCAACCGTACGAGCAGATCCTCGGAAAGGTCGGGAAGGTCGCTGACCGCGCAGTTGGCCTCCGCTTGGGCGGCGTTGCGCATGCCTGGGATCACGACGCTGACCGCCGGATGGGCGAGGGCGAACTTGATCGCCGCCTGCGCCATCGTGTAGCCGGTGCCCTCGAGGTCTTTGCGGATCTCTTCGGCATGGGCGACGGCCCGCTCCAGACGGTCGCCGGCGAAATAGCCGCGCCGGAAGTCGTCTTCGGCGAAGACGGTCTCTTTGGTAAAGCGGCCGGTGAGCGCGCCCTCATCGAACACGACGCGGACGATCACCGCGGTACCCGTCTCGCCCGCCACATCGAGAAGCTGGGCGGCGGGCTCCTGCTCGAAGAGGTTGTAGATCACCTGAACCGTGTCGACCCAGCCATCGCGCATGAGGTCGATCACGCAGTTTTGGTCGTGCTCCGGCGTCGAAACCCCGATGAGGCCGATCTTCCCGTCGGCCTGCAGGCTCCGGAGGCGGGCGAGGGGCATCGGGTCGTCGTTCCAGGCGCGAGTCCAGGTGTGAAGCTGGAGGACGTCGACCCGTTCGGTCTCCAGATTGGCCTGCCGTTCGGCGAGGTTTTCCCTTAGGTACGTCTCGCCGTAGCGGTCGTCGGGATCGTCGTAGGGCGAAGGCGGCCAATCACCGGGGGCGGGCGGGGTCTTCGTGGCGACGGTGATCCCTTCGCGTCCTGCGATTGCGCGCGCGACGAGCCGCTCGCTCCGGCCGTTTCCGTAGCCGGCGGCGGTGTCGATCAGATCCACGCCTAAGTCGAGCGCGCGGTCCAGTGCGGCGAGCGAGTCGTCTTCTCCTTGGGGACCCCAGCTTCCGCCGATGGCCCAAGCTCCGAACCCAATCTCCCCGACGTCGAATCCGTGCTTGCCGAATGGGCGGCGCTTCATGAGGAGAGCTTACCGTTGCGGGGAAACGCCGACGTTTGCCCCCGTCGGCGCCTCTTTACGCCATCGGTTTCCAACCGTACTCGATGTACTGGTTGGTCACGGTTCCGTCGCTGAACAGCTCCACGATGCCGTAGCCGTTGCCGACGCCCTGCATGGGACCCGTCCACCAATTCCCGCAGCCCGCGCCGTTTCCGTAGTAGCGGACGCCTTGGTAATTCATGCGGTCGACCATGTGCATGTGACCGGAGATGCACGCGACGACCGTCGGGTGCTGGGCGAAAAGGTCTTTGATGCGACGCGCGTCGATGTGCATCCAGGCACCTGGCACATGCCAGTTGCCCGTTCGCTCGTTCTCGCCGAAAAAGAACGCCGAGGTGCTGAGAATCGGGATGTGCGAGATGAGAAGGGTGGGCCGTCCTTGGGCGCGCGCGAGATCCTCGGTAAGCCACTCGAACTGCTCGTCGTCCAGTTTGGCGGTGTAGCCACGCCCGCGCAGGGGGGCGATGCTGTCGAGGACGACGAAGTGCCAGCCCGCGCGGTCGAAGCTTTGGTAGCCACGGGCGAGGTGCATCCGGTCGAGGGCGAACGCCTTTCCGTATCCCGATTCCTTAGGGGAGCGGGCGGGGTTGGCCCAGCCGTAGACGTCGTGGTTGCCCACCGTATGAACCACCGGAACGCTCGCGTTGGCGCGCAGAACGGAGCCGTAGAGGTCCCACTGGAGCTTCACGCGAGCGTGATCGGAAACGAGGCAGTCCATCACCTGGTCGCCGCCCATGATGATGAGGTCGGGCTTTTGTCGTTGGGCGTGCTCGATGCACTTTTCCATCCCGAGCGCCGCGCCCTTTTCCGGCTGGACGTGCAGGTCGGTGATGTGCGCGATGCGCAGAACGCGCCGCTTCTTCGGCATCTTGTCCTTTGCTTCCCCGAGCACCGGCAACGACCCGAGGGCCGCAAGGCCGCCTGCGGCAAGAAGATCGCGTCGGCTAAAGCCCATCACTGGAGATGCTAGACGCTTCTGCGCGCGAGACGTGACGAAAGTTGACGAAAGTTCGCCGAAAAGCAACAGGTTTCCGCATGGATTGCGAACTCTCTTCATACCATCCTCATGACTCTGCGATCAAAAAGAGCAAATTGGAAAAGAAAGGGATCGCTCCCGCCCCCGATGCCTCTTGGATCCCGAACGGTAAGGGGCCAACGGGGCTCTTTGGATCGTCGGTGATCTCAGAGCGTCGAAGCATGAATCGTTAGACCCTCGAGGTCTGCGAGGAGTTCAGGCGAACCCCGCGATGGCGTGCGGACGGTAGGGCTCCTCTAACCGGGCGATCTCGTCGTCGGTCAGCTTGAGGCCGAGCGCGGCGACCGCGTCCTCCAAATGGCCGGGCTTGGAGGCCCCGATGATCGGCGCGGTCACGCCTGGCTTACCAAGGAGCCACGAGAGGCCGACGGTGGCACGGGACGCGCCGCGTGCCGCCGCGACCTCCGCGACGCGCTCGACGACGGTTTTGTCCGACTCGTGGTACAGCGTCTTGCCAAACTCATCCGTCTCGGAGCGCGCGGTTTCGGCGTTCCAATCGCGGGTGAGCCTTCCGCGAGCGAGCGGGCTCCAGGGAATGGTGGCGATGCCCTGATCGACGCACAAGGGATTCATCTCCCGCTCTTCCTCGCGATAGATCAAGTTGTGGTGGTTCTGCATCGACACGAACCGGGTCCAACCGTGCTGGTCGGCGAGAAAAAGTGCCTTGGCGAACTGCCACGCGTACATCGACGATGCGCCGATGTAGCGCGCCTTGCCCGCCTTGACGACGTCGTGCAGCGCCTCCAGGGTCTCCTCGATGGGGGTGCCGTAGTCCCAGCGGTGGATCTGATATAGGTCGACGTAGTCGGTTCCTAGGCGGCGGAGGCTGTTGTCGATCTCCGTCATCACCGCCTTGCGGGAGAGCCCCGCCCCGTTGGGGCCCGGACGCATCCGGCCGTGGAGCTTGGTGGCGATCACGACCTCCTCCCGCTTGGCGAAGTCTCGCAAGGCACGTCCCACGATCTCTTCGCTCGTTCCGTCGGAGTAGACGTTGGCGGTGTCGAAGAAATTGATGCCGAGTTCCAGCGCCTTTTGGATGAAGGGGCGGCTCGCCGCTTCGTCGAGGGTCCAGAGGTGGTTGCCCCGATTCGGGATGCCATAGGTCATGCAACCGAGGCAGATACGCGAGACCTCGAGGCCCGTCCGGCCAAGCTTCACGGTTTCCATTCCTCTCTTCTTCGAGGCGAAGGGGCGAAGCGTCTTACCGCGAACGCGACGACGGACCGTCTCCCGTCGCGTAGAACCGATCATGCCGGTTAAGGTCGCCGTCGTCTACTACAGCTCCACGGGAGGGACGCACAAGCTCGCCGACGCCGTCGCTCAAGGGGCACGGGAGTCGGGCGCCGAGGTTCGGTTGCTCAAGGTCAAGGAGACGGCGCCGGAATCGGCCGTGGCGTCGAACGAACGGTGGAAGGCCCACCTGGAAGAGACCAATGGCATTTCCGAGGCGACCCTCGGCGATCTGGAATGGGCGGACGCGATCGTCTTCGGCTCGCCGACCCGCTATGGAAACGCGGCCTCCCAGCTCCGGGCCTTTATCGATTCCACCGGCCCGCTCTGGGGCAAGGGCGCGCTCGTCGATAAGATCGGCTCCGCGTTCTGCAGCGCCGCGACCCTTCATGGCGGTCAGGAGGCGACGATCCTAAGCCTTCTTACGACGTTCTATCACTGGGGATCGATCGTGGTGGCGCCCGGCTACGCCGACCCCATTCAGTTTGCGATGGGCAATCCGTACGGCGTTTCCTTTGCGAGCGACAACGGCCAGACTCCGCCCGACGAGACCGCTCTCGCCGCGGCGCGTTTTCAAGGCAAGCGCGTGACGGAGACCGCCGCCCGCCTGGCGGTCAATCGGGGGTGACGGCGGCAAACATTGCGAACGAGGGCTAACGTGGCTCACGATCGCCATGGTCGCGGTCGTGGGCCATCGTAGGCGGCCGTCCGCCGCCATAGGCCACCCTGCGCAACTGTTCGCCGTCATTAGC
>CAXUKB010000002.1:20923-38372 GCA_964251345.1 uncultured Fimbriimonas sp. | reverse complement strand
CTCATCGCCATCACTTACCCGAGCGAGACTCAGGCCCGTCAGACCCTCGAGGTCATCGCCAAGGCCCAGAGCGGCTATCTGGCGCGGCTGGAGGACGCCTGTATCGTTACGCGCGATCCCGATGGCAAGGCCCACCTTCACCAGTTGGTGAACACCACCGCCACCGGTGGCCTCGGAGGCGTGCTCTGGGGCGGCCTCATCGGTCTGCTGTTCCTCAACCCCTTGCTAGGCATGGTCGTGGGCGGGGCAGGTGGCGCGCTAAGCGGCGCGATCACCGACTACGGCATCTCCGACGACTTCATGAAGGGCCTGGCGAAGGACATTCAGCCCGGAGCCGCCGCGCTCTTCATGATGCTCCAGGACGCGACGCTCGACCGCATTCTGCCGGAGCTTGCGCACCACGGCGGCTCGCTGCTCTATACGAACCTCTCGAAGGACGCCGAATCGCAGTTCGCGGGCCAACTCGACAACCGGGCGGCATTCGACGAGACGACGACTCCGGTGGTGCCGTCCACCGATCCTTCGACCGTCTGAGCGCCTACAATAGGGCTCCATGAGCGAGCCCTCGGAATCCCGTCGCCAAACCGTCGATGCGGCGCGTGAGGCCTGGACCCGGCGGCTCGTCGACACGTCCCGGCGCAACAACCTGCTGTACTTCCGCGATCTGAAGGTCGGTACCCTCGATTTCGCGGGGGCAAGGGAAGGCGCGGTCGAGGAGTTGCTGATGGGGGCGAAGGTGGCCCTTTCCACGCTTGTCCCGGACGATCCGAAAGCGACCGCGAGGCTCGAGGAGATCGTTCGGAAGGCCCGTTCCAATCGCGAGGAGCGCGGCTTGGAAACGCTCTACCTCGCCTACGGCATGGCGACTTGGCCGGTGGACGATGGCGGACGTCCGCCCGAGGCGGCGGCGGTGCTGGTGCCGCTGGCGGTCGAAGGCAAAGCGACGCCGATGCTCGTGCGCTCCGGCGTGCCACGGGCCAACCTCGCCTTGCTTCATATCCTCGGCGAGATGGGCTTCGAGCCCGATCTCGACGAGGAGAGCGAGGATGCCGCGACGATGATCGGCCGCCTTCAGGCGACGGTCCCCCTCGACGGCTTCCGCGTCGCGCCGCGCGCGGTGGTGGGCAACTTCTCGTTTCAGAAGCTGGCGATGGTCCGCGACTTGCAGAACGGGGATGCGCTCGCCCAGAGCGACCTCGTGGCCGCGCTTGCGGGCGATGCGTCCGCAAGGGCGCTCGTCGGCGGCCGCCGCGTGGCCGTGGAGCCACGGACCTTGGACGACCTTCCGCCGGAGCGCGAGTTCTTGCCTCTCGACGCCGACTCGAGCCAACAGGCGGTGGTCCAAGCGGTCGTCGGCGGCTCCGACGGGGTCATCCAAGGGCCGCCTGGATGCGGCAAGTCGCAGACCATCGCGAACCTCGTGGCGACCTTGGCCGCGGAGGGCAAGCGGGTGCTCTTCGTGGCGGAGAAGCGGGCGGCGCTAGAGGCGGTGCTCAAGCGCTTGGAGGCGACCGGCCTCGGCCACCTTGCGCTCGACCTCCATGGCGCGACGGTCTCGCAGAAGGCGGTCGTCGCCCGCATCGGGGAGACCTTGGCGACGATCCGCGAGTCTCCCGAGCCGGACGAAGCGGCCCTGAACGCGCGCTTTGCCGATCGGCGTGCGCGGCTTATCGCGCACGACCGCCGGATGCACTCGCCGCTCACGCCGTCGAACCGCTCTCCGTACGCGCTCCAGGCGGCGATCCTGGGCTCGCCGATCGAATCGCAGACGCGGTGGCGCGGCCCAGATCTCTCTCGGCTCACGTCGGAGGTCGCGACGCAAATCGAGGATCTGCTCGATGAAGCTTCGGGGCATCCGGATTCGTTGCTCGGGCGCGGGCCGTGGGCTCGCGCGAAGCTGGACGATGGCGCGGCGGCCCAGGCCGCGCTCGACGCCGCCGCGACGCTTGCAGAGCGGTTGCCCTCGATGCGCGCCGCCGTCGCCACACTCGCGGGCGAAATCGGTATCGTGCCGCCGCGAACGTTTGAGGATGTGCAAGCGCTTCTCGAACTGGTCGATGCGACAAACGAAAAGCTCGAGTGGGCGGACCCGGCGCTCTTCATCGAGGCCGCCGACCTCGATCGCGACCTTCGCCCCATGACGGAGGGCCCATTCGCCGCCTTCGCGGCGCTCCTCTTCAATGGCCGATACCGCCGCGCTCGTCGGCGATTTCGTGATCTGACGGGCATCACGAATCCGAGTCTGGAGGTTGTGAGGGATGCCGCGAATCTCGCCGAAGCGTGGCGCGAGCGGGGTGTGGCCGCTCGCGCTGCGACAAGGCCGCCGGAACTCGATTCGATTTGGCCTTCGCTGAGCGAGGCCGTCTTCGCGCTCGAGGAGATCCTTCCGTCGGCCCAAATCGCGAAGAATGCGGAATTGGAGGCGTTGGTTAAGGTTCTGCTGAACGATGCCGGGTCGGCGCGAGTGCTTCCGCGGGTACGGGCGATCGAGAAGGAGTTGGAGGCGCTTGGCGCGGGTCGGATCGTAGAGGAGATTCGGTCGGGAGGGGAGATCTTGGTGAAGGGAGTTTTGAGCCAACATGCGGCCCCCTCACCCCAACCCCTCTCTCAAGGAGTGGAGAGGGGCGCTCCGTGGCGCGCGGTCTTCCGCGACGCTTGGACGCGCTCCTGCTACGACGCCGCGCTCGTCGAGCTTCCGGAACTCGCGGCCTTCAGCGGTGTCGCCCACACCGCCATCGAAGGGGAGTTCCAGAACCTGGACCGGGAGCGGACGCGGCTCGCCGCCGCCCGGGTGCGCCGCGCCCACGCCGAAGCGGCGGTGGCGGCGATGAACCGGTATCCGCAACAGACCGACGCCGTGCGCGCCGAGACGCAGAAGCGCTCGCGCCATAAACCCCTGCGCCGTCTCTTGGCGGAGGCGCCCGACGTGCTCACCGCCGTCCTGCCGTGCTGGATGGCGTCTCCCCTCAACGTGAGCGGCCTGTTGCCCGCGGAGCCGATCTTCGACGTGGTGGTGTTCGACGAGGCGTCTCAGGTCTTGCCCGAAGACGCGATCGGCGCGGTGCTCCGGGGAAAGCGCCTCGTCGTCGCGGGCGACCGGCACCAACTTCCGCCCACCGTGTTCTTCGCCGACGGCGGGGAAGATGAGGACGAGGACGCGCCCACCTCGGGCTTTCAGAGCCTGCTCGACGGGGTAGGCGCGTTCCTCGATCCTTGGCCTCTCCTATGGCACTATCGCAGCCGCGACGAGCGGCTGATCGCGTTCTCCAACCGGTTCGTGTACGGCAATCGCCTGATCACGTTTCCCGGCGTCGGCGGCGAGCCCTGCGTCGAGCATGTGCTCGTGGTGCCCTCTTCTCAGGAGGCATCCCCCGGCGTAACGCCGCCATCCTCGGCGGACGAAGAGAGCTCGTCCGCCGAGGTGCAGAAGGTCGTGGAGCGGGTCCTCGCCCACGCCGAGACGAGTCCTGAGGTCACCCTGGGGGTGATCACGATGGGACTGCGGCACGCCATGCGGATCGAGGCCGCGCTCGACCGAGCCCTCGACGCCCGTCCCGAACTCGAGGCGTTCTTCGATCCAAAGCGGACCGAGCGTTTCTTCGTGAAAAACCTGGAACAGGTTCAAGGCGACGAGCGTGACGCGATCCTCATCTCGGTCGGTTACGGCAAGGATCACAACGGCCGGTTGCCGTACCGATTCGGCCCTCTTCTCCAAGAGGGCGGCGAACGGCGGCTGAACGTGGCGGTCACCCGCGCCCGGCGACGGATGACCGTCGTCTCCTCCTTCTCCCACCTCGACATGGATCCGGGCCGATCCAAGGCCCGGGGCGTCTTCCTTCTTCGCGAGTTCCTGCAGTTCGCGGCCTCGGGCGGCACGAATCTCGGCGACCGGGGCGAGTCGACGGTGCCGATGAATCCCTTCGAGGCCGATGTGTACGACGCGCTTGCCGCGCGCGGCGTCCCGCTCACGGCGCAGTACGGCGTAAGCGGCTACCGTCTCGACTTCGCCGCCGCGCATCCGGAGAGTCGGGGCCGCTTCGTCCTCGCCATCGAGTGCGATGGTGCGAGTTATCATTCCGCCCCGACTGCCCGCGACCGCGACCGATTGCGCCAACAGCAGCTTGAGGCGATCGGTTGGCGATTCCACCGCATCTGGTCCACTGACTGGTTTTTGCACCGGGAGCGTGAGATCGACGCCGCGGTACGCGCGTGGGAGGCGGCCTGCCTCACCGAGGTCAAGGGCGAGTCTTCCGAAACGATCGCCTTCCCGGCAGTCGTCGATTCTCATCCCCCGCTGGAGGAGGATGCCGAAAAGCCAAGGCTTGAGCCGCCTGCGGTCGAGCACCGC
Organism: uncultured Fimbriimonas sp.; assembly: GCA_964251345.1. Taxonomy (GTDB): domain Bacteria; phylum Armatimonadota; class Fimbriimonadia; order Fimbriimonadales; family Fimbriimonadaceae; genus Fimbriimonas. Next base: position 34,024 of record CAXUKB010000002.1, on the reverse strand, counting down.
GACGACATCGAGGACGTGCCCACCGCCGAGCTCGATTCGCTCGTGCGTTGGGTCTGCGAGGGCGGGCTGCGCACGGACGACGAAATCGTGGATGAGGTGGCCGATCGCCTGGGTTACGCTCGCGTGGGTGCGAAGATCGAACGCACGGTTCGGGCCGCGCTCGAACGCGTTCGAGCTGTCCCATAGCTGCGGCACGTCTGAGAGCTTGTCGAGAGATGAATCGTAGCGGCAGGGCTTGCCCTGCGAAAGGCTCTCGACGCACCGCTCGCAAACAGAGAGCGGCATCCTCCTGCAGAGCAAGCCCTGCCGCACCAACGCTGGGATATCTTTTCTCTAAACCCACCTAGAGGTCTAGGCTCGCCTCGCCCTTCCGGAGCTCGTTTACGAAGAGGTGGGCGCGTCGCGTCGGCTCCGGAATGCGCGTCCCTCCGCCGCAGGCGAGCGCGAGGTCGATCGCGGAAGAGAGATCCATGCGGTGGCCGGGAGAGACGAACACCGGCCCCACCCGGTCGCGCGTCCTCAGGGCCGCGCCGACGGTTTCTTTTCGGTGAAGGATGGGCGTCCACGCGCCGCGCTCCAGGGCGGGCTCGTCGTGTCGCCCGACCAAGAGCGATTTCGCGACGCCGAACGCCGGGCGGTCGATCAGAAGCCCAAAGTGGCAGGCGATGCCCATGCGCCGGGGATGCGCCAAGCCCTGGCCGTCGAGCATCGCCGCGTCCGGCTCGCACTCCAACAGCGACCACGCTTGGAGCAGGGAAGGAATCTCGCGAAAGCTGAGGAGCCCCGGGACGTACGGGAACTCCGCGACGGCTTCGACGCCCTTCCGTTCCACCGTCTCCATGTCGGAAAGGCGAATCACGACGAATCCCGCGTGAACCACGTCCGAGCCGCGGTCGAACGAGATGTCGCCGCCTGCGACGAGCCGAATCTCCCGATCGGGCGGTTCGATTCGAATCCGCGATGCAAGCTCGCGCTGGATTTCTACCGCCTGTTCGGGATCGAGGGTCCACGGCTCCAGAGGAAGGTGAGAGGCCACGCGCGATTAGAGCTCGAGCGATGGGCCGGGGTTCGGTGGACGTCGATACGAACGACCGACGACTCCGTGACCTAAAATAGTCCGTGCTCTCCCTGCCCGATCCGGCGGAACTCGAAGCCAGCCTCTGGCGCGACCTCCTCAACCGTTGGTTTCCCGCTTGCATCGACCCGAACGGCGGCTACCGACAAAACTTCGACGCCTCGTTTAGGCCCACGGGCGACGCGACGAAGAGCCTCGTCTTTCAGTCACGGATGGTCTGGGTCTGCGCAACCGTCGCCGCGATCCGCCCGGAGTTCGCGGACTACGCGCGCCATGGGGTCGGGTTTCTGAAGAACCGTTTGCGCGACCGGCGGACGGGCGCGTTCCGATGGTCCACGCAGCGGGACGAGGAGCGGCACGCCTACGGCCTTTCGTTCGCCGTTTACGGCCTCGCCGCCGCCGGACGCCACCTCGGCGACGAGGAGGCACTCGAGATGGCGAAGGACGCCTGCACCTACCTTGAGGCGTACCACTATGACGACGCTCACGGCGGCTATTTCGAGGCGACCGACGCTTCGGGTAAGCCCGTTTTGGACGGGCCGGAGAAGGGAGACGCGATTGGTACGCCGTACGGCCAGAAGTCTCAGAACACCCACCTCCACCTCATAGAGGCATACACAGAGCTCTATCGTGCCTGGCCCGATCCCCTCGTGGCAGGACGGCTGGCGGAGTTGGTGGACGTTCTCGCGAATCGCCTCTTCACGGAGCCTGGACATCTCACCCTCTTCGCAGAGTCCGGATGGACGCCCGCCTCCACGGATACGTCGTACGGCCACGACATCGAAGCGGCGCACCTCCTGCTCGATGCGGCCGATGCCCTCTCCTCGGCCTCGGGAAACGGCAGACTAGGAGACGAAAACCTTGCCCTTCGGCGTGCCCGCGCGCTCGCCGACAACACCCTCGCCCGCGGTTGGGACGATAAGGAAGGCGGCATCTTTTATTGGGGAGACGACGTCGGCCCCACCGACCGCACGAAGAACTGGTGGGCGCAAGCCGAGGCGCTGCTTGGTTTTACATCCCTCTGGACGCGTACCGGCGATGAGCGATACGGCCGGGCGGCTGCCGAGGAGTGGGCGTTTATCCGCGACCATCAGATCGACCATGTGCATGGCGGCTGGTACGAAGAGGCGGGACGTCTCGAGATGCCGAAGGGGCACGCCTGGAAGGCGGCGTACCACGATGGGCGGGCGTTACTGTTCACCGCACGGCTGTTGCGGGAAGCTCTCTAGAGGGGCTCCGGCTGGAAGCCGGAGCGACCTCGGGGATACCTCCTGGAAGGAGGCACCACGGCTACTTGGAAAGCCGTCCTGCGTATCGCCGGTAGAGGTCCGTGTACCGGCTCTGCAGCGGAACCGGCTTGCCGTCCATAAACAGGTAGCGCAGGCTCGTCGTGGCTTCCAAGGGATCCCCGTCGGTCACGATGACGTTCGCCACTTTGCCGCGCTCCAACGAGCCGAGCCGATCGTCTAGGCCCAGAATGCGCGCGGCCTCGAGGGTGAGCGCGCGCATCGCGGCGTCATGCGACAGGCCGAAGGCGCACATGCGGCCGACCCGCAGCGGCAGGTTCATCGCCGTCTCCCAGCCTTGCGACTCGAAGGCGAACCGCACGCCCGCGCGCCCGAGCATCGCGCCAAGCGCCATCGGCGCGTCGTACGGATCGAACTCGTTTACCGTCGAATCCTCTTCGGGGCACTCGCCCACGGGCGGCGCGACGATCACCGGGACGTCCGCCGCCTTGATCTCCGCCGCCACGCGCCAAGCGTCGGGAGCATCCACAAGGACGGCCTTCAGACCCTTTTCTTTCGCGAAGGCGAGCGCCCAGCGGATCGCCGTCACGTCCGTCGCATGGAAGAGCACCGGCTTCTTGCCTTCGAGATAAGGGCGCATGGCGGTGGTCTCCACGTCGGTGGCGCCCGCGTCCAGGGCACGGCGGGCGGCCTCGAACCGCTCGCGCAACGCCTTCCGTCCGTCGCGTGTCCGCGTCTGCGCCTTGTCGAGATCGTCTGCCGAGAGGCCGGCGCGCTCGGTGGGCGTCACGCCCGCCGGCACGTTGACGTCGAGGCCCATCGCATCGCTCCAGCGCATCGTCTCCGGCGACATGCCGAGGGTGCGGACCACGCCCGACTGGCCGGCGATCGCCCCGCCGCTCGGATAAACCCGCGCCGTGGTGACTCCGTTGTAGCGCACCTTCCCGAAGTTGAAGCTGTCGGGATTGACCGCGGTGACCGCCTTGAGGTCCGGATTGTACGGACCGTTCTCCGAGGCGTCGGTCGCCTGCGGAACCTGCCCAAACTCGGTGAGGCCGAGTTGCGAGCCCGCGTCGATGAGGCCGGGCCACACGTGGAGCCCCTTGCCATCCACGACCACCGTTCCCGGACCGGGCTTGACCATCGCCCCGACGGCTTCGATGCGCCCGTTCGAGATCAGCACCGCCGCGTTCAGGAGCTCCGGGCCGGAGATGGGGTGAACCGTCGCACCTTTGATCAGGTAGGACGTCGCCGCTTTCGGCACGGGCAGGTCGGGCGTGTACGTCTTCGTTTCGGGAAGATCGGCGCGGAGGGAATCTTTGTCCACGCCGAACGCGTCGCGGCGCTCGAAGTACGGCTCGCCCTCGATGAGCGTCATCGCGCATTTAGAGTAGGCGCTCAGGGGATAGCCGTCCCAGATCGCGAGGTCGCCGTCCTTGCCCGCTTCGAGCGAGCCGACCTTCGCGTCGATCCCGAGTTCGATCGCCGGGTTGATCGTGATCATCCTTAGGGCGCGATCGGGCGGGGTCCCGTAACGAATCGCCTTGGCCGCGTCCACGTTGAGCGGCACCGGTCCGCCGAACGTGTCCGTGTTGATCGAGACCAGAACGCCCGCTCGGTCGAGGAGGGTCGACGCCATCGGCATCGAATCGATGACCTCAAGCTTGTAGGCGAAGCCGTCGCCGAAGATGCTCACCGGCACCTTCGCCGCCGCCAGTTCCGGCGCGATCTTGTACGACTCCAGGGCGTGCTGCAGGGTGAGATGGAAGCCGAACTCTTGCGAGAGGCGCACCATCATGAGCATCTCGTCCTGCCGGTAGGAGTGGCATTGCACCTGAATCCGGCCGCGCAGAATGTCCGCGAGCGCCTCCAGCCGTAGATCTTTCCGGGGCGGGGCGACCTTGGGATCGGCCTTGCGTGCGGCGTAGTCGTCCCACGCCTTCATGTAGACGCGGGCGTCCGCGAACGCGCGCCGGTAGACCGTCTCGACGCCCATTCGGGAAGCGGGGTAGCGCTGGCCTCCCCAACCGGTCGGGTTCTCGCCGAGGGCGAACTTGATCATGCGGGGTGCGCCGGGGAAGAGGCACTCCTCGGGCGCATGGCGCCACTTGTACTTGGCGACGAGGCTCTGCCCCCCGATGGGATTCGCGCTGCCGTGCAGGAGCAGTCCCGTCGTGATGCCGCTCGCGAGGCCGTTGTAGATCCCCGGAAGGTCCGGGTTCAGCACGTCGCGGATCCGGACCTCCGCGCTGATCGCGTCGACCTCGTTCACGTCGTCGATTCCCCGGTGCGAGTGGGCATCGACCAGGCCCGGGGTGACGAACCGCCCCGTCGCGTCCACGACCTTGATCCCGGCGGGCGCGGCGAGATTCTTGCCGACTTTGACGATCCGGCCTCTCTGAATGAGCACGTCCGCGCCGTCGAGGAACCCTTGGGTGACGGTCAGAACGCGGCCGTTCTTGACGAGCACGTCGCCCCCGGTGTGGAAGGTGGGCAGCCGCTGGGCGTCGAACTCGGACGGGCCGGGTGGCGCGACCGTCCCGGCCTCGGGCTTCTTCATCTGGGCCTGCTTTCGAACCGAAGGCGGGACCGGAAGGACCGAGGGCGGGACGCCTTCGCCACGAAAGACGATCGCCGCGACGAGGAGGCTCACGGCTGATCCTCCACGCCGCGCGGGCGGGCGGGGGCGGGAGGCGTCGGCTTCGCCTCGGGGTCGATCCGGTGGCCGTCCACGTAGAGCATCTTCACTTTCGTCTTCTCGTCGAGAAAGTCGCCGGTATAGGCGACCACGTTCGCCGCCTTCCCGACCCCGAGAACGCCCATCGACCGCGAGACGCCAAGCATCTGGGCCGCGTCGAGCGTTAGGGCGCGGAGGGCCACCGCACGAGGGAGACCGTTTTTCACCGCCGCGCGCAGTCGGGTCATAAACTCGCCGACGTCCTTGCATCCGTGAGTGCTGAGGGCGAAGGGCAGTCCCGCGCCTTGAAGGACGACGGCGTTGCGCGCCGCTTCGTTGTAGCGCCGGACCCGCTCGGCTTGGGTGTCGGGCGAGTCGGGGGGCGTGTCGTCGCCCGTCTGTTCCTGCGGCTTGCCGGCGTCGATCTTCGGCGCCTCGCCAAAGTTCAGGCCGAGGATCAGCGGAACGCCCTTCAGCCGGTCGACCCGTCGGTAGGCTTGGAGTCCGCCGACGAGGATCGGCTTCAGGCCGTAGTCGCCCGCGACGAGCAGCGCCCGGTCGATCTGTGCGGGCGTGTCGGCCTCGATGGCCGTGGGCAGGGTGCCGTCCAGCGCGGGCGCGATCGCCTCCAACGCCGGATCCGACGCGGGACGGTCGGTGCCGCCCGCCCCGAAGGCCGCCGCCGCGAGGCGAAGTCCCCGCGCATCCTCCAGGGCCTGACGCACCTGAGCGATCCGCCCGAGCAGGCTTCCCGGATAGGCGTCGCCCGCCGCATCGCCGTCGAACCGGAGGGAGAGCGCGGTGCGGGGAACCACGATCGCCTCGCGGGCGGGCCGCCCGGAGAGATTCACGAGCGTTCCGACGCCCGCGAGGTAGCCGCCGGGCGGCACGACCATCAACGTCGTGAAGCCCGCTTTTCGGTAATCGCCCGCGATCCCGTCGAGCGAGAGAATCGTCCGGGCCTGGAGATCGGGCCGTACTCCCTTTCGGTTGGCCTCGCGCATCATGGCGCTGGCATATTCGGCCTTATTCGGGGCGGCGTCCGCGTCGTTTTGCGGTGCGGGCGGGGTGGTTCCCTTGTCGGTCCAGGCGTCGATGAAGCCGGGGAGCAACGTCAGCCCCTTGCCATCGAGCACCTGGGCGCCGGGAGGCACGGCGGCGTCGGCGGCGAGGGCAACGATCGTGCCGTCGCGAATCACGAGGGTGGCGCGCTCGATGACGCGCCCATCGCCAATCTCGACCCGCGCGCCCACGATCGCGTGAAGGCGCGGATCCGCGGGAACCGAGCTTTGGCCCCTCGCGAGGGCGGCCAGACAAAAGAAGGGAGCCATCATAGCGGAAGGGATACGTTAGCCCAAAACGAAAAGCGCCGTGCGGAGGTCTCGCGCCTCTGCCCTACGAGGCGACGGTCAGGTCTTGGACCATGAACGTGAGAAGCGCGCCGTCGATGGGATTGGTCTCGATGACGAGCACGGCGGCCTCCTGCGAAGGATCGTAGGCCAGCACGTCGTCGAGCATCGCCATCGCATCTTGAATGCCGACGGCGAGATCCGTAAAGTCGCCAAGCCGAAGGGAGGCCGCGGGCGTCACCACGATCCGGTAGCCACCCGTCGCGCCGACCTGCACGGTGACGAGGCCGCGCATCATCCCGAGCCGGTTGAGGTGCCGGTGGATCTCTCCGGTAAGGTCGGCGACGAGACCGAGATGGTGAGTGTGCGGCAGGGCGTCTTCGCGTCCGGAGGTCATGGCTCGACTATTCTACAACGGGTTTGTAGAAATCTGTCTACTATTTTTCGAAGCGTCCGAAATTCGGTAGCGGCGGCTATACTCCCGGCATGCGTGCTCTCTCGGCGCTCGCCTTTGCCGCCCTTTCTCTGGGTCCTCTCTGCGGTTGCGGAGGCCACGACTCCTCGGAATGCGTCGCCAACGTGACCGCGAACGCGGCCTACGCGGGAAGCTACGTCGCGACGTTTACGCCCAAGAGTGGCTCCGCGCGCGACACGTTCACCGTCAACCTGACCGTCCGCGCGGACGGCTTCGTCGTCGGAACGGTGAGCGATCCTGGGGCGTCGGCGGGGGCGACCCTCGGGGGCGATAGCTTCGCGGGCACGGGCACGTGCCAAGGGGGTAAGACCTACCTTCAGCTCACGTTCCAACGCTCGACCGCGGCCGTGCGCGAGCAGCTTAACGTAAGCCGAGACCGGACGGACTCGCTCGACACGAGCTTTACCGGCTCCCTCAGCACGAACGACGTTTCGCTTAACGCGGTGGACGTCTCCGGCACCCTCACGATTTCGCCGGCCTCGACGGCGGTGAACTGACGCACGGGCGAGGCGCGCGTTATAGTGGGAGCCATGCGGTCCCGCTTGCTTTTCCTCGCCCTCCCCGCCCTTGCCGGATGCGGTGGCGGCAGCAACGACGGCGGGGGCGTCGCCTGTCCGGCAATCGTTTCCTACACGCCCAACGTCGCCTACACGGGCCACTTCGCGGGATACTTTTCGGAGTCCGGCGGCGCCGCCGTTCGGCTGACCTTCGACCTCACGGTGGCCGCCGATGGCACGGTGACGGGCGCGGTACGCGACGTCCAGGGCGTCACGTCGGCGGTGACCGGAAAGGCCGCCGACTTCCGGGACACTTGCGACGACAGCCAAGTCGCGGTCGTCTTGGACTTCACTCCCAGCGGCGGGACGACGCAAGAGCTTAACGTCTATCGCAAGCGCAACGGCTCGCTTCCGGGCTCCTTCCAAGGTAACCAAACTTCAAACGGCGACTTCGTGGGTTCGGGCACCCTCGTCGTCGCCAAGGCGCCGGATCCGGTATGACCGACGTCGAAGCTTTTTCGCTTCCCCCTGCAGGCGATCCAAAGCGTGATCGGCTCGTCTTCACTCGTGCTCTAGGCCAAGTCTGGCAAGAAAACTATGGTGCCGGCTTCATGGATGCCCTGATGAGCGACGAGGAGTGGCTTGCCACCTACGACGACAGGCTTCGAACGCACTGGCGGCAAGATCTCCCCCCTCATCCAAGCTGGGTGCCCCTCTTACGTGAAACGATCGAAAACGGGCCATTCGGGGAAAACCTTTGGACCGTTGAACATTGGCGAGATGGGTTGATTGCCCTCATCGCCGAGTGGCTCTTGCGCGGACCAGAGTCGATCTTGCCTCTAATGTCTGAACTCGCCTGTCCCGGCAGAGAACCAGAACTGATCTTCATGGCTCTCCAAAGTTACTTTTTTCATGGGCCCTATCCGTTGACCCCGAAGATCGAAGAACTGCTAACCAAGTCCGTTGCGCGGATCGGAGCGTACAACGATCCATCGGCTGCATGGCTCATCGAAACGGTGGATGCCGCCAAGCTGTGGCCGCTCTTGCATGGGATTGACGACCAGTTGCCTGAGGCTTACGCCAAAGCTCGACTCTCCCTCGTCAATACCGGCGATAAAGACGATTGAGTCGCTCCCCAATGCCCTAAACTGCGAAAAAAGAACCGGGTCGTGAGGCTTCGCACGACGGAAACGTCAAAATAAGGACAAACCCCGGATGAACTCGACCGCCCTCCCAACCGAAATCCGCGAAGAGGCCGCGCGGCGGCGAACCTTCGCCATCATCTCGCACCCCGACGCGGGCAAGACCACGCTAACCGAGAAGCTCCTGCTTTACGGTGGCGCGATCCAACTCGCGGGCTCCGTCCATGCCCGAAAGGGCGCCCGTAAGTCGACCTCCGACTGGATGGAGCTCGAAAAGCAGCGCGGCATCTCCGTCACCTCGACGGTGCTCCAGTTCGAGTACATGGGGCACGTCCTGAACCTCTTGGACACCCCGGGCCACAACGACTTTTCCGCCGATACCTATCGCACCCTCACCGCCGCCGACAGCGCGGTCATGCTCATCGACAACGCCAAGGGCGTCGAGGCGCAGACGAAGAAGCTGTTCGCGGTCTGTCGCCAGCGGGGCATTCCCATCTTTACCTTCGTGAACAAGATGGACCACCCCGGCCGCGGCCCTCTTACGCTGCTGACGGAGGTCGAGGACGTGCTCGGCATTCGTAGCGTGCCCGTCAACTGGCCCATCGGTCAGGGCGACGAGTTCCGAGGCATCGTGGATCGCGCGAGCCGCACGGTCCACCTCTACGGCCGCACCGCGCACGGCGCGACGAAGGCGGAGACCCAGAGCCTTCCCCTCGACGATCCTTCGCTGGAGTCCACCCTCGGCACCGAGATCTATGCCCAGCTCATGGAGGACATCGAGTTGATCGACATCGCGGGCGAGGAACTGGACCTGGAACGCGTGGCGAAAGGCGAGCTGACGCCCGTCTTCTTCGGCTCCGCGATCACGAACTTCGGCGTCGAACCGTTCCTTCAGCGTTTCCTCGGCATGGCCCCGCCACCCGCGCCGCGCTGCAGCGAAGGAGAGTGGGTCGAGCCCGACGCGCCGTTCAGCGGCTTCGTGTTCAAGATCCAGGCCAACATGGACCCCGCCCACCGAGACCGCATCGCCTTCATGCGCGTGGTCAGCGGGCGGTTCGAGAAGGACATGGAGGTCAACCACGGGAGAACGGGAAAGAAGCTCCGCCTCACCCGTCCGCAGCGGCTCTTCGCGCAGGAGCGCGAGACCGTCGAGGAGGCGTATGCGGGCGACGTGGTCGGCCTGACCAACCCGGGCGCGTTCAAACTCGGGGACACCCTGAGCTTCGAAAAGGGCGTCGAGTACGAGGAGGTTCCTCCGTTCACACCGGAGACCTTCGCCACGCTGGTCAATCGCGACGTGACCCGCTTCAAGCACTTCGACAAGGGCGTGGAGCAGCTCACCGAGGAGGGGCTCGTCGACCTCTTCTGGGACCGCAAGGGCGGGCGCCGCGAGCCGATCTTGGGCGCGGTCGGCCGACTCCAATTCGAGGTCGTGCAGTTCCGCCTCGCCACCGAGTACGGGGTGAAGGCCGACCTGGAGCCGCTGGCGTACGAGTCGATTCTTTGGATCCAAGGCGATCCCGCGGACATCGAAGAGGCTTACTTCGGATCCGGCAACCGCCAGTTGGAGGATGCCTTCGGCAACCCCGTCGTGCTCACGATGGACGCCCGCTCCTCGGAGTACCTCGCCCGGAGGCACCCGAAGCTGACGTTCCTGCCGCAACGGCCGTAAGACACCCCTGCCCCTCTGGGGGAGAGGGGCAGGGGTGAGGGGCTTATATCTGTGATGGTCTCCGAATACAGAAGTGCTAATCGGACCCTTGACGCCCGGTTCTCTCTACACATAGCTTTTGGATCTCGGATAACTCGTTTCGATAGACGCTCTCGTCAAGCCCGAAGAACTCTCGATTGGAGATGCGAAAAGTCAAAATGCCGAGCTTTTCCATCGTCTGATCCCGTACTGCGTCTCGACTAGCGTCGTGCTGCTCGCCATCCATTTCGACGGCTAACATCGCTTCGGCACAGAAGAAGTCGAGCCGATAGTCCCCGACCGGGTGTTCGCGCCTAGATTTAAATCAAAGCCGGGAGCCTCGCGATGCTTCCCACATGACTCGCTCTGCGACCGAAGGCTCTTTTCGGGCGCTCCTTGCGCGACATGTCGACGAACCCCTCCGATCTCTCGGCACATCGGCAGGCTACCGGAAGTCAGCGACGTCTTTCGGCTTTCGAGATTGTGCCGAGCCGGACCCCTCACCCCTGTCCCCTCTCCCCCGGAGGGGAGAGGGGAACCAGTAAGCGGGACCGCTACACTCTAGGAGTGCATCGGCTCGAATGGCTGCTCGGACTGCTGGCGGCGATCGCGTTCCTCGCCGCGCTCGGACGGCGATTCCGGGTCGCGGACCCGATCGTGTTCGCGCTCGGGGGCTTGGTCCTCGCCGTCGCGCCGCCCGTGCCGGATCTCGTTCTGCCGCCGGACGTGGTGCTGCTTCTGTTCCTGCCGCCGCTGATCTTCGCGGCGGCTCGGAACACCTCGTGGACGGAGGTGCGGCACGGCTGGCGCCCGATCCTTTTCCTGGCGGTCGGACTCGTCCTCGCCACGATCCTCGCGGTGGCCGCGACGGTTCACCTTGTGGAGCCACGCCTGCCCTGGGGCGTCTGTTTCGCCTTGGGCGCGATTCTCGGCCCGCCCGACGCCATCGTCGCTACGAGCATCGCCGGCTCGTTGCGGCTGCCGCGTCCGGTCGTCGAGGCGCTGGAAGGCGAGGGGCTGTTCAACGACGTGACCGCCCTCGTGGCGTTCCAGATCGCGATGGGCGTGGTGGTCTCGGGAAAGCACTTCCATCCCGTCGCGGCGACGGGCACGTTCTTCATGTCGGGCATCGTCGCCGCCCTTGCGGGCATCGTGATCGGGTGGCTGGAGCATCGGCTGCTCTACCGGCTTCAGAACGTGACCTCGGAGGTGACCCTGACCCTCCTGGGTCCCTTCGCCGCGTACCTCGTCGCCGAGCGGCTCCACGCCTCCGGAGTCATGGCGGTGCTTGCGCTCGCGCTGTACCAGAGCAACCTTCGAACGCAGTCGATCTCCTCGACGGCGCGGCTCCTCAGCGGCGCGACCTGGGAGATCATCGATTTCCTGCTCACCGGCTTCTCCTTCGTGCTGATGGGCCTGCAACTCCCGCGGGCGATGGACGGACTGCGGAGCGACTCCCGGGCTTTCTTGCTGTGCGTCGTGGCGTCGGCGGTCGTGGTGCTCGTGCGGCCGCTCTGGATCTTCGGGGTGGGGCGTCTCACACGCCGACTCCGGCCGGTCGGCGAGGATGGGACGCCGACCGACGGCTTGACGTCCGACCGACTGAAGATCGTAAGCTGGGCGGGGATGCGCGGCGTCGTTTCGCTTGCGCTCGCCCTGTCGATCCCGAACGTCCTGGACGACGGCACGGCCTTTCCCGGAAGGGGACTGGTCATCGTCGTGACCTTCGCGACGATCTTTGTGACGCTCGTGGGGCAGGGGGTGACCCTCCCGTTTCTCATTCGGCGTCTGGGCGTTCAATCGAGCGGTCGGACCGCGGCGCGGGCGGAGTTCGAGGCGCAGCGGCGGTTGGCGGAGGCGGCGTTGCGGAGGCTCGACGACCTCGAAGGCCCGGACGAGTCGATTTCACGGGTCCGCGACTTTTTTGAGGAGCGGTTGGAAGCCGCCGATCGGCGATGCCGCGGCGCGATCGGCGAATCGAGCGACGTCGAATCGGAGACGCGGCGATTGATGGACGAGATGGTCTCGGTTCAGCACGAGGAGCTCCAGACCATGCGTCGTGCTGGCGAGATCGACACTCCGACGGCCAACCGGCTTCAACGTCGGCTCGATGCGACGGAAAGGCTTCGACTGGGTTGATCCCGCCGGGGCGACGCTCGGGCCGGGTTAACTTCAAGGCGATGCTAACCCTGGGCTTGGCGGCGCTCGCCGTTCTCGACGCGGGACCCTTCGCCGGGGTGACCTGGTTGACGGTCCCCAAGACGGCGAATGCGGCGGAAGGGGCGAGTTGGATCTGGGTGCAGCGCCCGGGAGAAGCGAAGCCGACGCCCGCTCGGGCCGCGCCGGGAACGGTGCGCCTCACGCGCACCTGGACCCTTCCGGAAACCCGCAAAACGGCCACGATCCTGTTCCGCGCCGACACCGCGTGCCGGATCCGCATCAACGGCCAGGAAGTCGGCGTTTCCTCGGATTGGGAGAAGCCGGAGGGGGTCGACGTCCGGGCCGCGCTCCGGGCGGGGGCGAACCGAATCGAGGTCGAGGCGACGAACGGCCCCGACGCGCCCGGCCAGACCAATCCCGCCGGCTTCCTCTTCTCGGCGCAGGCGATCCTGACATCGGGGAAGGATTCGACGCTCGCCTCGGACGGCTCGTGGGAGAGCCCGGACGGCGTGGTGACGGTGCTCGGTGCGTACGGGGCAGCGCCGTGGAACCTCGGAAGGTCGCCGATTCCCGCGCCCGCGTTCCGTCGGGAGTTCGCGCTTCGGGGAGAGGTCACAAAGGCGGTGGCGAAGGCGATCGGATTGGGGCAGTTCGATCTGTACGTCAACGGGCAGCGGCAGGGCGATGGCCTGCTGAACGGTCCCTGGTCGCAGTACGACAAGACGCTCTACTGGCAGACCTTCGACGTGACGAAGAGCCTCCGGCCCGGAGCCAACGCGCTCGGGGTCG
>CAXUKB010000002.1:17675-20913 GCA_964251345.1 uncultured Fimbriimonas sp. | reverse complement strand
AGCTTCTACCGCGTCGAGACCCCACCGCCCGGTCGCCACGTCAAGGGCGACGCGATGTCGGACTATAGCGGCGACGCGCCGTATCTCCTCGGGGTGGTCGTCGACGTGACCTACGCCGACGGTCGCCACGAACGGATCGTCACGGACCGCAAATGGCGCTACGGCCCGAGTCCCTACACCCTGTCCCACGTCTACGCGGGCGAGGACTACGACGCGCGAAAAGTCGATCCGAACTGGGCGCGGCCGTCCTACGCGGCGGCCGGGTGGCACGAGCCGATCGTGGCGACGCCGCCCAAGGCGAGGCTTTTGCCCATGGACTGGGCTCCTTTCCGGGCGGTTCAAAGCTGGAAGCCCACACAGATTCTGAGCCCCAAGCCGGGCGTCTGGTCGTACGTCTTTCCGCAGAACGCGATGGCCATCGTGCGTTTTCGGGTCAAGGGTCCGCGAGGCGCGACGATCAAGTTCAAGCCTTCGGAGGTGATGACGCCGGAGGGCGACGTCGAGCAGCTCAACCTTTGGGGCGCCGAGTCTTCGGGCTCCTACACCCTGCGGGGAGGAGATGCCGAGTCCCACGAGTGGCGCTTCTTCTATCACGGCTTCCGCTATGTCGAGGTGACCGGGGCGGTTCCGGCGGGCCAGCCGAATCCAAAGGGGCTCCCCGTGCTGGAGTCCCTGGAAATGGTCCACGTTCGGACGGACAATCCTCAGGTCGGCGAGTTTCATTCGTCGAGCGACCTGTTCGACCGGACGCATTCCCTCGTCGACTGGGCGATGCGTTCGAACATGGCTTACGTCATGACCGACTGCCCGCACCGGGAGAAACTGGGATGGCTCGAGTGCTCCCACCTCCTGTTCTCCAGCTTTGCGTATCGCTACGACGCGCAGTCGTGGTTCCGAAAGATCGCCCGGGACATCCGCGACATTCAACTGCCAGACGGCCGGATCACCACCGTGGCCCCGGACTACCTGATGCTGCCTCTCAGCAGCCCCTACAAATTCACCGTCGAGTGGGGTGCGGCGGGCGTCCTCTTGCCGTGGCAGGCGTACCGGTGGTACGGCGACCGACACTTCCTCACCGAGAACTACCCGACGATGCGGCGATTCGTCGATTGGATCGACGCGCACGCGAAGGACGGGCTGGCCCCGGCGGGACTCGGCGACTGGTACGACTACGGCCACGGCCAGCCCCCCGGCCCGAGCCGCTTCACCCCCACTCAGTTGACGGGGACGGCGATGTGGGCGATGTGCGCCGACGCGGTGGCGCAGGCGGCCGAGGCCTTGGGGCATCCCGAGGACGCCGCTCGTTACCGAGCGATGCACGAGCGGATCAAGGCATCGTTCCTGAGCCATTTTTACGACCCGGTGAAAAAAGAGTTCGCGAACAACGGCAGCGTGCAGTCCGGCCACGCGATGGCGCTGTGCGCGAATCTCGTACCCGAAGACGATCGCAAAGCGGTGCTCGACGGGATCGTCGCGGACCTGAAGAAGCGGGGTTACCAGCAGACGCCGGGCGACGTCGGGCATCTCTTCTTTATCCGCGCCCTCGCGGAAGGCGGACGCTCGGACGTGCTGCATACGGTGTATTCGCGAATCGGGATCGGCTCGTACGGCGGCATTCTGGCCAAGGGACTCACGACGATGCCGGAGAGCTGGGACGCGATCACCGTCGGGAGCAACTCGCTCAACCACTGCATGCTCGGGCACGTCATGGAGTGGTTCTACGGCTGGGTGCTGGGCATTCGGCAGGCACCCGGCTCGGTGGGTTGGAAGTCGGTCCTGATCGCGCCGGAGCCGGGCGATTTAAAGTTCGCGTCGGGCAAGACCAAGGGCCCGGAAGGCGAGATCGCCGTCGACTGGCGTAAGGAAGCGGAACGATTCCGGATCGACGCTCGAATTCCGGTGGGAACCCGAGCGCAGATCGTGCTTCCGTTCGCGGCCTCAAGCCTGAAGGTGGATGGACGATTAGTTAAAGCGACGGCGGGACCGTTCGGCCATGCCTCGGTCGAAGTCGGACCGGGACGGCACGTGGTCGAGTCTTCTTAAGTCGTTTCGCCGACCCGAAGCGAGACCGGCAACACCGTCTCGCGTTCGGTCGGAAGGCCGTCGATCAGGCGGCGGAGCTTGGCGACGCCCGTTCGGGCCAACTCCAACAGCGGCGTTTGAACGCTGGTCACGACGGGCGTGGGGCCGAAGGTGGGAAGGCAATCGAAGCCGGTAATTGCCAAGTCTTCCGGGACGCGAAGCCCCCGGGCGAGGGCGGCGGTGAGGAGGCCGTAGGCGTGCTCGTCCGAGACGCAGACCGCGCAGTCGGGAGCGGGGCTCAGCCGGAGCAGGGCGTCCAGCGCGAGCTCTCCGAGGTATTCGTCGAGCAAGGGCCCCGCGGCACCGAAGAGGCGCAGGGACTCGCGCGCGAAGGCGGCGCGGCGTCCATCGACGCTGGCTTTGTAAGGCGAGGGCAGGTTCACGAAGCAAGGGCGATGGTAGCCCCGCGCGTGCAGATGTTCGAGTGCCTGACGAACCCCGTCGGCGGCGTCGACCGCGACGTAGGGAAGGGGACTCGCGGCATCGCCGATCTCGACGGCGCGCATTCCGGTCTCCAAGAGCCGTCCCGCGATGGGGTCGGAGGCCGAGTTGAAGATCAGCACGCCGTCGACGATGCCGCCGGCTTGACGCTCGAAGGCCTCTTCGGTCGGAATGTCCTCGCGGCCGCAATGAACGAGCAGACCCAGGTCGGCCTCGCTCACCGCCCGCTCCAGCGCGCCGCGTAGGGCGGACCAATAGCCGTGGGCGGTGCCCCATTGGTCGTGACGAAGGTAGAGGCCGACGTTGCCCGTGCGGCCGCTCCGAATGGCGCGAATGTGGCGGTTGGGATAGTAACCGAGGGTGCGGGCGGCGTCCTCGACCCGCAGGCGTGTCGCCTCGGCGATGCCGAGCTCTTCCGCACGGTCGTTGAGGATCAGGCTCACCGTCGAGGGGGCCACACCGGCCCGCTCGGCCACGTCGCGCCGGGTCGGTCGGGCCATCGCTCCTATAGGATACGTCCGCCCGGGAGGGGTCTCATCTAAAATCTAAAAACACTGTGGTAGATCTTACTAACACTGTGTTAGAATACGTTTGATCCGCCCCGAAGAAGAGGCTCTCATGAAAAAGGCTTTCACTCTCATCGAACTTTTGGTCGTCATCGCCATCATCGCGATCCTTGCCGCCATCCTGTTTCCCGTGTTCGCCCAGGCCAAGC
>CAXUKB010000002.1:0-17665 GCA_964251345.1 uncultured Fimbriimonas sp. | reverse complement strand
GGTTGGGCATCGTGATGTACTCCGGCGACGCGGACGACATGTATCCGCGCGGCGGCGTGAACAACGGCACGAACTGGTTCACTTGGCGCGAGGCGGTCGTGCCTTACATCAAGAACGGCCAGCAGAAGTACAGCAACGGCGATCCCTACGTAAAGGGTCAGCTCTGGGCCAGCCCCTCGGAACCGGCGAATGCCCTCTACGGCTACGGTGCGCACGACGCCCTGATCCCCGCCGACTACGGCTGGTACGCGCCGACGAGCTTCAACAGCTCCCACAGCCAGACGTCGCTCGACAAGGTCGCCCAGACGATGATGATCACCACGGTGGGCATCAACCCCAACTGGAACGCCGGCTCCGCGATCGGCGTGGAGACGATGCTGTGGACCTGGTGCAACTGGTCCTATCCGGTGGTCTGGGACTCGACCGGGATGGCGAAGTACGAAGGGGACAACAAAGACTCCGACGGCAAGATCGGCTGGAAACTTCCGCGCTATCGCTACACCGACGCCGCGAACATCGCCTGGGCCGACGGCCACGCCAAGTCGGTGAAGAAAGGTGGTCTCGACTGGTGTAAGAACATCTACACCAATGGCTTCAACGATATGGGCGGAAACGACGACTGGCTCTGGTCCGCGGGCAACGCGTGCTATGGCAAGTAACCTCCGAGTCCCTTTCTCTAAGGGGTTCGTTTTGGAGAGGGGGACCGGGGGAAGAGGCATGGGACTCGTCGCGGCCGCCCTCATCGCCCTCTCCGGTTGTGGCAAGGGCGACGACAACTCGCCCGACATGGGCGCGGTCGCGCCGAAGCCCAATCCCGGGGCAGTAGCCAACGCTCCAGGCGGCGGCCACGGCGGCGTCCCTTCCGACATGGGCGCGTCGGCCCTTGGTCCGGGTTCCAAACGGTAACTCGGCCATGATTCTCCCCGCGCTTTCCGACCCCGCTCCGATCGTCTCCGCTCGGTCTCCCGCCCGAATCGCGGCCTTCGACGTGGTCGAGTTCGGCGTCGATGCGGGCGCGAAGTTTCGGAACCCTTTCGATCCCGACGAGGTCGCCGTCGACGGCACCTTCGTTGGGGGCGGCACCCGCATCGTGCTGCCCGCGTTCTGGGACGGCAAGAGTTTCCGACTTCGGTTCTGCCCGACTAAGGCGGGCGAGTGGACGCTGATTACAGTGGTCACAACACCGATGGGAATCCGCAAGGCCGCCCCCCGGCGGTTTCGCGTCGTTTCCTCGAAGGCGACGGGGTTCGTCCGCCCGAGCCCGGACAATCCGCGTTACTTCACGCTGGACGAAGGCAAGAGCTACGTCCCGATCGGCCTGAATCTGTGTTGGCCGGATAAGGACGGCCTGCCGAGCTACGATCGGCGTTTCGCGAAGCTTTCGAGCGTCGGCGGAAACTTCGCGCGAATCTGGACAACCCAGGAGCGGCGACTCGAGACCAAGGAGGCGGGGCTGGGCCGCTACGACGAAAACGCGGCGGCGTTCTACGACGGTGTCTTTCGTCTCGCTACAGAGCACGGCATCCGGACGATGCTGACCTTCGACGACTATCGCGTGCTCGCAAAGACCGATTACTTTAACGCCCATTGGGACTCGTCGCCGTACAACACGGCGAACGGCGGCCCTTTGAAGGAGCCGACCGATTTCTTCGCCGACCCACTCGCCCGAAAGCTCTACAAGCGGCGACTCCGCTACCTCGTCGCGCGGTACTCGGCATTCCCTTCGTTGGCCTTCTGGGAGATCTACAACGAACAGGACAACATTCCCAAGCCCGGGGTACCGACGGCGTGGTTTCGCGAGATGACGGACACCCTCCGGTCCATCGACCCTTATCGACACCCGATCACGACCTCGTACTCGTGGGACGACAAGGCGGCGGTGTGGGAGAGTCCGGCAGTCGGGCTGACCCAGCGTCACCTCTACGGCCAAGGCGACACCGTCGATTTCGTTTCCATGGTCGAGGAGAACTCGCGCACGCTCGACAGCTACGGTAAACCGCGGCTGATCGGTGAGTTTGGAATCACCTGGAAAGAGCCCGACCTCGCGCTCGACAAGGCGAAGTTGGGAACGCCGCTCCACGACGCGCTCTGGGCCTCGATCATGACCGGCGACGCAGGCGGCGCGCTCACCTGGTGGTGGGACAACTACCTAGAGCCGCTCGACCTCTGGTCCGTCTTCACCGGCATCTCACGCTTCGTGGCGCCGATCGATTTCGCCCACCGGGAGTTCCGACCGCTGACTTTGAAGGGCAGGGCGGGGGTGACCACGCTCGGAATGCAGGACGCGAAAACGGGCGAAACGATCCTCTGGCTCCACGATCCCGCGTCGAACTGGAAAGACGACGCGGCCGGCACGGCCTTAATGCCGTGGACAGGGACCGCCATCGCCGTTCCGGCGACGCACGCGATGCGAATCGAGATTTGGGACACCCGAACGGGGATGGTCGTCGCTCGATCCACGCAAGCGCCCGCGGAGGGGAAGGTGACCGTCGATCTGCCGCCGTTCCGCCGGGACATCGCGGCTCGACTACGTTAGCCGGGTCATCGGGGTTCGGGAAGAGACCGGCCAAAGATTTCTTTGATAACCCTTTTGTGTTTTGGCGGGAACCTAGACGAGAGTCGCTCGTAAAGGCGCGCAAAGATGAGTTGCAAGACAAGTTCTTGGAACGGGTAGAGAAACGGCCTCTTATTTCTGTAGCGGCGGGGCTTGCCCCGCGAGAAGCGGTGGATCTTCCCTCGCGAGCGGTCCGCCGGAGGGCTCCGACATGGCAAGCCCTGCCGCTACAAGGCGCTTCTCTAAACGCACCGAGATTCCCTGCTGGCGCATCCGCCGTCGCGGGTAGCCTCGCCGCGTGACCAAAGTCGAGCGGCTGACCGCGGAGATCCTTCTGCTTCAGGAGCGTGGGCGGACGTCCGACGAACTGGCCCGATTGCTGGAGGTCTCGCGCCGGACCATCCTGCGCGACGTCCAAGCGCTCGTCGAGATGGGCGTTCCCATCCTCGCGCTCGACGGACCGGGTGGCGGCTATTCGATGCCGCCGGACGCGGCAATGCCCCCGCTCGCGCTGACCGGCAAGGAGGCGTCCCTGCTTCTTCTCGCGCTCGATGCCCTCGCGGGGCTGACCGACACCCCCTACGCGCCCGAGCGTGCCTCGCTTCTGGCAAAGCTCCACGCGATCCTTCCGGAGCGTCAGCGGGTTAGGCACGAGACTATCAAGGGGCGCGTCTCGATCGAGGTGCCGGAGCGGACACAACGGGCCCCTTGCCTGGACGAATTGGTCGAGGCGGCGGCCGAAGGGCTCGGGGTCGAGTTTCGCTACCGGGGATCGGAGGGCGAGCGAAGGGTCCGCGCGTTTCCCGAGCGGGTCTTCGCGGCGCGAGGCTTTTGGTACCTCGTGGCGGTCGAGGATGGCGGGAGCCGAACCTTCCGGGCCGACCGGATCGAAAGGGTGTCGACGTACGCGCCGAGGGCGGAAGAGAGGCGTGAGCCATTGCCTTACGACCACCCCTCCCATCCGACGGTGCGCGTCGCCCTCTCCGCACAAGGGGCGCGGCGAGTCGAATCCGAGGAGCATCTCGGCCGCTTGATCGTGGGCGGTCTTCCGCAGGAGATCGCGTTCCGATGCCCGCCGGGCGAACTCGATTGGTACGCCCGGTATTTCGGAAGCCTCGGTCCCGACGCCGTCGTGGCCACTCCGCCCGAACTGATCGCCCGGATTCGGGACCGGGCGGAAAAGATTCTCGAACTTTACGTCGCACGGTGACAGGACGGTGTCACCGACCTTTGCGCAGGATAGAGACCGCGATGGACACTCCTCCTTTTCTTGGCCTCCGCACCTGCGGCATTCACGTGCCCGACCTTGCCGCCGCGAAGGCTTGGTACACGACGATCCTAGGCCAAGGGCCTTACTTCGACGAGCCGTTTTACGTCGGATTCAACGTCGGTGGCTACGAGCTGGGACTTCAGCCCAAGGAGAACGATCTTCCGTCCGCGGGAAGCGTGCTCGTGTATTGGGGTGTGGACGACATCGAAGCCGCTTACGCCCGCCTGCTCGGCTTGGGAGCGACGTCGAGTTTCGGTCCGGCGGACGTCGGCGACGACATCCAGGTGGCCGCCGTGCTCGATCCCTGGGGCAATCCTTTCGGCATCATCCGGAACCCTCACTTCAAGGCTTCCGCTTCGTCGTCACGAACGTGACGATCGCCTCGGCCACCGCATCTTCGGGGGTTGCGAGACGCCCGACGACCGCGAAATGAGTCTCGCCTTTCGGGCGGAGCGTTTGAACGGGAACGCTGGAGGCGCGGAGGTGGGCGACGAAACCGTCGGCTTGCCCGGCGTCGACGAGCTCATCGTCTTGAGACTGGACGACGAGCCATGGGGCATGGCTCGCGAGCTTCGTCCGCGTTGGCGAGGCGGCGGCCCACGTGCTCTGATCGGGGCCGAACGCGTCGTTCAGAAACCACTGGGGATAGGTCGGCCAACGCTTGGCAAGGACGGGAAGATCGTAAATCCCCTCCAATCCGACGAACCCCGCGGGCGAGGCGAGGGCGAGAAGCGTTGGGTTCGTCGCGATCGTGGCCGCGATGTGACCACCCGCCGAATGGCCGACCACGAAGATCCGCTTAGGGTCGTAACCGTACTTTGCCGCGTGGGTCACAAGCCAACCGAGCGCCTGGGCGGCATCCCCAGCGTGGGCGGGGTGTCGCACGGCGGGAGAAAGGCGGTAGTCGATCGACGCGGCGGCGATCCCTCTCTGTAGCAGATCGCGCGAAAACGCGTCGTACTCGCTCCGTCGACCCGCATGCCACGCGCCGCCGTGGACGAAGGCGACGAGCGCTTCTCCCTTGATGTCTGGCGGTACGTAAAGGTCGAGGACACGCTGCGGCCCTTCCCCGTAGGGCAGCGCCTGGGGCACTCCGGGCGACGAGGCGATTGGAGCCGGCAACCCTTGACTGGAAGGTGAGGAGACGGCCGGAACGTTCTCGTCGGAGGAGCGGCACCCAACAGCAAGCAACAAGGGCGCGAACCACCACTTTGTGGGCATGGCCAAGATTCTACGGGACGCTTCGTCGTCCGCACGACATAGATCGGCAAGGTTCAGAAAGAGTTCACCCGGCGAGGGCTCCCGCGCCAATGCGATGAATCGCGTCCCCCCTTCCTCTCGGAGCACGAGCCCTCTCCGAAAGGAAGGGGGGACGTCGTTCGAGCTTCGCGAAACAATCTTAGGCGCCGACGGCGCAGATGGCGGCGGCGACGGCTTCGACGTGAACCTTGGGCCGGCGGTCGTAGGTGAGGAGGCCGTTGAGCTCCTGCTCCACGTCGGTGAGCTGGGTATAGCAGAAGCCCGCGACGAAGGGAAGGGAAGCGATACCCGCCATGAGTTCGACGACCTTTTCCTGAAGCTCGGGGCCGGACGAGATCGAGTTGTAGATGCGGTACATGGAGTCCCACTCCTCGGGAGGCCCGTCCGGACGGGTGAGAAAGCCGCCGACTTCGGTGAGCAGGATGGGACGGCCCGCTACCTCGACGCCGGGCAGGAGCGAGACGCGCGATCCCGACCAGATCCGCTCGGGAAGTTTGCCGTCTTTGTAGCGTGCGGCGAGCTCGGCCCCGGAATGGCTGTAGTCGTGGATCGCGACGACGTCGGAAGCCTCGCCCTGTTCCCAACCGTCGTTGTCGATGACGGGACGGGTGGGATCGAGACGCCGGGTGAGATGGACGAGGCGGTTGACGCCGTGGCGCTGGGCGGGGTGTCCCTCTTCCAGCCCGTTGTAGCCCATGCTCTCGTTGAGCGGCACCCAGGCGATGACGCAAGGATGGCTTCGGTCGCGCATCACCGCCTCCATCCATTCGGCTTCGAGCCGCTCTTGGGTTTCGTGGCTCCAAGCGCGGGCGCTCGGCATTTCGTCCCACACCAGGAGCCCGAGACGGTCGCACCACGCGAGCCAACGGGAGTCCTCGATCTTCTGGTGCTTGCGCGCGCCGTTAAAGCCGAGCCGTTTAATCCACTCGACGTCGGCGCGAAGGGCGTGGTCGTCGGGCGGAGTGAGACCCGTCTCGGGCCAGTAGCCTTGGTCGAGCACGAGACGCAGGACGGTCGGATTGCCGTTGAGGAGGAATCGTCCGCCCTCCAGGCGTAAGGAACGCATTCCGGCGTACGACTGAACCTCGTCGAGTTGGGTCTGGCCCCGCCAAAGGGTGATCCGCAGTCCGTAGAGGAAAGGCGAATCCGGAGTCCAGAGCTTGGGATCGGGAACGCTGAGGCGCGCAGGCTCGATGAACGAGGCATCGATCGCCTGCGAGACGAGGCGACCCTCGTCATAGAGCTCGACCCGCGCCTCGACGTCGCACCGCCCGCCGTAGACGACGGTCTCGATGTACAGCAACTCGTTTTCGGGGTCGGGCCGAACCACGATGTCGCCGATGTGGGTCGGGCCGGCGGGCTCCAGCCACACGCTGCCCCAGATTCCGGTGGTGCACCAGTAATCGATACCGTGGGGCTTGCCGTTCGAGGCCTGCTTGCCGCGCGGCTGGCCGGGGTCTTGGCGGTCGACGACCCGCACGACGAGCCGGTTGTCCTTTTTCCTTAAGGCAAGGCCCACGTTCATGACGACGGGAACGTGCCCGCCGCGGTGGAAGCCGACCTCCTCACCGTTGAGCCATACCGTCGCCTCGTAGTCCACCGCCGAAAAGTGGAGCAGGACGTGGTTTTCGTCCCAATCGTCGGGCAAATCGAAATCGCGGGCGTACCACACGACTTCGCAGATTCGTTTGTCGTTCAGGCCCGAGGCGGCCCACTGGTGCGCGAAGGGCACGGTGATTCGCTCTTCGAACGGCTCGGCGCCCCAACCCTCCGCAAGGCCCTGGTCGTCGGGATCGAACGCGAATTCCCACTCTCCGTTGAGGCTTTCCCATCGGTCGCGGACGAGGCGGGGGCGGGGGTACTCGGGAGAAGGAAAGAGGAGAGGCGCGCTCATGGGTTACGAGTCCCTTCGGTGCCACTCGGCGGTTGGTTCCCAGTTTTTCGGGCTTGTTCGCGAGAATGAGCCTATCGAAGTCGAGAATCGCAACGAGGATTACCGGGCGGTTACCACTTCGGGCAGGGTGTAGGTCGACCGGAGAATCTCGGGCAGCGTCGACTTCGGCCCGACACTGCCGGACCAGCCCACGAAATAGAGCCAACGCACGCCAAGACGCCGCATTCGGGCGACGTCCGGCGCGCCGGGAAACTCCGCGAGCGCGAGCGGCTTACGTCCGTCGAAGCGCG
Organism: uncultured Fimbriimonas sp.; assembly: GCA_964251345.1. Lineage (GTDB taxonomy): Bacteria > Armatimonadota > Fimbriimonadia > Fimbriimonadales > Fimbriimonadaceae > Fimbriimonas. The sequence continues at coordinate 10,397 of CAXUKB010000002.1, read as the reverse complement.
CGATCAGGTCGTCCCAAGACGGGCTGAGCGGATCGCGCCGGTCGGTGGGGTAGAGGTCCACGCTCTCGACGTCCACCACGTCGTCGCCGGGATACCACTCGGCCTTCGGACTGTTCCAAACCCAGATGAGGTTGTGAAGGCCATGGAGCCCGGTCAATCGGTCGAATTCGAATCGGTAGAGCCACTTCGCGGGCTCCGGCCCCTTCGCCCCCCACCAAAACCAGCTCCCTTCGGCTTCGTGAAGAGGACGCCATAGGACCGGCACGCCCGCGTCTTGGAGCCGCTTGAGCTGGATGGCGATGGCGTCGAGGTCGCGCACGATCCCTTTGCGCTCTTCGGAATCCGGGTCCCGCATCGCCTTGGCCACGTCGAAGGTGGTCGCGTTCGTGTAGAAACCCGAATACCAGCGGTGCTCTTTGGTGTCGACCAGACCGAACGGAGCGTTCCAATGCCAGCTTAACGTGAGTGTCTGGCCCGCCCGCGCGGCGGCGATCCAGTCGGGCACGGGGTCCTTCGGGTGCTCGTCGTTCTTGACGAAGTAGGAAAGGCGGGAGGGCGAGAAATCCATCAGATCGCCGCCGAAGACGGCAGGCGTCCGTCCCGTCTTTTCGCGAACGAAGTCGTTGTCGGCCCGATCGTACTGTCCGCTCCAAGTCGTCCTGCCGTAGCCTTGAATCAGGCGGCGGTAGAGGGCACGTGCCTCTGGGCTGGCCTTCGGGTCGACGAGCCTAGAGGAAAGCTTATGAAGGGGGCGAAGGCCGGGAGCGGGCGTCAGTTCGATCCAATCCACGTCGTAGCCGCCCCAGCCGCGCTCGAGGGCGATCTCGTGCTCTCCGTCTCTAAGCACGATTCGGCCGGCATTCTGAACGGACCACGTGCCGTGCGAATCGGGGAACATCGCGTCCGAGCGGAGTCCGTCGACGGAGAGGCCGAAGCCCTTCGCTCCGCTCGGAGTGGCGAACCGGACGCGAACGAGGTAGACGCCCGCCTTCGCCCGAACCGTCCAGACCGCCCGTGCCTTTGCCGCGGTGATGTCGGTCACGTAACCCTCTTTAGTGAATCCCGAACGGGCGGTCGCGAGGCGGGGGCCATCGAGATGGGCTTCGTTCGCGAGAAGGCGGATGGCGAAGGCGGGAGGGAGCGCAAGGGCGACAGCGACCATGACGGGGCAAGCATACACGTTGTGTCCTGCCGGAGACGATCAACGGATTAATCAGGACTTTTGTCAATCGAACGGCCGAGTTTGGTCTGCATTCTTGTGGGAATTGTCGCTGGGTGTACGAGAATTCATCGTTGTATCAGAACATTCCGGCAAACGAATAGTACTATGAACTCCGTGGAGCGCAAAGGAGCGCGCATCGTGCGCAATGGGTATCGCGAGATCGTCTCGACCCTGCAAGCCCGGATCGAGGGTTCGCAGGTCGAGGCGGGCGCGTTCCTGCCGACTGAGCGCAAACTCCAAGAGGAGTTTGGCGCGGGCCGCTCTACGATTCGCAAAGCGTTGGCCGAACTGGTCGATCTGGGCTGGGCGCAAAGCATCCCCAATCGAGGGGTGGTTGCCGGACGCGGTCTGAGGCCCGTCGCCAACGGGCGGATCGCGCTCGTCGAGAACGGCACGTTCGTTCAGCGGGCCCTCGGCGCCCGCTTCGAGTCGATGCTCGGAAAGGAAGGCCGCCAGCTTGTGCCCGTCGGCGGCCGTCCCGACTATCCTCTGGAATACGCTCTCCAACGGGTTCTCGACGAAGAGTTCGCCGGGGCGATCGTCTGGAGCTTCGATGGCTTCCCGGACCCGGACCTCGTCGCGCGGTTGGCCCGCTCGATTCCGGTCATCGCGGTCGACCATCGTCTCGCCGGCTCCGACACCGACCTCGTGACGTTCGACCACGAGGGCGCGGCCTATGCCGCCACCGAAGCGCTCGTCCGTCAGGGGGCGCGACGTATCGGCGTTACGGGGATGCTCGACGCTCTCGACATCACGCATGCCCGGTTCCGGGGCTACCTCCATGCGATGCTCGCCCACGGCCTCCAGCCCGATCCGTCCGACTTCGCGTTCTGCTCCACCAGCGGCGATCCGACGCCGCGCACGGAGGGCTTGGAGTTTCGCCTGCGGGGAGCGGGACGTCCGGAGGCGTTTCTCGTCCTTCAGGATTTCTGCATGCCCGCCGTCGTCGAGTCGGCCTTGCGGGCCGGACTCTCCCTTCCGCGCGACCTTCGGCTGGCGAGCATCGGCGACGATCTCGACCTGACCGTCGACGGCGTCGGCATGACGGCGGTCGCGTTCGACTGGGAGGCGCTCGCCTGCGAGGCGTTCCGGCTTCTCGACGATCGGCTCGCCGACCTTCATCGTTCCCCCCAGGTGCGGACCGTTCCGCACCGCCTCGTCGTCCGCGGTCTCTGCGGCGCACCCTCGTCCGAATGGACCCCTGAGCCGCAGAAGGCGACGGGATTCCGGGGCGAGTTGCCGATTCCGAGATCCCTTTACGAATTCACGTCGGGCTGGCGCTGCCAGCGTCGACCCTGACCCTTGTCTCATCGCCAGAGAAAAACTTCAATGAAGAAAGCATTCACCCTTATCGAGCTTCTCGTCGTGATCGCCATTATCGCGATTCTCGCCGCCATCCTCTTCCCCGTGTTCGCCCAAGCCAAGGCCGCCGCGAAGAAAACCGCCTCCCTCTCCAACGTCAAGCAGACGACCCTCGGTTGCTTGATCTACTCCGGTGACTCGGACGATATGTTCACCTTCGGCTCGGGCAGCGACTGGTGGTATCCGAACGGCAGTTGGGTTTGGAACACTCAGCCGTACATCAAGAGCTACCCGATGCTCGTAGATCCGTCCGACCAGAAGAGCCACGCCTTTTGGCCGAGCTGGATGGACCCCAAGACCACGTTGCCAATTTCCTATGCGGCCAACTCGTTGATCCACTGGAACGGCTCCGATAACCAGTGCGTAGGCGTGATCAACATGCTTCAAACCCGGGACAATGGCGGCTGGTACTCCGGTCCGGGCGTCGTCAGCCAGACGCAGGTCAACAAGGTCGCGGAGACGATTATGTTCGCCTCTCACTACTATGGCCAGAACCTATGGGGTACGGGTGCGCTCATCGTGGGCACCGGACCCGGCTGGGACTACGCCGCTCCGAGTGCGCAGCCGCTGGGTACGCGAAATGGCACGCCTTACACGGTGACCGACGTGAACAACAACACGGTGACCGTCAACAAAAACAACCGTTACGGCTCGGTCGCGGTCTACGGAAATCAGGGGATTTTCGCCTTCACGGATGGACACGCGAAGACGATGGACCCGTCTCAGACGAATCCGGACGAGAAGGACACTGCGGCAAACGACACCAAGAACATGTGGAACTACACGCGTTCCTAACCGGAAAGATGAAGATCCTCACCAGCTTTCTTGTGATCGTCGCCTCCCTCGCCCTTTCGGGTTGCGGGGCAGACTCTAACACGACCGCCGATCAGGACGCGGCCTTCAAGAAGGCTGACAAGAGTGCGATTAAAGGGCCGCCGCCGGGGGCGGCCACGCCCCCGGCGAACTTTAAGAGCAGCCTATCGGGTGAGAGCACGCACGTACCTGCCGGTGTCACTCCTGGTCCCACCCCAGGTCGCACCGGCGGCTAGTCGCCGAATCGAGGCATGGCTCCACCACCGTTGGAGCCATGCCTCAATGGAGACCTAAGCGATCCCGAGCCTTCGATTCGCCTGGACTTTTTGTCGATGGTGGTGGGACGCGGAAGCCAGTCTTTTGGCGGCTCGAACACTGTTTCGCAGAGCAATCGGCAGGGGAGCGGTCCCTCGCCTAGCGTTCGTCGATGGATTACCATCGGGTGTATTCATCTTCAGTAATTCTTCGAGGCGATTAACAGCCCTCGTTTGCTCGCTCGGTTCCTAAATGGATCGTAGGCGTCCCGCGAAATGGTCAAGCAGGCCTCTGTTCACGACCTTCTCCGCTAAGGTGAGCGTCGGTGAGATCTGAACGGAAGACGGCTCAACGTCCGTTCTGCGAGAGATCATCATTCGCCAACAAACCCTTAGCTTGGGCTAGGGAGTTTTTGTTTAGCATTGTTGACTTTATGAAGGTTCTTAGGGATCGCCGCATGAGGACGATGCTCCTTTGCGGTAGTGCACCGTGTCTCAACGGACCTCTTGTATGTCGAAGAGAGATGAACGATGATTCATTTCCGACGAAAGGCAGATAATGTGTCGTGTTGATTACGGGGTAATCGGCCCTGCTAGATTAAATAACCCTGAACGAGGGAACGACTTACCAGACGTCGTGTATCATAACTCTAAATCGAAGCCGATTTAGTCCACCTGCCGCACAAAGGCAGGCGGTCTCGGAAAGATCCGTCGGAAAGTCCAGAGTAGGACCTTGTCATGAAGAAAGCCTTTACGCTCATCGAGCTTCTCGTCGTCATCGCCATCATCGCGATTCTCGCCGCCATCCTCTTCCCCGTGTTCGCTCAAGCCAAGCTTGCCGCGAAGAAGGCGGTCTCGATCAGCAACGTGAAGCAGATCGACCTCGCCGTGATCATGTACGCGAACGATGTCGACGACATCTATCCGTATGCCCAGCCGGGCAATTATCAATTCACCCAGAGCTGGATGGTTAACGCCCAGCCCTACATGAAGACGTTCCAGATCTTAGTGAGTCCGGCGGACACCCTGCCGCGCGCCAACTACGGTCCCGGCACGTCATCGGGTCCTCCCTTCTCTTATCCGGGTAACGGCACCGTCTGCTACGACTCCAGTGGCTGGAGCGTGCACGGCGTCCTCAATGCCCGACAGACGTGGTGGTCGAACTACGACACCGCGATCAGCACCACCTCGGTCGGACTGCCGGCGGAGACGATCCTCACCGGTGAGCGCCATAAGATTCGCCCTTATGCCGACCGAGACCTTTACGGCGCCTGGGACCTCAACGACGTGATCTTCTACGGTTGGGTCGGCGACCTTCCGGGACAGGCGGTCAACAAGGTGTTCGTGGCGCCGATTCCCACGAGTAACGGCAGCGTGACCGCGCCCTACGCCAACAACGCCACGTTCAGCTTCGTCGACGGTCACGCCGCTGCGATGAACCCGAGCAAAACGGTGAACATGAGCGCAAACAGTAACGGTAACTGCAACACGGACAACAATGGCTTTTTCAAGATGTGGGATGCGCAGCGCACGAAATAATCCGGTCGGCGTGAAGGCATGGCTCCTCACGCTCTTGATCGCCGCGGGCGCGGCTGGCGTCGGATGCGGTAGCTCTGAACGGACGGTCACCCCTGCCGAAGAGAAGGAGTGGCGAAATCCGCCCAAGACTCCACCCCCAGGCTACAAAGGGGGCAGTGACTTCGGAAAGCCACCGGCAGCCCCGGGTGGCGCGACGACGGCGGGCTAGACCGTCGTCGGAGTTCCCGACACCGCGTGCGACTCTCGGTAGACGAGAGTCGCACGCTTTTGCGTCATGATCTGTTTAGCGTTCCCTTCGGCATGAATACCCGCACCCTCCACGACGATTGGACCTTCCGTCCTCTGGGTCTCCAGCCCGATTACCCCCAGCCGCAACTCCAGCGACCCTCGTGGATGCCCGCGCAGGTGCCCGGATTCGTGCATCTCGACCTCGTGCGCGAAGGGGCGATCGCCGATCCGTTCGTGCGGAAGGCCGAGATCGGAGCCGGATGGGTGGACGAAACGGACTGGTCGTACCGGACGACCTTCGCCTGGTCGCCCACCGAAGGGATGCCGCGTCGGGTTCTCCGATTTGCCGGACTCGACACGGTCTGCGAGATCTTCCTCAACGGCGCGTCCATCGGGGTATCAGGCAACATGTTCGTTCCTCTCGAGATCGACGTCACCGATCTCCTCGTCGCCGAGAACGAGCTTCGAATCGATTTCCGAAGCGCGGTCAAGGTCGGACAGGAGCGTCGGCGAGCCTACTTCGAAGCGAACGGCCTGAGGTGGGGCACCGCCTGGTTCGACGAGCGCGCGTTCGTTCGTAAGGCGCAGTACATGAGCGGCTGGGACTGGGGCCCCCGGCTTGTGTCGTGCGGCGTTTGGGGTGCGGTCGAACTGCTAGAGTTCGCCGCGCGCATCAAGTCGGTCTCGTTCCTGCAGGAGCGGCTCGATTCCGGTCGGTTTCGCGTGTGGGCCGAGGCGGAAACGGAAGGAGAAGGGGAGATTCGGTTCAAGGTCGCGGGCAAGGCCTTTGGCGCGGGCGAATCCATTGAACTCGAAGCCGACCTCTGGTGGCCGGCGGGAGAAGGGCCGCAGACCCTGCATCCCGCCGAGGCGAGCTTCGGCGACCACACCGTCGAAAAACGGATCGGCCTTCGGACGATTCGCCTGTTGCGCGAAACCGACGAATTCGGGCGCTCTTTCGAATTCGAAGTGAACGGACGAAAGGTGTACGCGCGGGGCGCGAACTGGATTCCCGACGACTCGTTCGTCTCGCGCGCCGATCCCTCGCGGATCAAGGACTATCCAAAGCTCGGCTTTAACATGCTCCGTGTTTGGGGCGGCGGATTCTACGAAAGCGAGGCGTTCTACGACGCGTGCGACGAGGCGGGGCTCATGGTCTGGCAGGACTTCCCCTACGGGTGCATGTACTACCCCGACTCGGATCCCGAGGTCGCCCTTGCGCGTGCCGAGGCGACCCACCACGTCAAGCGCCTGAGGGATCGCGCCAGCCTCGCCCTCTGGTGCGGCAACAACGAGAACGAGGTAATGTGGCTCGGTCCTTGGGGCGGCCCTGAGACCGCCCCGCCCCGTTATTACGGCGAGCGGATCTACAACGAAGCCCTCCCGCAAGCGGTTCAAGCTCAGGGGAACGGTACCGACTACATTCGCACCAGCCCCCTCGGCTTCGAGGTCGAAAATCCCGCCCTCACCGACCGTGCGGAGCGGTTCGGCGACTCCCACTACTGGGACGTGTGGCACGGTCGCGGCGACTGGAAGTTCTACGACGAATCCGAGACGCGCTTTTCAAGCGAGTACGGCTTCGGTTCCGCGCCGTCGGACGACGTATGGAAGGCATCGCTTCTCTCCGGAGAGGCGGACCCGAACGCCGACGACGTTTGGTGGCACAACAAGACGGGCAAGAGCCCCGAGGTCTTCAAGGGGTACGTCGAACTGCACTATCCGGTGTCGAAGACGCTGGAGGAGTGGACCTACTTCAGTCAGCTTAACCAGCGCGACGCGATGCGCCACGGCGTCGAGCACTTCCGTCGTTCGCCCTACTGCCGCGGCTCGCTCATCTGGCAGATCAACGATTGCTGGCCCGTCCAGAGCTGGGCGATGGAGGACTACCACCGGCTTCTCAAGCCCGCCGCCCACGAGATGGCGCGCGTCTACGCGCCGACGCTGGTCTCCTTGGTGCTCACCGAGACCGGGGTCGAGGCGTGGCTTGTTCACGACAGTCCCGAATCCGCTTCCGGCACGCTCCGCGTTCAGGCGGCCGACACGATCGATGGCACGATGCGGGAGCTTGGCGTCGTCGACGCGACTCTGGCTCCGGGGGAGCGTCTCAAGGCGCTCGATCTCAACCTCACGGGCTTGGACCGCGGGCGGACCGCGCTGGTCGCCACCCTCGACGCCCGCCCGGAAACGGCCCGCTGGGCCTATCTCAGCGAGCCCAAGGACATGCAGTTTGGGACCCCTTCGCTGCGGGCGGAAGTCGAAGACGGCCGACTCGTGCTCCATGTCGAAGGCTTCGTAGGCGACCTCGTCCTCTGGGACGAAGCCGATCCGCGTACCGTACTCGGACCTTGGACCGGCCTCGTCGGCCGCGCGACGGTGACGGTGGCGAACGGAACGGCGATCTTCCCGTTGGGCGGCTCGGTGACGCGACTGCGAGCGCGTTCTCTGTCCGGTGTCCACGATCTCTGATCCCATTTCCGGTGGGGTCGAAGATCCAGTGGAAGGGGAGTTTGTAGGTAAATGGAATCTCCTACACGTGTAACGTCGTCAAAGAGATATAACCCTTCCTTCGGCACACTTAGGGAACCGAAATCCGTGACCCTTGGGACCCAAGACCATGACGCCCGAACTCTTTGACCGTTCCCGCCTTTCGGCGCGTGAGGACGCGATCCTTGAGGCGGCGATCGAGGGGATGACCGACGTGCAGATCGCTCAGAGGCTGGCGATCAGTCAGAGCACGGTCAACAGCTATTGGGTCCGTATTCGGGGAAAGCTGGGGCAACTAAGTCGTACCGAACTGGTCGCGCTCGCCCTCAAGGCGCAGGCGCGGACCGCGATGGACGCGGTGAACGCCCAGCTTGCCGCCCTCCAGCACGAAGCGGTAAGCCACACGCAACTCACGGCCGACTACGCGAACGCGGAGATCCTGAGGGCAGCGCTGGACGCGATGCCGGAGGCGATCTTCGTCTGCTGCGACCATGGTCTCATTCGCTTCGCGAATTCGCGATTGGCGGATCTCTTCGGCTTCGATGCCGGGGAGTTGATCGGAGCGCCCGTTTCGATCCTCGTGCCGCCGGGCGATCGAAGACGGGAGGACCAGCGGATCGCCGAGTACGTCAAAGATCCCCGCCCGATGCGGCTCGGCATCAACAACGTGGTCTACGGCCAACGAAAAAACGGCGCCGCGTTCCGGGTCGTCCTGCTCTTCGACTCACGCCCGGTCTCGAACGGGCTGATCGTCACCTGCCTCGTGCGTGACTTCACGTCCGAGATCGAAACGCGCCGCGAGCGTGCGTCGACTTGGAGCTAAGCGAGGGAGCCGGCCCAAGTCAGACCGGGGTCGCGCAGGTGGTGAGGATGATCACGCCGCGCCCGCCTTCAAAGGTATCGCGCATGGGCGTGAACTCGATGGTGCAGTCCACCTTCCGTCCGCGGCGGTTGATCGCCTCGACCTTCGTCCCTTGCGGCTCTTTCGTCAAAAGACAGTTGCGGATCAGTCCCCGGAACTCATCGACGGGCAGGCCGATGTCGAGATTGAGGAGATGTTTGCCGAGCGCCTCGTCGGCGCGCAGGCCCCAGAGTTCTTCGGACTGGTGATTCCACGCCAGCACTTGAAACTCCTCGTCCAGCACGATCACGCCGTCGCGCAGGCTGGCGAGGATCGACTCGAGGAACGCGTTCGCGCGACCGAGTTCGTTCGAGCGTGAGCGTAGCTCGTCGTTGATCGTCTCCATTTCCTCGTTTGCACTCTGGAGCTCTTCGTTGCTCGTCTCCAACTCCTCGTTCGTGCTCTGAAGCTCCTCGTTGGTGGTTTCAAGCTCCTCGACCGTGCTTTGCAGCTCCTCGTTCGTCGTCTGGAGCTCTTCGTTGGTGCTCTGAACCTCCTCATAGGCGGTTTCCAGCTCCTGCCGAAAACTCTGGACCTCGATCTGCAGGCGTCGGATCAGGGTGACGTCCTCGAAGACGATGCTCGTTCCGACGATGTCTCCCGTCTCGTTTTTCAGCGGGGAGATCACCACGTCGAGCGCGAGGCGTTCGCCCGACGGGGTGGCCCAGCTCACGTCCGTGTGTCGCACGGCGCGGCGTTGGCCGATCGCCTGCTCGATGCCGGAGCGAAGCTCCACCGGCCGGAACGAGACGTCGAGGTCCTGAATGGGCGCGCCGAGGTCGTGACGGCTTAAGGCGAAGTAGCTCCGGGCCCGTTCGTTGACGAGCATCAGGCGCCCAGCCATGTTCAAGACGAGCTGCGCGGTGGGCGCATTCTCGAAGGCGGCGTCGCGCAGGCGAACCGCGTCGCCGTCGCCGCGCCGAATGTCGCCGGGATTGACGGTGAACATGAAGCCACGGTCTCGGGCGCGGCCCCGTGGGACCTTCGTGAAGACTCGGTTCTTCAGGTCGACGGTCGCGAACAGAACGTTGTGGGTGAGCATCGTCTCGGCTTTGCCGAGAAACAGAAAGCCGCCGTCGTTCAGCGCGAAGTGGAACCGCTGGAGAATGCGATCCTGAGCCTCCGAATTGAAGTACATGAGGGTGTTGCGGCAAAGAAGCAAATCGACGCGTGAGATCGGGGCGTCGCCGATGAGGTCGTGCTTGCCGTAGATGAGGGAGCGGCGCAGATCTCGGTCGAACGTAAAGTGGCCGTTGGTCCTCTCGAAGTACTTGTCGCGCAGTTCCGGAGCGATGGACTCGATCTCTTTCGGCGTGTAGTTGGCGGCGCGGCTGCTGCTCAAGGCGTCGTCGTCGAGATCGGTCGCGTAAATCTTGACCCTCTCACGAAACGCATCCGAGCCCAAGGCTTCCGCGAGGATCATCGCCACGGTGCAGGCCTCTTGACCCGAGGCGCAGCCCGCAACCCATACGCGAATGGGATCTTCCCCTAGCTTGGCTGCGAGTAAGGAGGGCACCACGGATTTCACGATGTAGTCCCAAGCCTCTCGATCGCGAAAGAACGAGGTGACGTTGATCAGGATGGTGTTGAAGAG
>CAXUKB010000001.1:46350-49841 GCA_964251345.1 uncultured Fimbriimonas sp. | reverse complement strand
CCATCGCCGGCCACCCCCGCCCGGTGTACCGGCTAAAACGACGATGAAGCGCGAGCCGCTCCCTTTCTATCCTCTCATCGTCGCGGCCTTGCCGGTCGTTTCGATCTACTCGACCAACCTCGCTTACGTGCCGGCAAGCGAGATCGTCCGTCCCCTGCTGGCGGTGCTTCTGGGAAGTGCCCTGATGACGCTCGTTCTTGGCGTCGTGCTCCGGAACGCTGCTCGGGGCGCCGCCGCTACGGCGACGTTCGCGGTCTGCTTCTTCGCGTACTCTTGGTTCGTCGGACTGACCTCAGGCAGGTTTAATGGCTACAACCTTCCAGACGACACAGCGTGGTACGTCGCGACGGCGGTACTCGGTCTGCTTGCGGCGGGGCGTATTCCTCGGGTACGCCCCCTCAATGTGCTTGCCTCGTTTATCGCGGTGATCGCGCTTGCGAACGTCGGCCTTAGCCTCTTCCGCTCTTCGCGTCTTTCTGCGAGATCCTCAAGGTCCGCGCTCAGTTCGGGAACGACGGCTACCGTGCGCCCCGACGTCTTCTATATCATTCTCGACGGCCATGGCCGACGAGACTCGATTCTGCGGACCATCGGTTACGACGATGAGCCCTTTCTGAAGGGTCTCCGCGAACGCGGTTTCTACATCGCCGACAAGAGCCACGCGAACTACTGTCAGACCGAACTCTCACTATCGTCCTCGCTTAACATGGACTTCATCCAGCACCTTCTCCCGAAGGTTGGCGCGAAGACGGATGATCGTGCCCCGCTTGGACGTCTCATCGACGACAACGAAGTGGCGCGGCGCTTTCGGGCGCGGGGATACCGCTTTCTAGCCGTTACCAGTGGATTTCCGCCGGTGAGCTTTTCCACCGCCGACGCCCAAATGGGCACCCGGTGGGGCGGCACGATGGTCGAGACGAGCCTCCTGCAGATGACCCCGTTCGCAAGGGGAGACACGCTTGGATCACAGTTTATCGCCCGCCGAAAGAATCTTCTCGGCGCTTTCGCGAATCTCGATTCGCTTGGGCCACGCACGCCAAGTCCGCGCTTCGTGATGGTTCACATCCTTGCACCCCACCCCCCATTCGTGTTCGAGGCCGACGGAAGCCCGCGCCCGCGCAAGGGGCAGTTCTGCTACTGCGACGGCTCTGACTATCTCACCTACGTGGGGCCTGCCGAGCAGTACCGGAGCGGCTACGCGAGCCAAGTCGCCTGGGCGGAGAGCCGAACGCTACAAGCCATCGACCGGCTCGTCGCCGGCAAGGGGCCGGGGGAGCGACCGATTATCATCGTGCAAGGTGACCACGGTTCGAAGCTTCGCCTCGACCAAGCCTCGCTCGCGAACACCGACGTTCACGAATGTTTTCCTAACTTGAACGCCTATCTCGTGCCACCGACGATTGTAAAGGATCTGCGACCCGACATCACGCCCGTCAACTCGTTCCGCGTCGTGTTGCACGACCTTTTTGGCGACGACTTGCCCGCGTTACCCGACGAAAGCTGGTACTCGACCTTCCCTTTTCCTTACGATTTTACCGAGGTGACGAATCGCATCGAGCCGGTTACGGGAAGGGCTCCGGTTCCTCCGCGTTAGCTTCGGCCGCGCGGAGGGACTCCCAAAGGCCGTCACCGTAGGCGGCTCGGCAAGGGTTTGAACGTCGCTTCGTCGTTGACGGCGATGATGTAGCGGTAGGCCGCCTGTCCACCCCGTATCGCCATCCTTTGCGTGTTCGGATCGGTGACCGTCGAGTTCAACGTTTTTACATAGTCGGGGTATCCGTCGCTCTTGAGATAGTAGGTTGGAGTGAACTTCGTCTGCTCCTCGATCATCGCGCCGATGTCCCGGCCGCCGTTCGTGATGCCGCCGTAATAGACGTGAAAGACGCCCAACGCAAAGGCCGGGCCTTCCTTTCGGATCTCCGCCACGAACGACTTCGTCAGCGGCCACGCTTGCGCGTCGGTTGTCTTGCCGGCACCGAGCCCTTCTAGGTTCGCCCTCAAGAGGGTCAGAACATTCCGCTGTTCGGGCCCGTAAGGCAATCCGGACGCGTCTTTCAGCACGTCGTCCAGCGTGGCGTTGACGATCTCGCGCTGGCGAAGATGGTCGATGAGTTGCGCCCGAGTGAGCTTGCCCGACATAACCGTCTCGATAAAGGCGGTGTGGCTGACGACGTCGTGATTGTTGCCGAAGGCGTCGTGCATCTGGCGCGAGAGCGTCTTCGGCGCGGGATTCGGTCCGGCGCTCGCAACCGTGAGCGTGCTATAGCTACGCACGAGGTCGTACGCTCGACCGTCATGAGTGCCTTTGGTCGGACTCGTGACGAACGCGCGAACGGCGAGGGGGCCGCTGGACATCGGAAGAGCGACGGTATCGTCCGCGCCCGTTTTTCCTTCGAACGTGTTGGTCCCCACGGGATTCTCAACGACGATATTGGCTCCGGCGGTGGGCTTTCCTTCGCTCCACACGGTCACGAGGTTTCGTCCGTCCGTGCCTTTTGCGACGGATAATTCGATGGGAAGGCCTAATCTAACCGCGGACGCTTCGGGCGTGGCGACCGCCTTAGCGTAGTAGTTCAGCCAGAAGAGGCCGCGGCCCGCGTCGCGCCGATCCAGCACACCGTAGTCGAGGCTCACCCCCACGCCGCTAGCGTCTGTCGGCGCCTTCAGCCATGCTCCCTCCGCTCGTAAGGGAAGGGCTGTCGTCGTTGGCGTCCAAGCCTTAACACGGGGCGTCCGGGCGGCGAGGGGTATGGGAGCGTCGCCCGGTATCTCCTGAAGGGCGACGGCGACCATCTTCGCCTTGGGATCGAGGCTCGCCCAAAGGTAGTGGGCCTGGGCCATTCCGGCGATGCCGAGGAGAACGAGAGAAAGCGGAGTTTTCATGTCTTATTCTCCCACCGGTGAAGAGCCGTTAGGGTGGTGTTCGGGATAATGCCTTCGGGGAGAGGGTTATCGGCCATGTAGAATGTCGGAAGGACCATGAACCGCCTGCTCACGCTCGGCATCGCCGCCGTTCCGGCACTCCTCGGAGCGCAGACCGAGATCGGGACGCTTACCGTCCACGCCGATAGACCTCTTCATCCGATGGCGAAAGGTTTCTACGGCCTGATGACCGAAGAGATCAACCATTCGTACGACGGCGGTCTTTACGGCGAACTCGTCCGCAATCGCGCCCTTAAAGACAGCTCCGACCGGCCCGTCGGATGGACCGGGCTTTCGGGAGGGGACGCGGTGGTCGATCCGGAGGGTGTCCCTGGGACCGCGCTCGATCGAAGTCTTCGCATCGACGGCTCCGGTGGATTGGCGAACGAAGGATTTTGGGGCGTTCCGGTGCGTTCGAACACGACCTATCGCGCCAGCTTCTTCGTGAAGGGCGACGGTATCGTCACGGTCGAGATCGTCCGGATCAATGACGGGGTTTCGCTCGCTAAGGCGGAGACGAAAGCCGGAAAGGAGTGGCGCAAGGTCGAACTCACCCTGCGGACCAAGAC
>CAXUKB010000001.1:17225-46340 GCA_964251345.1 uncultured Fimbriimonas sp. | reverse complement strand
GTGTTGCCGTCCACCGCAAACCGAATCGTGATCCACACCGGCGGGCCGGGGCCCGTCCGCGTCGCGGGCGTCTCCGTCTTTGGACCGACATACAAGGACCGGCCGAACGGCAATCGGGTCGATCTTATGGGACTGCTCGCGGGCATGCGGCCGAGTTTCCTCAGGTTTCCCGGCGGCAACTACCTGGAGGGCAACACCGTCGCGGAGCGCTTCGATTGGAAAAAGACGCTAGGCCCGATCGAGAACCGTCCCGGGCATCAAGCCCCCTGGGGCTACCGGTCGTCCGACGGCCTTGGATTGCTGGAGTTTCTCGACTGGTGCGAGGATCTGGAAATGAAGCCTCTGCTCGCGGTGTTCGCGGGCTACGCTCTTCGGGGCGACCACATCGAGCCAGGAGCGGCGCTCACGCCTTACGTCCAGGACGCCCTCGACGAGATCGAGTTTGTGACCGGAGACGCGAAGGCCACGAAGTGGGGCGCGGAGCGAGCGCGGCTAGGCCATCCCAAGCCGTTTCCGCTGGAGTACGTGGAGATCGGCAACGAAGACTGGTTCGACCGTTCGGGTTCTTACGATGGCCGTTTCGCCCAGTTTTACGACGCGATCAAGGCGAAGTACCCGAAGCTCCGGCTCATCGCCACGGCGAACGTGAAAGCCCGAAAGCCGGACGTAACGGACGACCATTATTACCGGACCGCCGCCGAGATGGCGCGCGACTCCGACCACTATCGCAAAGCCGACCGGAGCGGGCCGAAGATCTTCGTGGGAGAGTGGGCCAGCCTGCAGGGGCAGCCGACCCCCGACTTTCAGGCGGCCTTAGGCGACGCGGCGTGGCTGACCGGACTGGAGCGCGATTCCGATCTCGTCGTGATGGAGGCCTACGCGCCGCTCCTCACCAATCTCAATCCCGGCGCAAGTCAGTGGAACACCAACCTCATTGGCTACGATGCCTTACGCTCGGTGGGTTCGCCGAGCTATTGGGTGCAATCGATGTTTGCAGCGAACGCGGGAGAGACGGTTCTAGCCGCCGATCTGACCTCGACCAAAGCGGCCGAAGCCTTTCCCTTTCGCGGCGGCATCGGCGTCGCGGCGGCCGGCGGCGCGGCAGAGTTTAAGGAAGTGTCCGTGGAAGGCCGACGAGTGCCCGCGCTCGACGCTTGGAACTCCCCCCGCGGATGGACGATCGTCGACGGCGTGCTCCACGCGACGGGTGCCGGACGCGGTGCGCAAGCAGTGTCGATCGATCCGACGTGGGGCGATGAGACGATCCGATTCCGGGCACGCCGCCTTGGCGACGGCACCATCGGCGTCGTGTTCCACGCGCTGGACGACCACAATCTTTGGACTTGGACGCTCGGTGGGCCGACGAACGAAATCCGACACACCGAGATCTTCTCGACGCGCGCGGTCAACAAAGGCGATGCGGTGGACCTACCCAACGGACAGTGGGTCGACCTTCGGCTCGAGGTGAAAGGCGGCCACATTCAAGGCTACGTCGACGACAAGCTCACGATCGAAGCCGACGAGAAACCACCCGCCATCCCGACCCTCTACGTCACCGCAAGCCGCGCGGGAAAGGAGACGATCCTCAAGGTCGTCAATCTTTCCGCGACCGCCGCGCCGCTTCGTCTCGACGTCACCGGCGCAGGCGAGCGCTGGACGGTGACGGGTGCTTCGCTCACCGGGGCGCTGTGGGGCTTGAACACCCTAAGCGACCCGGCGGCGATCCTCCCCCTTGCGCTGCCCGCCAGCGAGATGAAGCCCGGCGATCCGTTTACCTTCGCCCCCCGGTCGGTCACGGTGCTGCGGCTTAAGTCGAAGTAACGCTCTTCGTTCGGCCGCTCCCTACCGGCGGTCGGGGCGAGGCGTTCGGAACTCCCATCCCGTGTTCGGCGTCCGTATTTACGCCATGAAGAGCTACGAGGTCGAGCCTGATCCCGAGGTCCGCGACGAGGTCGAGCGCGACGACGTGAACGTCGACCGGCTTACGCACGAAGCCGAACGGTACTTGGAAGATCCCGACGTCGACGACGTGGCACTCGCTCGTATGTTTATCGAGCAGGGCCACAGCGAGGCGCTCAGCTATTGGCTCGTCCGCCTCGCCAACGTCCGTCACGCGCCCCGTTAAGGGGCAGACTGGGTCACGGCCACCGCGCTCGAACACTCCCATGAGGTCAGGGTTCCGGTGTCGGGAGTCCGGTGCCACCATTGGCCCCAGGTGATGCCCGAAGAGTTGCGGTAAGACCACGCGGCATTGGCGTTGTTGGTCAGCCAAGTCTGGTTCGTGCCGTCACCGACGGTCGCCGCGTACTTGGACGCCCATCGCACGAAGATTCCTTTGAACGCGCAAGGATCGCCATTTCCGCCGCTGCTGTCGTACTCGTCGTTCAGGATGCCAGCGACGTGTTGTCCCGTAAGGTTGTTCCGGGTCCAGTTCACCGCTGCCGCCGCGTCGGTTTTGTAGCTCGAGGTACCCGTGTTGCCGTACAGCAGGGTCGCCGCCCCGGCGAAGGTGCCCTGGTTGTAGGTGAACGCCCACCCGATCAGTGTGCCGTCCGCTTGGATGTGGTCGGCGACTTGGCCTGTCGAGGCGTTGAAGAGGGTTGCGCGCTCCCAATTATAAAGCTGGTCGGCCTGCGATCGGTAGCCGGTGTTCGTCGTATGGCGGCGATCGCGGCGGGACCGTTCACGCAGGCGTTCTTCTGCTGTCGATCCGTCGTCCACCAAAGACCGCCGCCGAGACTCGAATCCCAACCTCGCGACCAGACCGCGTTGAACTGAATCTCCGCCTGGGTGAGGAATGTCGTGTTCCCGGTGATCTCGTAGCCGCGGGCAAGCGCGATCACCGCCCACATCACGTCGTCGTTGTACTTGTTCCAGGAGGCAAAATCGGTCGTTCCGCTCACGACGTTGTTCAGGCCGTTGAGCAGGGCGCTCACTATGTTCTGAGTGCCCGAACTGTGCGTCCGATCGTAGGCATCTTCCGCGGCCTCGATCTCCTCGCAGACCCGCCAGAAGTCTCCCTGGCCGGGCACCTTCCGCGTGGTGTCCACGACGTAGTAGCCGTTGATGCCCGACGAGACGTAAAAGGCGTTGTTGTAAGAGCTGAAGGCGAGATCCTTATCGGAACTCGTCATCGCCCCCGCGCTCGCCGCCACGGCCCAGGCGGCCGCCATTCCCATTTGCTTGATCATTCGTTTTCCTCGTTGAAACGCACCACCGGTTACCGGGTGATAGGACCATTATAAGTCCTATTTCCTAGGAAATAGGACGATGTCTGTCTATTTCTTCTCGTCGGTCCAACGGAGTCCCTCACCCAGCTCGATGCCGACTTTTGCGCCGTCCTCGCGGGCGAACGAGTGGACCATCCCGGCGATGAAGGCAAACGGATCGTCGCCCGCACGGCCGATCAGTCGATCGAACAGGCCGTGGCGCGGCGTGTCGAACTGGCTTTTGTGGAGTCGCATGACGGCAAGCTTCTCCGGCCAATCCTTTGTCGCGTCTACGATGCGATTCGGAGCGACCGTCGAGAAACGGGCGACGGCGCGCACCCCGGTCAAAGAGGGGAGGATCGCGGTGACCGCTTCGCCCGAACGGAGGTGGTCCGCGTGTTGACGAATCGGTTTGTAGACGTCCTCGAAGGCGAGGATCACCTCGGGACGGAGCGGCTCGATCGCGGCCTTCAAGGCTTCGTTGAGCGCCTCGCCCGAGCGAACGCGCCCATCGGGGAAGTGGAGGAAGACCACCGTTTTCGCGCCCCAGGCCGCCGCCGCCGCGCGTTGCTCGGCGTCGCGGACCCGTCGGTTCTCCTCCGCGTCCTCAAAGGGATAGTAACCCTTGTCTCCGTCGGTGATGACGATAAGTGAAAGCTCGGCCCCGGCGTCTCGAAGTTGGGGTAGGGTCGCCCCGAGGTAGAACTCCGCATCGTCGGGATGAGCGGTGACGAGCGTCACGCGGGTGCCCCGGGGGAACGCCTTCGCCACGTCGAGAGGGGTGGGCTTCTCATCGGGCGGCGTGGCGGGAAACAAGGTGAACTCGATCGGGACGTACCAAAGGAGCAGCGCCATGCCGCCCGCCACGCCCAGCGCTCCGTAGGCGAGCCGCCGCTTCCACCGTTTTGCCACGAAAGGTGCGACCCCGCCAGGGGCACCGCCGTTCCTTGAACGTACTCCGAAGTAAAGTTGAACTCTCTCGGCTTTTTGCCGCACTCACCGGGACCATGCTAAAGCAGAGCGGTGAAGGGCTGAACGGTTGGCGCGAATCGCATTCGAAGCGAGAACGGTTTTGTGGCTTCGTTCTCCTCTTCGGCTTTGGGCTGTTTTGCGCCGCCTGCGTTCTCGGCGGAGCCATGGGCGATCATGGCCCAATGTCGGCGGTCGAGATGGCGAAGTACGACCGCGAGAGCGCCGCTTGGTTCCGAAACAGTTTTGGCGGACTCGGCTTCTCGATCGTCGCCGCGATCTGGTGGTCGAAGGGAGAGCGTCGTCGACGCGGTCAGTGAACCTTCTTGTGTCGGTGAGTCACTCGAGCCTTCGAAAGGGCAGTTCGAGAGAAAGGCTCCCGATCCTTGGACCTGCGGATGTGGTTTCGCGGCGTTAATCGCCGTCGAATTCCTCTTGCTGACCATCGGCACCCTCGCGCTCATGAGCGACTACATGGGGCCTCAGAGGGAGCGTGGGCGGACGCGCGTGGCCAGGAAACCATCGTTGTGATCGCGCTCGTCCTCTTTCTGGCGTGTTTTGCCGCCGGAGTTCGACTCATGTGGCTTTGGTGGAAGGGCGACTGAAGGATGACTGCGCTCGCTGACACTTGTTCGTGGGGGCCCCGGCTGGAAGCCGAGGGACCGGGGATGCCTTCTAGAAGGCGGCATCAGGGTCATCCCTCTTTCTCTTCGTAGCCGTCTTTGATCGCGGCAACCACAGACGGATTCGCGAGCGCGGTCGTATCGCCAAGGGCGGGGCCTTCGGCAACTACGTGCCCGCGGAAGTTGCCCGCCGGTGCGACGCTTTTCTCTATCTCGATCGTACGACGGCGCTTGACCCGCTGCATCCCGCTTGATCGGGAGAAGCGGATCGGCCGGACACCTATCCGTTCGGGGTTTGAACGCTTTGTGTTTGCATCAGCACTCATCTCAGCGATGGAGAAGGAGAACGAGGCGATCAGTAGGGGGTGTTGCTGTTCGGGAGGTTGCACAATCCTCATCGCGATTGCGTCCCTCGCTCTCGCCTTCTTGACCGTCGAAATGATGATGCACCACAACGGATCGCATGCAACGGTTGCGAAAGACACTCAGACCGGAGAGAAGATAATCGTTCTTTCTCTTATCGTCCCGCTTATTTGCGGCGTTGCTGGAACTTGGCTTGTTTGGTGGTGGTGGAAGGGCGAATAGATGTTGACTAGCATTTCATAAGTTCGGTCGGAGATCATGAGTCGGTCGGATTGAAGTGCCTAGCATGTGAACGCCAGAAAGTGAAGAGGACACTCTCTTTTGTTCGAACGACTGGTACGTACGTTCGTCGAGCGTGAGGCTTGGCGAGAGTCTCTAAGCAAATGGGCGCGCGGAACAGGCTGTCTCGTCTTCGCCCTGCTGGGTATGGCGAGGTGTCCTTTCGTGGGGGGGGGGGCGATGATGGGCGACTACATTGGACCGCCCGAGGGCATTGCCGCCGACGCCCACACCAAGGCGGTCGTCATTCGGACCGCGTTCTTTTGGTTTGTCTTTTGCGCGACCGGCGAATCGTGGTTCGTTACCTCCCAGCGACGCTGACTCCCCCGGATGGAAGCTGGGGGAGTCTTGGGAGGATGCCTCCTGAAAGGAGGCACCACGGTCAGCCCTCTTTCTCTTCGTAGCCTTCTTTGAGCGCGGCGACCACAGATGGATCCGCTAGGGTGGTGGTGTCGCCGAGGGCGCGGCCCTCGGCGACGTCGCGGAGGAGGCGGCGCATGATCTTGCCGCTGCGGGTCTTCGGAAGCTCGGCGGTAAGGAACACGTCGTCCGGGCGGCAGACGACGCCGAGCTTGGAGACGACCTGGGCTTTAAGCTCGTCGGGCGTCGCCGTTTGTCCGGATCGAAGGATGACGAAGGCGGAGATCGCCTGGCCTTTGATCTCGTGCGTCTTGCCGATCACCGCCGCCTCCGCGACCGCCGGGTGCGAGACGAGCGCGGACTCGATCTCGGCAGTCGAGATGTTGTGGCCCGCGACGAGCATGATGTCGTCCACACGGCCCAGAAGCCAAAGGTAGCCGTCCTCGTCGAGGCGCACACCGTCGCCCGCGAAGTACCTGCCGGGGAACTTGGACCAATAGGTGTCGATGAACCGTTGGGGCTCGTTCCAGATGCCGCGTGCCATGCTGGGCCAAGGACGGCGGATCACAAGGAAGCCCGTCTTCGCCTTTCCGGCGATGCCCGGCCGGTCGACGGCGATCTCGCCGCCGTCTTCGTCCACCACGAGGATCTCGATGCCCGGAAAGGGGTGGGTCGCGCTGCCCGGTTTCTGAATCGTGAGTCCGGGAAGCGGGGCGATCATGTGCGCGCCCGTCTCGGTCTGCCACCAAGTGTCCTCGATGGGGCACCCGTCGCCCCCGATCAGCTCGTGGTACCAAAGCCACGCGCCGGGGTTGATCGGCTCGCCCACCGAACCGAGGAGGCGCAAGGACGAAAGATCGCACCGCGCCGGAAACTCATCGCCCCACTTCATAAACGAGCGGATCGCGGTCGGCGCGGTGTACAGGATCGTGGCCAGGTGCTTCTCGACGATGCACCAGAAGCGGTCCTTGTCGGGCGCGCCTTCGTACATCAAGACGGCGGCGCCGTTCGCCATCGGGCCGTACACGATGTAGGAGTGCCCCGTGACCCAGCCGAGATCGGCGGTGCAGAAGAGCAGGTCGTCGTCTTTAAGATCGAAGTTCAGCTTGCTTGTCGCAAGGACGCCGGTCAGGTAGCCGCCCGTGCTGTGAACGATCCCCTTCGGCTTGCCCGTCGAGCCGCTCGTATAGAGAATGTAAAGCGGGTCTTCGCTGTCCATGGGCTCGCATGGGCAGTCGGTGGATTGCCCAGAGACGAAGCTCTCCCAGGCGATCGCCTTCTCCGGAAGCGTTGCGTCGCCCGCGCGTTTGAGGACGAGAAGGTTCTCGACGGTGGGGCAGCCCTTCTCCATCGCCTCGACGGTGGTCTGGAGCAGCGGCACGATCTTGCCGCGCCGCCAGCCTCCGTCGGCGGTAACGATGAGCTTGACCCCCGCGTCGTTCGCCCGCTCGTGGATCGCGTCGGCGCTAAAGCCGCCGAACACAACGGTGTGAACGGCGCCGATGCGGGCGCAGGCGAGCATCATCATCCCGAGCTCTGGCATCATCGGCATGTAGGCGAGCACGCGATCGCCTTTGCCCACCCCGAGCGCCTTGAAGGCGTTCGCGAGGCGCGAGACCTCGTCCTTCAGCTCGCCGTAGGTGATCGTCCGCACGTCGCCGGGTTCGCCCTCGAAAACGATGGCCCGACGGTTTGGCTCGCGCTCTGCGTGTCGGTCGACGCAGTTGTAACAGGCATTGAGCTTGCCACCGATAAACCACTTTGCCTCTGGCGCTTCGAACTCGCAGACGGTGTCGTAAGGCTCGAACCAATCGAGCTTGTCGGCCCAACTGGCCCACCAACCCTCGGGGTCGGCGGCGGCGCGGGCGTAAATCTCGGGATCGTTCGCGTTGGCCTGCGCAGCGAAGCTGGCGGATGGCGGAAAGGTCTGGGCGTCCGACATTGGATTCGGATGAGGGTACCCGTCGCGGATTGGGCGTACGCCCGGGGTCGTGCCTCTCCCGATCCCTTGCGCCTATAATCCTCGCATGACGCTGGAGGTGCCTTACGAAGGCTTCGCGGAGGCGGCGAAGCGGTTGGCGGTCGTCGGACCCCTCTTTGTGACGCACGAGAACGGCGGGACTCGTCTGACCGCCGCCGACCCCACCAAGAACGTGCGCGTGGTCTCCTTCACGACCGATGACCCGGGACCGGTCGGCGACGCCCTCCGGGCGAAGGGGCTGCAGGTCGTCGAAGGCCGCTGGATGCCCGACGACGCCCCTCCGGTATCGGGAGAGCTCCACGTCGTCGCCGTCGCCTACCGAACGGAAGGGAAACAGGCGGGCCTCTGGGTCGATGCCTACCCCGAGGCGCCGACCGCGGTGCAGGCAATCCGGGCGATGGTCGACGAGTTCCGGGACACGGGCGAGATGGCGGACGTCGCGTTCGAAGAGTTCATGCGCCTCGCCGAGCCCACGGTAGTGATTCTGACGCCCGCCGACCTCCGCGGCTACGCGGCGGCCAAGGACTGCTAAGCACCCTCACGGCGGGAAACAGGCCGAACGTGACGCGACGAAAATAGTACGCGCACGTAGTACACTGAAGGTAACACCGTGGCCATCGCCCAAGCCGCTCCCCGTACGTCCGCGCCTGCGGTGGACGTGAACCATGCGTTTCGCTGGATCATCCTCGTCGGATTGATGCTCGCGGCGGTGATGGAGGTGCTCGACACCACCATCATCAACGTCGCGCTCCCCACCATGGCGGGCAACCTCGGTGCCACCACGACCGAGATCGCCTGGGTTTCGACCGGATACATTTTGTCGAACGTGGTCGTCCTGCCTATGACGGCGTTCCTCACCGGCCTCTTCGGCCGGAGAAATTACCTGTCTGCATCGATCGTCATCTTTATCATCGCCTCGTTCCTGTGCGGCATCAGCCACTCGCTTATCGAGCTCGTGCTCTGGCGCATCGTCCAGGGCGCGGGCGGCGCGGCGCTGCTCTCGACGGCCCAAGCGACGATTCGCCAGATCTTCCCCAAGAATCAGCAGGCGCTCGTCCAGACGGTGTTCCTGCTTGGCATCATCGTCGCGCCGACCTTGGGACCCACGCTCGGCGGCTGGATCACCGACAACTACACCTGGAATTGGTGCTTCTTCATCAACGTGCCGATCGGCATCGGGTCGTTCTTCATGGTGTCGAACTTCCTCCAGGACCCGCCTGGGACGAATAACGTGAAGCCCAAGGCCGACTGGCCGGGCATCGGTCTGCTTGCGTTAGGCCTCGGCTCACTTCAGTACGTGCTCGAGGAGGGCAACCAGGACGACTGGTTCCAGGATCCGACGATCACCAAGCTCGCCATCCTCTCCGCGATCTCGCTCGCCATTCTGATGTGGTGGCAGCTTTCCCCAAAGAACAAGCAGCCCGTCGTCGACTTCCGCGTGTTGAAGAATCGCGATCTCTCGTCGGCGCTCTTTCTCTTCGTGGCCCTCGGTTTCGGTCTCTATGGCGGCACGTTCATCTTCCCGCTTCTAGCCCAGGGCATCTTCGGCTTTAGTCCGACGGAGACCGGTCTCGAACTGCTGCCCGGCGGTCTTGCTACCGCCGCGTCGTCGATGATCTGCGGCGCGATTCTTGGAAAGGGAAAGATCGATCCGCGGGTGCTGATCTTTATCGGCGTGGGGCTCTTCGTCTACTCCCAGTGGAATCTTGGGCACCTCTCGGTCGCCGCGGGTGAGACCGACGTTCGCATTCCGCTCATCTTCCGCGGCTTCGCTCTCGGCTTCCTCTTCGCGCCCATCAACAACGTCGCGTACGGCAATATCGATCCCCGGATCGCCCAGCAAGCATCGGGTCTCATCAACCTCGCGCGTCAACTTGGCGGATCGTTCGGCATCGCCGCGCTGAGCACCTACCTCACCAATCAGGTGAAATTCCAGCGGGCGAATCTCGTCGAGCACCTCTCGGTTGGCGATCCCGGAACTCAGGCTCGTCTGTCGGCGCTCACCCAGGGCATGATGGCGAAGGGCGCCGACCCGACGACCGCCCGGCAGATGGCCCAAGCGGCGCTCGATGGCACGGTCATGAAGCAGGCGACGATGCTCGCCTACAATAACTGCTGGATGCTGATCCTCATCAGTTTCGTGGCGACGGTTCCCGCGATCTTCCTTCTGCGCCGGCCGAAAGCCGGTCCCGGACCGGCGGTGGACGCGCACTAAAGGGGATCTCTTACGGTTGCTGACGCGGCCAAGATGGCCGCGTCAGCCTAAGGTTTGTAATCCTTCATCGACCGTGGGCGCGCGGCTGACGAGGTACTTGACGTCGCCGTAACCCTCCCGCAACAGCCGGGCGGCGAGTTCCTGCCCCTCTTTCGCTTCGATGCGAAGGCCGTCGGGCGTTTCCTCGATGGATACCTCGAAGGGTGAGACGAGCGCGCGAACCCCGATCTGACGCTCCGTAGTGACCGTTAACTCGTGAGGCGGCCCGAGGCGGCGGAGTGCGTCCGAAGTTCCAGCGAAGCGCACCTGGCGGTCGCGAAGGACCACGATGGTATCGCACGCGGCGGCGGTCTCAGGGCGGTCGGTCGTGAGGATCAGCGCCGCGCCGCGATGGCGGGCGGTCTCCAACAAGCTCCAGGCGGCATGGTGTGCCCACGGGTCGAGGCGATCGAAGGTGCCGTCGAGGGCGAGGATCGGTTCTCCCGACAAGGCGACCACGAGCGTCTCCAAGGCGGCGCGGTGGCCCGGCGAAAGGTCAGCGACCGTCTCGTTTAAGACGCCCGCGAGTCCGAGCGCGACGAGGGTGTCGTTCGCCTTGGGATGCCCCGTGGCCTTGGCGACGGACGCGACCCGTGGGCGGCGCCCGGCGATCCTCTCGCCCGCGAACGCGACCTCCCCGGTCGCGTTCGCCCGTCCCCGTACGGGCTTTTCGCGTCCCGTACAGGCGCGCAAGAGGGTGGTCTTGCCGGATTGCGTCGGTCCCATGATCGCCACCGCCTCCCCGGCCCGGACGGAGAGGGTGAGGGTCGGACCGTCCGAACGTAAGGCGAGTCCGTCGAGTGTCAGGAGTTCCAAGCGCCCCCTTGTTCGTCTCGTTCGCTGAGAGCGTGCATCGTCGATCGGGGTGGATCGATCTCGGATCGAACCCACTCACCCTCCTCTCGCCGCACCGATCCTTCTTCCCAACTCGAGTGGGGTTCCAAGGCGACGGGAAGAGGAGTCGGACTCATCGCTGCGGTAGAACGAGCAGCTCTTTGGGAGACGACGTAAGAATCTCGATGCCGGTTTCGGTCACCACGACGTCGTCCTCGATTCGAACGCCGCCGAAGCCGGGAATGTAGACGCCGGGTTCGACCGTCCAGACCTGCCCCGGAGCGAGAACGTCCTCGCTCGTCGCGTTCATGCGCCCACCGTCGTGGACGACGCGGCCCAGGCCGTGGCCCAAACCGTGGCCGAAGTACTGTGCAAACCCTTTTTCGTCGAGAACCCGGCGCGCGAGAGCGTCCACGTCGGCGGCCCGAACGCCCGGCTTCATGAAGTCGAGCGCCGCCATTTCGGCGAGGAGCACCTGGCCGTAAACCTCCCGGTGACGGTCGGTCGCCTCACCGACGACGATCGTGCGGGTGAGGTCAGAGTTGTAGCCTTCGACCGCCGCACCGAAGTCCATCGTTACGAAATCACCGATCTCTAGCACTTTCTCACTGGCCTTGCCGTGCGGGCGGGCGCTCCGCTCCCCGCTTACGACGATCGGCTCGAACGCGATTCCAGCCCCGGCTCGACGGAGATAGAACTCCAGCTCGAGCTGAAGGTCGTACTCGGTAAGGCCGGGTTGAATGAGGCGGGTGAGGTGGCCGAAGCAGGCGTCGGCGAGGGCGCATGCCTTGCGGATCGCCGCCACTTCGTCGGGAGCCTTGACCATGCGGAGCTCACCGAAGAGGTCGGGCGCGGGCACCAACTCGATTTCGGGCATCCGCTCCTTCATCCGCTCGAACGCCTCGTAGGTCGTGGTCGCGGCTTCGAAGGCGAGGCGGCGGAGGCCCATCTGGAGGACCTGATCGTTCACGAACGCGTCCCCGTTGACGGGGGAGGCGAAGCTGGCGAGGGGCAAGGTGGGTACCTGCTCTTGGGCTTGGATCGTGTAGCGGCTGTCCGTGACGAAGCGGATATCGCTTTGGGTCACGATGACGCGGGCAAACGAGCCGGTGAAGCCGGTAAGCCATCCCACGTTGGTCGGATCGGCGACAAGGAGGGCGACGACGTCCTTCTGGATCATCGCGTCGCGGAGACGGTCAAGATTGGGGATCATACGGCGGCTCGGGCGAGACTTTGGAGGGCGCGAAGGGCGAGAACGTACCCCGTGCCGCCGAAACCGACGATCTGGCCCACCGTGATGGGCGAGATAACGGAGTGGCGACGAAACTCTTCTCGGGCGTGGACGTTGCTCAGATGAACCTCGACGACGGGCAGGCGAACCGACATGAGGGCGTCGCGCAGGGAGATCGAGTAGTGGGTGAGCCCCCCCGGGTTGATCACAATGCCGTCGGCCCAACGACGGTGCTCCTGGACGGTGTCGATCAGAATGCCTTCGCTGTTCGACTGGAGAATTCGGACGTCGATTCCGAGTTCCCGCCCGGCGTTCCGGATGTCGTCGTCGACCTCTTCCAAGGGTTTCTTGCCGTAGACGTCGGGCTCGCGGAAGCCGGTGAGGTTAAGGTTTGGCCCGTGAAGCACGAGCACCTTCATCGAAAATTCGCTCACGCCTTCACCTCTTCAAGCGGTTGCGCGTCCTCGGGAAGCAGGTGCGGAATGCCGTCCACGACGGGAAACCGTTGGTTGCCCTCGCGGCACACGAGCCATTCGCCCTGCTGCTCCAAGGGCGGCCCGTCCGGCAGGAGCGGCGAGCGCAGGATTTCGAGGAGTTCGGGGTCGAGCAAGTTGGGGCAAGGTTACCTAGGGAAGAGGGAAGAGGGAAGAGGGAAGAGGGAAGAGGGTCAGTCTTGTGCTTCTTGCCGAAGGCTCTTTAGCGCGGGCTTCATCGTGATGCCCTGTACGATCGTCGAAAAGGCGACCACGGCGAAGGTCACGTTGACGACTTCACTTCGGAGAGGCAGATCGGGCGGAAGGCCAAGGGCGAGGGCAAGCGCGAGCGCGCCGCGCATTCCGCCCCAAACCAGAAGGTGCTGGGAACGGATATCGAGTCGCCAGCGGGTGCGGGCGAACGCCGCCATTGTGCCGTAGACCGCCGTCGCGCGGCCCAGGGTGACCAACACGATCGCCGCCCCGGCGGCCCCAAGAATCGACCCGTAATGGCCGCGGGCGATCCTCGCGCCCATCAGGAGGAACACGAACGAATTTACGAGGAAGGCGAGGAACTCCCAGAAGCCTTCCGCTTCGGCTCGGCCTCGTTCGGTCATGCCCCAACGCTCAGTCGTGTTGCCTAGCACGAGACCCGCGACGACGGTCGCGAGAACGCCCGAGAACCCGAAGTGTTCGGCAAGCTGAAAGGCGCCGAAAGCGGTGCCGACCGTGCAGGTGATCTCGACCAGATGGTCGTCGGTACGTCCCATGACGAACAGCGAAATCACGCCGACGACGGCCCCGCAGGCGAGGCCACCCGCCGCGATTCGCAGAACGTCGATCGCCGCCGCGCCCGGCGTCGATCCCGGTCCGACCGCCGCCAAGGCCACGACGAACAAGGCGGCGGCGGTGCCATCGTTGAAGAGGCTTTCGGCTTCCAAAAGCAGGGGAAAGCGTCCCTTCGCTCCGGCATCCTTGAGCATCGCGATCACGGCGACGGGATCGGTCGCGGAGATCAACGCGCTAAACATCAGCGCCGGCCGCCAGTCCCAACCAAGCCCGCGCGTAAAGCCCAGATACACGACGCCGGTCGAGAGCAGAACGCCCACAGTCGCCATCGCCACGAGGGGCGCGAGGTCGCGCCGAACCTCGGGCCAACGGAGGGCGAACGCGGCCTCGAACACCAACGGCGGAAGGAAAAGCGCGAAAACGAGGCCCTTCGTGACCTGAATCTCGGGGCGCCAGGGCGAGAAGGCGACCGCGATGCCCGCGCCGAGCAGCCCCACCGCGTAAGGAAGCCGCAGCCGCCGAGCCAGAATGGCGACGAGCGCCGCGATCAGGATCAGCCACTCGGCGCTTTCCAAGTGGGAAACGATGGTCATAGGCCTTACGCCGAAGGCGTGTCGGCAGCCGTGATCGTACCGCCGTCCTCAGGCAGATCGGAGCAAGTCTCTCGTCGAAAGTCCTTTGCGCCGGTACGATCGTTGCCGGCTACTCGCTTCGCGTTCCTCCGGCTAAGAGCTTCGCGTATTCCGCCAACCGCTCATCGTTCGGAAAGCGCGCGGTCAACTCACCGAGCGCCCTCCATTCGATCTCCCGCCACGGATAGGGCGGTTCGAACGGCAACCTTCCCGCCGCCGCGACGAGGGTCGCGGCCTCGGCGTCCATGCGGCTCCCGCCGAGGAGAGACCATGCCGCCAGGTAGCGGAGCATCGCGAGGTCCCGGTGGCGGAGCGCCTCATCGATCCAGCGGCTCGCCTCGACGCGAACTCCGATCTCCAGAAGTAGGCACGCGACTTCGATGAGCGACTCAGGCTTTTCCGCGAGGGGCGCGACGAGCGGATTCGGCTCTCGTCCTTGGGCGGACGACTGGGCGAGGAACGCCTCGGCTCTGAGGGCCGGCTCCAGCGGCGCAAGGTAGTGCGCGTTCGGCAACTCTGGACCCTCCTCTTCGGCGCCAGCGAGACGACGGGCCATGGCCTTTGCCCACCAGCAAAGGGGATCGTCGCCATTGTACAGAAGGGCATTCTCTAACCGCTCGTCGGCCTCCGCGAAGCCGCCGCCCGCGAGATCCCGGTGACCGAGCTCGAGGTGCGCGAGGGCGCGGTACGTTGTCGAGACGGTGAGTCGCCGCAGTTCCGTTGCGTCCATCCCGTTCACGTTGGGGTCCGAAGGAGACGTGGGACCGGAGGCGCCGGTGGGCAGCAGGCCGCCGAGAATGGGGCCGGTCCGGAGGCGCTCACGCCGCCCCTCGTCCTGAAGAGCGAGCGCGACGGGATCGGCGGACAATCCCTCTAGGGGAATTTCTAAGACGTGCTCGGGATAGAGATCCGCCGGGGCCTCCAGGGTCTGTCCGTCGGCGAGCCCCAGAAGGATTCGCGCGCCGGGCATCGGCTCGGACGTCTGAACCTGCACGTGGGACGCGTCGAAGAAGGCCGCGGCGTCTTCCGACACGGCGGGCAGTCCGTCTAAGTCGGAGAACGGGGCGAGAACGGCCCGCCAAGTGTCGGTTTGACGCGGCCCCAACGTGCCCACCTCGGAAAAGCGGCACCGCAAGAGGTTGCCGTCCTCGAAGACGGCCTGTTCGAGTTCGTCCGACCGTAAGCGCAAGCCTGCCCGTCGGGCCGGAACGTAGGCGGTCTCACCATCGAACACGGCCTCGCCAAGATCGAGCGCGAGACCGGCGTTGTAGGGAAGCGGCCGACGGGTTCGGTTGAGGATGCGCGCTTCGATTCGGAGTTCCGCTCGCTCCGGAGGAAGCTCGATCCGGAGGTGGAACGAGAGTCCGGTGCCCCCCGCCGACTCGGCGAGCCACATCGCCTCGGGCGGCTCCTCAACCTGAAAGTCGACGGGGCCGAGATCGTTCGGACGGTCCCGGCCGTCGAGCCGAAGCTGAATGCCTGCACGAACTTCGGCTCCTCTCACGCCTCGTAACAGAGGCGTGAGTTGGGCCGGGCGTAGGATCTCCATGCCGGTGCGCTTGTCGAGGATCGAGAGGATGCGTCCTCCGAGCCCGGGAAGGATCGTGACCCGTAAGTAGGCATTCTCCAGGATGACCGCGCCGAAGGTTCGGGATTCCTCGATGCCCGTCGGTCGAAGCTGGGGATACGGTGACGCGGGAGCGACGGCTTCCAGGAGGCCGATCCTGAGGTCGATCGAATCTTCAAAGGCGTCGGTGGGCATCGGCTAGAATAGACCCGATGCGGCGCGTTGTAAAGTGGTTGGGAGTCCCTGCCCTGGCCGCGGTCTTTGGATACTACGTCGTCGGTCCTCACTATGCCGGCAACACCCGGCTGAGCAAGCTCGTGCAAGAAGGTAAGGCGGCCGCTCAGGCGCACCTTCCGGTGGGCGCCAAAGCCGACCGCTCGATGGCGGAGACGAAGCCCGACTTGGAGGCGCCGCCTACTTCGGAGACGGCGAACGATCCCGTGTCCTCGGACGTGCCCGCGCCAAAGGTCTCGGTCGACGTCAAACCCGTGGAAGCGAGCGCCTCCGACGAAGCCACTCCAAAGCCTCGTCGGCGACGACGGCATCACCGTGTCGATCCGTCGGAAGAAGCCGTTCCGGAGGCGACTCCTAGTGCCAACCGAACCGGCCCCGATCCCGCGAGTACGCCTTAGGCTCGTTCTCGTTTAGAACTGGAAGAAGTCTCGCGCCGTGGCCGTCGTTTGTGCCGCGACCTCTTCGTACGGTTTGCCCAACGCACTGGCCAGTCCTTCGGCCACGTACCGGACCCAGGCAGGTCGATTGGGCTTGCCCCGGTTCGGAACGGGGCTCATGTAAGGCGCGTCGGTTTCAACGACCAGACTCTCGAACGGGAGGGTGCGCAGAACCTCCCGCAGTCCTTCGGCTTTGGGGTAGGTCACCGGGCCGTCGACCCCAAAGCGGCATCCAAGGGCGGCTGCCCGTCGGCCCTCCTCGGCGTTTCCGGCGAAGCAGTGCATGAGATACGGGTGCGGCGAGCGTGCCTCGAGGATATCGAGAAGGTCGGAGTAGGCCTCCCGGGCGTGGAATACCACGGGTTTCCCCGTCTCGGCGGCGAGATCGAGACCATCCCTCAAGGCGGCGTGCTGGATCTCGCGCTCCGCGTGGTTCCAGTGATAGTCGAGCCCGATCTCGCCCAGCGCGAGGACGCGCGGATGGTCGAGCAGTTCCCAAAGACGGGCGAGAGTCGCGCGGTCGTAATCGGCGGTGTAGTTCGGATGCCAGCCGACGATGGCCCAGACCTCGGCGAAGCGCTCGGCGAGCGTGACGGCGCGATTCCAGTCGTCGGGTGCGGTGCCCACGACGACGAGTCGTTCGACTCCGAGCGCCCGCGCCGCATCGATTTCGGCTTGGGGATCGGAAAACGCCTTCGCGTCGTTTAGGTGGCAGTGAGTGTCGATCAGCATGGCAGAAGGGTTGAAAAGACCCTCTATAGACTTTGCCTTCGACTCCAGTTGACCGTCAGCCGTTGCCTCAAGAGGGTGAAAATAATCGGAGCGCCAAAAGTTAGCCAGCGGAGGCGGTAACTTACCGGGCATGTCCCAGAAGATTCGGGTCGTTCTCGCCGACGACGAAGCGTCGTACCGCAAAGCGATCGAGAAAACCTTGCAACTCATGGGCGAGTGCGAGCTGCTCGCCGTGTGCAAAGATGGCCAGGAGGCACTGGATGCTTGCCTCGCCGACCCGCCCGAGGTGCTCCTGACCGACATCAACATGCCGAACCTCTCGGGCATCGAGCTGACCCGGCGGCTGCTCAAGAAAGAGAAGAGTGTGAACGTGGTGATCCTCACCACCCGCGAGGATGACGACGCGGTGTACGAGGCGTTTCGAGCGGGAGCGTTGGGCTATCTGCTCAAGACCAGCACCCCGCAGGACGTCGTGGAGGCGATCCGACTGGCGGAACGCGGCGAGGCGAAGATCACCCCGCGCATCGCGACGAAGGTGATCGAGGACTTTCGCCGTACGAAGGACGAGGAGGAGATCGACGACTCGGAAATGTACGTGCTCTCCGACCGCGAAGCCGAGATCCTCGACCTTGTGGCGCAGGGCATGCGAAACAAAGACATCGCCGCCCACCTTTCGATCGCCGAGAAGACGGTGAAAAATCACGTCTCGAACATCCTCAAGGCGCTCCAGGTGAACAGCCGGACCGAGGCCGCGATGAAGGCGGTCAAAGCCAAAATGTCCGACAAGTCTTAGGCATCTCGGCTCGGTCGCTAAGCCGTCACGGCGCGTCGAACCGGCAAGAACTCACCCGTAAGCGCCCCGGCGACGACGAGGCCGCCGCCGACGGCGCCCCAAGGGCCGAACTGCTCGCCGGCAATCGCTCCGAAGGCCGCGGCCCAAACGGGCTCTAGGGCGTAAATGAGGGTCGCGCGGGAAGGGCTGACGGTTCTCTGGGCCCAGTTCATCGCCCAGAGAGCGCCCGCCGTTGCCACGATCCCGAGTCCGGCGGCGATCGCGAGACCGGTCGGCGTCGTTCGCATCCCCTCCGTCGCCGCGCCGCTTAGGGTTAGGAGAGCCACTCCCGCAAGCTGAAGAGCCGTGAGGACCGATGGATCGCCCTGGCCGGAAACTCGGCCAACGAGGACGATCTGGAGCGCCGACGCGACCGCGCCCACGACGAGCAGCCCTTCACCAAGGCCGAAGCGCAGGGTCAATCCGCCGTCCAAGGAGAGCGCGACCAACCCGGCAAAGGCGAGTGCCGCGCCAAGAACCGCGCCAACGGTCGGACGTCGTCCGGTCAGCGGGCCTTGAAGGAGAGGCACGAGGGGCACGTACAGCGACGTTAGAAAGGCCGCTCGCGCGCTCTCGACGGTACGAAGGGCGATCGTCTGGGTCGCCATGGCGACGGCGGTCACAAGCGCTACCATCAACGCGCCGTACAATTCGCGCCCGGTGGGTTTTCTTCGGATGAAAGACCCCACCAGGAGCGCGCCAATCCCAAAGCGTAGGAACAGCAGCGTGAACGGTCCCGTTCCGGCCAACGCGGCACGGGTCGCAAGGAAGGTACCGCCCCAAATCGCGGTGACGAGAACGAGAACGAGTTCCGGCAGTCGCTTCATCGGGGCTCCTTAATAACATCCAAGACGATGTTGGTAATCGTGCGCAACACCGTCGGCTGGCTTCGTACGTCCCGCAGAAGCTCTTGGAGATCTTTCGGATCCCGGCACCGAATGGTGAGAATGAAGCTGTCTTCACCGTCCACATCATAGCAGCCTTCAATGCGAGGTTCTTCTTCGACGAAGAGCTCGAAGGCTCGTTCACCCGTGGGAGAAGGGCGGGTAACGACGCGAGCGACGGCGCGAAGTCCCGATTCCTCGACGATGGCACGGTAGCCGCGAATGGTGCCGGACTCCTCAAGCTTGCGGACGCGAGCGAGCACGGCCGGACCGCTCAGACCGAGCGCGCGCCCGATCGCCGCGTGCGGCGTGCGGGCGTCGCGACGAAGGGCGCTTAAGATCGCTTGATCGGTCCGGTCGAGAGGCACCGTTCAACGTACCGCTTTGCAGGGTTAACATTCAAACACCCATCCTTTAACTTTGCATTCATAACCAAAAGTGGACATTCACGAAGGAAACAGCCACGAAAGTATCTGGCGAACCAGATGTTGCTCAAGATCATCGAAGTCAGTCGGCTTGGGGAAAGCATGACATCGCGCCGCGGGTCTCTTCATCGAGGTGCGTCGCGATCCTCCGATATTGCAGCACCATCGAGAGCCCCTCACAGAACTCCGATGTAGAGTGCTGTGGCCCGCTGCCACTTTCTCAAGCGAGCCTGCGAGCGCTCCATTACAGGTGCCTGCTGGAGCACTCACCTTTTTGCAAGACACTCTAAAGAGAAACGTCGCAATGGAAAAAGCAGTATCGATCAATACTACGAAATACGGGAATCCGCTTTGGTGCCCGGCCCCGGGATACCACGCGACGTCGACCTTCGCGAACCCTGCACGGCTTACGCGAAACAAAGGGCTAAACGTCGCGAACGAATTTCACGAATCCTTTCAACGGTCCCGTATTAACGACCGCGTACCACCGCCAATCGGCGGTAATAAGGGGCACGCCTTCGCGGACGGCGAGCGCGAGGTAGGCGGCGTCGTGAAATTGGCGCTTGCCATGGGCGGCGAGTCCGACCGCCTCGATCGCAAGCTCGGTCGTAGAGACGTGAACGAGGGGGAGACGCAAGAGCGTCGCCATGGCCTGCTCCGTCCACGCGGGCTTGAGATCGCCCGTGCGAACCCGCTTGGCGAGACCCGCGCCAACCTGCGCGATGAGGAAGTCGGGCACGATGATCGGCTCGCCCCGGTCGAGAAGCGCCAGGCACTCGTCCGAGTAGGCCTCGGGGAGAAGCCACTTGATCGCGACGGAGGCGTCGACCACGAGGCTCAACGCTCGCGCACCAGATCGCTGCTATCGGGCAGCCGCTTACCGAGCGCCTCGCGCAGCCTGATGATCTCCTCCTTCGGCTCGGCGACGGCATGCTCGAGGATGGAACGGAGCTCCGCCTCGAGCGAGCGTCCGTGGCGCGCCGCCTTCGCCTTCAGGCGGGCGACCGTCTCGTCGGGGATTTGGCGGATGAGAACCTGACCCATGATTACGGAAGGATAGCAGAGGCGCTCCGGATTAGGCTTTCGGTAGACGTCTTGCTCATCGATTCAAAGCCTCACCCCGGCGGCAAAGCCGTCCAGCAGCTCCTCGTACTCCGAGAGAGTCGAGCAACGCGTGAGCTTGTCTCGAAGCTGAGATGCGCCGGGCTCGCCCTTGATGTAGAGCGGGATCTGCCCTCGAAGCGAGCGACAGGCACGCGCTTCGGCGCCGACGGGGTCGCTTTCCGTTTCCCGCTCGATGGTCATGCGGATGTGGTCGAGCGCGGTACGAACCCGCTCGCCCAAGGGCACGACGATCTCGGGGTTCTCTTCGAAGGGAACCCCGGCGAAGTGGGCGTCGATGCCTTGGCGAATGGCGCGGAGTCGCCATGGATTCGAGATGGCGGCGCGGCCGACCATTACGCCGTCGCACCCGGTCTCTCGCAACATCCGCACCGCGTCGCCGGGCGTCTTCACGTCGCCGTTGCCGATCAGCGGTACCGTCACCGCCTCGCGAAGGGCGGCGATGAGCCGCCAGTCGGCCTCGCCTTCGAAGCCTTGCTTCGCGAAGCGGGCGTGGAGGGTCAGCATCTGGGCCCCCGCGCCCTGGAAGCGGCGGACGAGCTCGGGGGCGGCGAAAAGAGAGTAGTCCCACCCCGCTCGCACCTTGACCGTCACCGGCACCCGAACCGCTCCGACGACCGCCGTTACGATCCGCTCCGCGAGTTCGGGGTCCTTGAGGAGAGCGGCGCCCGCGCCGGTCTTACAGACCTTGGGTACCCAGCAACCCATATTGATGTCCACGATGTCGGCGCCCATCTCCTCCGCCACCCGGGCGGTTTCGGCCATGGTGTCGGGTTCGCCGCCGAAGATCTGGATTGCGACGGGCCGCTCCGCTTCGTGAAGGCGCATCTTGTGGATCGTCTTCTTGGCGTTGTGGTGAACCGCCATCGCGGAGACGAACTCGGTGACCATCAGCCCCGGCCCGGCGATCCGCTTGGCGATGCGGCGCATAGGCTGGGAGGTCACGTCTTCCATCGGCGCCAGCACGAGCGGCGGGTCGATGGTGAGGTCTCCGATGCGAAACATGGAGAGATCAGGATACCTTCGGCCTTAATCGGGTGCATCGTGTCGCACGACACGGATCTCGCCCGGAACGATCTCTGCCAAGGCGAGAAGAGCCTTTCCGGCAAGCTCTCTGATCGATTCGACACCCTGTTTTCGGGGTTTCAGGACGAGAATCGCAATCTTGCGTCGGGTCATGTTTTGTTCCGGACCCATGTTGCTGTCCAAGGTGACGAGCACGTCGAAGCCCGATTTCTCGGCCCGGGAGAGGAGTGCACCGTTCTTCGTTCCTTCCCACCTGAGGCGACGGACGTTACTCCACTCGTGGCTCAGCAGATCCTTGCCAAGCTCGCGCGGCATTCCTTCATCGACGAGGAGACGCATCAGTCTTCGGGCTCGATTCCGGCGATGCGTCGCGTTTCGCGCGCTTGCCAATCGATCACGGCAAGGACTTGGCTGCGTTTCGCGCTGGGGTACTCCTCGACGAAAGCATCGAGCCCCATTCCTTCGGTCAAGTTGCCCCATTCCTTCGGTCAAGTTATCGAGCAGGACGGTCAATGGTAACCGGGTTCCTCGAAAGCACAGCCTCCCATGCATGATCTCGGGGTCGATGCTCAAAACATCTTCGAGCCCCTTTGGGATCGTCATCGCCATAGCCGTGTTGTATCGCCCGCATCGTTCACCCTATCGGAATGCGGCGTGGTCGGCTTCTCCTCCTTACCGCGGCGGGCCTCTGCATTGCTTGCCTGGCGGTGGCCATGACCGCGCCCGGACCTCTGCCCGGAAGCGAGCGCCACCTTTACCGGACCGTCTCCCTCAAAGGCGATCCGAGTACGAAGGTTGTGGAGATCGCCCTTTCGCCCCTCGTGTCGCTCGGAGGGAAGATGTTCGGCGATGGGAAGTACCGATGGCGCGACGTCTTCTCGGGCGGCGTTTGGGTGCGTACCGTTCGAAACGGGCGATCCGAATGGATTCGTCGATGGTCGGTCGCGCTGAGTGGAACGAACGAGGGCCGCGACGTGACCCTCGACCTAAGCCCCTAATCGCATCGAGCGCTCCATTCTTGCGCTTTCTCGCCCCGCAAAACGACCGGCGGGTCTATAGATCGGTAGCCTTCGTCCCGTTCTAGGAAGGAACGACTATGACGCCAAGGACCCGGAGTCGAATCGCCCTGTTGACGCTGGGGCTCGCCAGCCTCTCGCCCGCCCAGGTGCCTGATCGGCCCCTGTTCGGAGACGATGAGCGTCACCGCATAATGGCTTATTGGGCGGAGCCCGGCCGCTACGCCGCCGATGCGCCCGCGGATGCCGACCGTCGGGGCGTGTGGCAGGTGCGACTGACCCCTGCCGGAAGCGTCTGGCTGTGGGGTCTGACCAAGGGCAAGAAGGTGCCGCCCACCCAAAACGCGACCTCACCCTGGGAGGGCTGGATTGCCGCCAAGGTGCGCCACGACCGTTGGGAAGCGCTCCGAACCGCCCGCGCGGCCAATCGCGACGCGACGGGACGCAGCGATCTACCCAAGCCGGATGCGAACACCCCCGTCCAGGAACCGCCGCTTCCCGGACCCATGCCGCCCGATCTCATGTCCGCGGTCGGACCGTGTCCGCAGATGGCGGAGGCGGTCGCTCCGCTCCAGCACACCGTCGCCTTCGACGATGTGACTTTGGTCTACCAGGACAACACGCGAATGAACGCCCGTTACGCCTACTACCGCTTCCCGGCGGGAGTGCAAAGTGCGGGCGTTCCGGTCAAGACGATGGCGCCCGAAGCGATCGACGCCGTGTTTAAGGACGCGGGGATCTCCGAGGGACCCGCGCGGGTGATGAAGGCGGTCTCGATCCTCGAGGGCGGTTTCGAATCGGTCAACACCTACGACACGGGCTACGTGAGCGTCGGATTTATTCAGTTCGCCAGCCTTAAGGAGGGCGGTGGCTCGTTGGGCTCCGTGCTCAAGTCGTTCAAGGCGGCCGATCCCCTGAGCTTCGCCGCCGACTTTCACCGCTTCGGGGTCGAAGTGGACGACGCGGGCCATCTCGTCGTCGTCGATCCGACGAGCGGCGCGGTCGCGGCCGGTTCGGATGCGAATGCCCGAATCATCGAGGACAAACGCCTGATCGCCGTGTTCGGACGTGCGGGAGAGAAAAGCTCCGGTTTTCGGGCCGCCCAGGTGCGCGCCGCGAAGGCGATCTATTGGCCGTCCGAGGACCGGGTCAACGTGACGCTGAACGGCGTCGCGACGCCCGTTCGGGTGGGCGACCTCGTCACGAGCGAAGCGGGACTCGCGACGCTCTTCGACCGAAAGGTCAACACCGGCAAAGTCGATGCACTCGGTGACGCGGCCTCGCGAGTCGCCGCCGCGCAGGGGATCACCTCCGTCGAGGATCTCGCGAAGTACGAGAAGACGCTCGTCGCGCTCGTTCGGTACCGGAAGGACTACCTTGCCGACCCGACGCTCTCCCAGCCTGCGGAGCCGCCGGTGGTCGTGCCGATGGCGAGCCTGCGACCCGGCAACACGTCCTCTCGTTCCGGCCGAACCGCGCCCGGTGCGCTGCGAGGGCACCGGCGGAAGGCGGTCGTGAAAGAGGAAAAAGGGAAGGGAAGCGAGAGGAAGGATTGACCGTCACCCTTGAACTTCCTTTCCAACCTTTTCTCCTTCCCTAATCCCTCTTCCCCTCGATTCTCAGATGCCTTGCCTCCGTGAAAACGGCGTGCGCCGCGCGCCGTGTCTCCTCCTCCCGGAGGATGCCCATCACTAAGCCCCCGAGGAGGGTGAGCAGACCGAGGGTCGCAAGGTTAGCGAAAGGCCGCGCATCGGCGAAATGGTGCGCCGCCAGCGCGGCCGCCCCCGCTCGACGCGCCCTTGGTCTCGCGCCTTGGTAGCTCCGGTGCCGGGTCGCACGAACGAGGCGTAAGTCGTCCGCAAGGAGCCGCAGCAGCCGAACGAGCAACGGCAAAAGGCCGCCGACGAGTCCCACCAACCCGAGGACGAGCAAGCCGACGCTCGCCGTCCGCGCGAGATCGGCGGCGCCTTCGTCGGGCCGCGCGCCGGAGCGCTCGAGGGTCGCCTTCGCGTTCTCGTAGAGCCCCGCCACCTCCCGCCGGAGGATGGTAGGATCCCCCTCGCCAAGCGGTTCCACGCCGTGCGGCAAAGGCTCGGGCGTCGCGTGTTGAACGGCGGGAAAGTCGAGCGTGCGCCAAGGTCCGATGGGAAGACGGTATGCCGATTCGAGGTTTGGGACGCGGTCGCCGCCACCCGTGGAAATGTAGCGAAGTCGCGCGTCGACGTTCGTTCGGGTCCGTAGGTCCGCGTCTTCCATCAACGCCTGGGCATCGAGGTCGACCGTCGAAGGGAAGACGAGGGTGTAGGGAGCGGTTTCGGCTAGCGAGCGGGCGAGGCTCTCGGCCGCCACGCCGATGAAGAGGGCGAGCAGCACGCCGCCCAGACCAAGATCTCGCACGAGCCGGACCGCGCCGCGGCTACCGACCGCCGCGAGGGCGGCAAGGGTCAGCAGCGCCGCGCCGACCGCCGCCGCGAGAGCCAGGTGCGAGAGTCCGCCATCCACGATGGGCCATTGTGACCCAAACGGGTAAACCTCGTGCCATGCCTCAGGCAACCGTCCATGTCGATGCCGATAACCCCATCGGCATCGTTTTGCCCCGCCTCTACGGCCACTTCGCCGAGCACCTTGGGCGCTGCTGCTACGGGGGCATTTGGGTGGGACGGGAGAGCGATATCCCGAACGAGGATGGTTTCCGGCGCGACGCGCTGGAAGCGCTCCGAGCGATGCCCACGCCGCTCATGCGCTGGCCGGGCGGCTGCTATGCCGACCACTACCATTGGCGCGACGGCATCGGC
Organism: uncultured Fimbriimonas sp.; assembly: GCA_964251345.1. Taxonomy (GTDB): domain Bacteria; phylum Armatimonadota; class Fimbriimonadia; order Fimbriimonadales; family Fimbriimonadaceae; genus Fimbriimonas. The sequence continues at coordinate 21,273 of CAXUKB010000001.1, read as the reverse complement.
GCCGAACGTCCCGTTCGTTTGGGGCTCTCCTGCGGTCGACGCGTCGAAGAGGACAATGGCCTCGGCACCCATGAGTTTCTCCTCTTCTGCGAGGCGATCGGCGCGGAGCCCTATCTCGCCGGAAACATGGGCAGCGGCTCCGTCCAAGAGTTGTGCGATTGGGCCGAGTACACGACCTACGGGGGCAACACGGCGCTCGCGAAGGAGCGAGCGCGGAACGGGCGCCGTGCGCCTTGGGACGTCAAGCTGTGGGGCGTCGGCAACGAGAACTGGGGCTGCGGCGGCCACTACTCGCCCGAGAGCTACAGCCTGGAGTATCGGCGCTACGCGACGATGCTGCGCGACGTCCACGCGAACGGAATCGAGATGGTCTTTTGTGGCCAAGAGCGGGACTGGAACGAGCGCGCGATCGAGACGATGAAGGACCACGCCTTTCTGATGAAGCACTTCTCGATCCACCGCTACTGGCTCGAAGGCGGCAAGGGGGCGGAGTTCACGGAAGAACAGTACGAGGCGACGATCGCCGAGGCGCACCGTACCGAAGAGTTCGTGCTCGAGACGCGCGCGATTCTCGACCGAATCGATCCGGAGCGTAAAATCGGCATCGCCCTCGACGAGTGGGGAATGTGGCATGCCGATGCCCGCCCTTGGGGACCCGGCGCGGACGCCGCCTACGATGAGGATTACACCCAGGCAGGCACCCTTCGGGACGCGCTCGCCGCCGCCGTCGCCTTGGAGGGCTTTCACCGGCAGTGCAATGTGCTTTCCCTCTGCAATCTGGCGCAGGTGGCGAACGTTCTGCACGCGCCGATCATGACGGAGGGCGCCGCCTTCTGGACGACCCCCACCTATCACGTTCTTCGGATGCATACGCCGCATCTCGGTGCGGAGGCGCTCCCTACGATGGTCGAGACCGACTCGAAAGTCTCCGCCACGGCGACCCGAAAAGACGGGAAGACGACCATCTCGGTGGTCAATCGCTCCTACCGTGACGCGAACTCCGTTCTGCTCAAGGGTTTCTCCGGCCCGGCGACGGCGGAACTGCTTCATGCCGCCGCCGAGGCGCAGAACTCCGCCGCGGAGCCGTCGCGGGTCGCGCCGAAGAGCCTCACCCTGGAAGACGACGAGGATGGCCTCTGGTTGCCGCTTCCGCCGCATTCCTTCGCGACGGTCACGATCGGTTAATCCCCTTCCCGCGCCACAATGATAACGATGCTGGACCCCGTCGCCCTCTTGCAGGAGTTCGTCGAGATTCCCGGGCCGCCGGGACAGGAGGAGGCGGTGGCGGAGGCGTTCGCCTTCCGCGCCGCGGAACTGGGATACGACCCGCAGATCGATGCGAAGGGGAGCGTGCGCATCGCGATGGGGTCGCCCCCTTACCGGGTCGTGGTGACCGCCCACCTCGACGAGATTGCGATGATGGTGCGCGAGATCGAGCCCACCGGCCAGATCGTCGTCGGGGCCTTGGGGGGGCTCTGGCCGTGGAAGCTGGGCGAAGGCCCGGTCCAGATTCTTGCCTCGGACGGCCCGATCGACGCCGTGATGGGCTTCGGTTCGATCCACACCGAAGATCCTGCCAGCCGTGCCCGCCGCGCCGCCGAGGGGCCGGTAAAGTGGAGCCACGCCCGCGTGGAGAGCTACCTCGATCCGCGCGAGCTTCGGGCACGCGGCGTTCGTCCCGGCACGCGCGTAGTGGTTCATCCGATGCGCCGCCCGCTGTTGCGCATGGGCGATCTCGTCGCGGGGCCGTTCCTCGACGATCGAGCCGACCTCGTCTCGATGCTTCTCGCGCTCGAAGAACTAAAAGCGAATCCCGTCGAAGGCGTCCTCTTTGCCGCCACGACGAGCGAAGAGGTCGGTGGTGAGGGGGCGCGGTGGATCAACGGCGAGATCCGGCCGGAGGTTTGCATCGCGCTTGAGCTTGGGCCCGCGGTTCCGGACGCGCCCGTGGCGATGACCGAGCAGCCCACCGTCTGGACTACCGACGGCTACGCCAGCATGAGCGCGGCCGACGGCGATCTCGTGGACCGCGTCGCCCGCGGCCTTGGCCAACGGCCCCAATGGCAGGCCCTCTCTCGCGGCGGTTCCGACGCTTCCTGCTGCGCTCAACTCGGACTCGTCGCACGCCCCATCACCCTCGGTCTCGCGATGCAGAACTCGCACGGCTACGAGACCATGCACGTGGGTGCGATGACGGAACTCGCGAGGCTCACGGTGGCCCTGGTGAGGGAGCTCTGATGGCGCTTGCCGACGCCGATTTCCTTCTTCAGTTCGACTTCGGCACCGCCGCCGTCTTCGTGGAGGCGGACCGCCGTACCGTCTACGCCTATTCGGGCGCACCGAAGGATGGAGAGGCACGAATCGACGGCAAGGGATGGCTGTTCAACCTCGTCGACGCACCGGAGGATTTTGGGGACGAGGCGGCGGAAGGCTACGGCCCGCGCAATCCTCGGGCGTACGCCCGCCCCTTCGATCTCGCGACCGAGCTGCGCGAGGAGGCCTTTACCGCGTCCGAGATCGAGGTAGGACGGCACCGAGAATGGATCGTCGAATACGACGGAACGCCGATCGGTCTCGTCTGGGCCGGCGCCGATCCGGGCTGCTCGATCTTTGCCGTCTTGGATTCTCCCGTCGCCTCGACGATGCCGGCCTACGCGCTCGAGTGAGTTCCTCCCCGCACCGACGGGCTCGCCCTTCCGGTGTGGCAAACTGGGTCCCGATGGCCCTCCCACCTTCGCATGACGTCGTTCTCCGCGAGGAGTTCGGAGTTCTGCAGGTGACCGCGACGATCGCCGGTCGTTGGAGCGGTTGGTTTGTCCTCGACACCGGCAGCTACCGCTCGTTCCTTACCGAAGAGGCGGTTCGTCGCCTGGAGCGTATCGGATTCCACGCAGGGCGCGAAGATGGCCTCACATCCCTGAGGCTGACGATCGGCGAGACATCGCTCGGGACGGTTTCCTTTGCGAGGCTCCCCAAAGACTACGGACAAGCGGTCGCGGGCGTTGGGGCATTGGGCGTGATCGGCCTCGACCAACTGTCGCGCTACGCGATCGGCCTCGACGTGGGACGCCACACCCTCCGCCTCATGCCGAAGGCCGATGACACCGCCCGCGCGGGGTGGTTTTCCGGGGCGGCGACCCACCGTGCGCCGCTGATCGAAGACGACGAGGGGATGTTTCGCACCCGCATCGAGATCGGCGATGTGACCGCCCCGTTACTGCTCGATACGGGCGTTTCCGACACGGAAGTCGCGCCCGTGCTTTTCGATCGCATCGGCCCTAAACGATCGATGGCTTCGCAAACGGAACGCTTCTTCGACGGCCTGCATACCGTCCGCTACGCGTCGGTTCCGCGTCTTCGCCTGAATGGGGTGACGCTCGGCGGGCCGTTCAAGATCGGCGCCGTCGCTTACAACGTGCACACCGGCTTCGTCGGATTGGCCCTTCTGAGGCGTCTCCGCGTTCTCATTGACTATCCCGGCCACCTCGTCTTCTTTACCGGAGGCGCGGCCGGGCCGCTTCCGCGGTGGCGCTTCGCCCAACTCGCGCGACCCAGGCTGACGCCCCGTCAAGGGACGCCCTTCCGAGGTGGGGTGCGAAAGGAGCCTAAGGGGGGATTCCGGATCGGTGCGGGATGGGATGTCACGGTTCCACGACTCTGGTCCATCGTCGACCGTCGCGACGGAGATCTCGAACTCATCCCCCCGTCGAGGCAAAAGAATTGACGGATCGCGAAGACGAACACCGTCTCCACGAAAGCGCCCTTGCCGAGCGAGACGGCCCAAAGTCGTTGGCGCTTTGGATCGAGCTCGGCGCGCGAGGCAATCCCGATGCCCCCGAGCGGCTTCGGGGTTATGCGCGGAATCGCGACCCCGCCCTGCGCGAACCCGCGCACCAGGCCTTGATGGACCTTGGACTCAGCCACGAAGACCCGATGCCCTGATGGGGCACTCAGGGACCCTTCGGGCGGTTCGTGACAACTCCGGTATGTCTCGTGTCGAACCCACCCTGGAGAACGCCCTTTCGCGAGACGCTTCTCTGCGCGAAAG
>CAXUKB010000001.1:10776-17215 GCA_964251345.1 uncultured Fimbriimonas sp. | reverse complement strand
AAGGGCGGTCGAGGCCGCCTTGGGCGATTGGGTGCATCGGCCCATACGCAAGAATCGCGCTTGGGCGCGCCTCCTCGCCCGCGCCGCGACAGGCGACTCGAACCTCTTCGTTCGGAACACCGCGATCGAAGCGTTGGCTGAGCTCGGCATGGCCGCCGACCGTCGATTCCTCACCGCGGCGCTGGACGACGAGTGGGAGGTCGTCAGGGCGAGCGCCGTCTCGGGGCTCGCCCGCGTCGTCGGCCGACGCGCGGAGCGGGATATTTTGCGCGCGACAGAGGACCGATCATGGCTCGTGCGCCGGTACGCCTGGGTCGCGCTTTACGACGCGATGGACGCCGCTTCCGAGGATCGCCTTTGCGAGGCGGCGAAAGTGGAAAAGGACGAAGAGGTCTCGGTCGGCATCTGGTCGTCTTTGCTCAACCTGGGCCATCCGGAGGCGAGGGCCCTAATAGAGACCTACGCGGCATCGGAAAACCCGCGCCTAAACCAGGTCGCGAAAGCTTCGCTCGTCGAATTGGGGAGGGGCCCGAAGCGGATGTCGACGGGAAACCGCCACAGTTCTAGAGGGTGCCTAAAGCCCTCCAGCGCACAAGCTGACCCGCGCCCTTTAGATTTCCGGAATGGAGACACCGCATCGAAGCGGTCAAGGGAAGGCGGCGTCATAATCCCCTTGTGACCGTCTCGGCTCCTCCTCGCACCCTGCGCGTCGGCATCCTCGGCTTCGGTACCGTCGGCTCCGGCGTCTACCGGATGCTTGCCGACAATCAGGAAGCGATCGCGCGGAAGGTCGGCTTTCCCGTCGAGGTCGTGCGGATCGGCGTTCGCGATGCGGCGAAGAGCCGAAGCGTGGACGCCGACCTTGTGACGACCGATCTGCGAAGCATCGTGGACGACGAGTCGATCGACGTGGTGCTCGAGCTTATGGGAGGCGTCGAGACTGCGGGCGAGATGGTCGAGCGGGCGCTCCAATGCGGCAAGAACGTGGTAACCGCGAACAAGGAGCTCATGGCCAAGCACGGCTCGCGCCTCGTCACCTTAGCCAAGGAGAAGGGCCTCGACCTCCACTACGAAGCGGCGGTGGGCGGCGGCATTCCGCTCGTCCAGCCCCTCAAGCACCAGCTTGCGGGCAACGACGTGCTGAAGATGATGGGCATTCTCAACGGCACGACGAATTACATTCTCACCGCGATGCAAGAGGAGGGCGCCGACTTCGCCGACGTGCTCGCCGACGCGCAAGCAAAGGGGTACGCCGAGGCCGATCCTACCGCCGATGTGGACGGGTACGACGCCGCCTACAAAATCTCGATCCTCGCCTCGATTGCTTTCGGTAAGCAGGTTCCCATCGAGCGGGTTCACCGCGAAGGCATCCGGGGCGTGACCAAGCTCGACATGCAGTACGCCGATGCGCTGGGCTACCGAATCAAGCTGCTCGGGATCGTGGACGCCGTGGACGTCGACCGGGTGCGGGTGCGGGTTCACCCCGCGCTTCTGCCCAAGGCTCATCCTCTGGCGAGCGTGAACGGCGTCTACAACGGTCTCTGGCTCGACGGCGACTTCGTGGGCGACGTGATGTTTTCCGGCCGCGGCGCGGGAAGCGCGCCCACCGCCAGCGCCGTGGTCGGCGACCTCATCGACGTGGGCCGCAACCTTGCCGCGGGAGGCAAGGGAAGCGCCATTCCCTACGGCCCAGGAATGGCGACCGCGCCCATCGACTCGCTCGTCACCGGCTACTACCTGCGGTTGACGGTCAAGGACCGCCCGATGGTGCTCGGCGCGATCGCGAACACCTTTGGCGAGCACGACGTTTCCCTTGCCGCGATGGAGATGAAGACGCTCGAAGCGGGTGAGGGCGAGATCGTGTTTCTCACCCATCCCTGTCGAGAGTCGGACTTCGTGGCGGCGCTCGACCGCCTGAAGGCGCTCGACGTGATCGCGGAGTTGGGCACGTGGCTCCGGGTCGAGGGCTGATGGACGCGATCGCCCGCGATTACGTCCGCCTTGTCCTTGCCGTCGGGCGTCATGACGCCGACTATGTCGATGCCTACTATGGCCCGCCCGAGTGGCGCGAGGAGGTCGAGGCGCGGGCGATGTCCCTGGACGACGTCCGGAAGTCGGCATCGGACGCTCGGGCAGCCCTCGAGTCGTTCGTCCCGCCGGAGGCGGACGAGATGTCGACCTTGCGGTACCGCTTCCTGGCGAAGCAACTTGACGCCTTGGTCGCTCGGGTCGAGATGCTGAGCGGCGTCCAGATGACCTTCAACGAGGAGTCTGCCGCTCTCTACGACGTGGTCGATCCCGGTCGCCCGGACGAGTTCTACGCCGAGGCTCTCGCCGCCCTCGAACCGCTTCTGCCTGGCGAGGGACCCTTGAACGAGCGGCTCGAGCGGCTTCGCGCCCGGTTCTACGTGCCGATGGATCGCCTGGAGGCGACGTTTGGCGCGGCGATCCAGGCGGCTCGGGAGCGGACGAAGCGCACCATCACGCTTCCCGAAGGCGAGAGTTTTCGCGTCGAGAGGGTCCGGGATCAGGTTTGGGGTGCGTACAACTGGTACGAGGGCGACGCCCGCAGCCTCATTCAGGTCAACGTCGACTCGCCCCTTGCGATCGACGCGATGATCGGACTTGCCTGCCACGAGGGCTACCCCGGCCACCACGTGTACAACGCGCTTTTGGAGAGCCGCCTCGCCCGGGAGCGAGGCTGGCCCGAGTTCACGGTCTACCCGCTCTACAGTCCGCAGTCGCTTATCGCGGAGGGCACCGCCGAGTACGGTGTCGGGCTCTGCTTTCCCCCGGAGGAGCGCCGCATCTTCGAGCGCGAAGTTCTTTTCCCTCTCGCCGGACTCGAACTCGGTCCGATCGACGAGTACGACGCGGCGCGAACTCTTCTGAAGCGGCTTGGCAACGCCTCGAACGATGCCGCGCGGCGATACCTCGACGGCAAGGCGACGCGGGAGGAAACCGTGAACTGGCTCGTGCGGTTCGGTCTCTCGACTCGAGAGCGAGCGGAGCGGCGGCTGCGCTTCATCGAACACAACCGGAGCTACGTCGTGACCTATAACTTAGGTCAGGATCTCGTTGAGGCGTATGTGGAGAGTCGAGCGACGAGGCCTGACGAGCGATGGACCGTGTTCGCCCACCTGCTCTCGACTCCGCAGGTTCCCTCAAACTTGCGTTAGCGCTCGAGACGAGAATCGATTCATGGTACTCCTCGTTTGAACGATTTCGACCAGAGCGAGGCGTTCCCGGCCGGTGATCGGTCGCTCCCGGGACTAACGAACTCCGGCGGGTAGGTGCGTCGTGAGGAACCGCTCCAACAGTTCGTAAAGGTGGACCGTCGTTCCGGGACCTTCGTAGATTCCGTGCGTTCGGTTCGGATACGCCATCATTTGGAACGGCTTGCCGAGCTCGACGAGGCGATTGATCAACCGCTCATCGCCCTGGTAATGCACGTTGTCGTCGCCGGTGCCGTGGACGATCAGCAAATCGCCCTTAAGCCCCTCCGCATAGGTGATCGGCGATCCTGCCTCGTAGTCCTTCGCATTTTCGGAGAGAAGTCCCATGTACCGCTCTTGGTAGATCGTGTCGTAGAGGCGCATGTCCGGAACCGAGGCGACGGCCATGCCGACTTTATAGATCTCTGGATGGCGGAACATGAGGTTGAGCGTCATCGAGCCACCCCCGCTCCAGCCCCAGACCGCGATCCGCGAGCCGTCGACGTAGGGCAATCTCGCAATTTGTCGCGCGGCGGCGGCCTGGTCGTCCGAGGCGACGATCCCGATCTTCCGGTAAACCGCCTTCCGCCAAGCGCGTCCCTTCAAGGTCGGCGTTCCTCGGTTGTCCACACTGGCGACCAGGTACCCCTTGCGGGCGAGCATGAGCTGGAACAGCTCGTCCTCACCGCCCCAGGCGTCGACCACCGTCGTGTCCCAAGGCTCGCCATACACCTGGAACAGCACCGGATATCGCTTCTTTGGGTCGAAGTCGGGCGGTAGGGTGAGGCGGGCATCCATCGCCTGACCGTCGGCAGCCTTGAGGGTGAGGAACCGCGTAGGGCCGAGCTTCAGAGTCTTCAGCTTGGCCTTGAGGGCGTCGTTCGCCTCGACCGCCTGGACGACGTGTCCGTTTGGGAGGGATACCACCTCGAATGTTGGCGGAGCGTCGGCGCGCGAACGCGAACTGAGCGCCCAGTGAGCGTCGGGGCTTAGGTAACACTCGACGGTTCCCTCGACACTGGGCGGAGTGACGCGGATCGGCTTCGCGCCGACTTTGAGATCGCACCGATAGAGGTAGCGGCTGACCGCCGAATCGGGCGAGGCCTGGAAGTACGCGATGCCCCGACCTTCGTCCACGCCGACGACGTTCGCCACGTCCCAGTCACCCGGGGTCAGCAGGATGGGCGCGCTGCCGTCGCGCGGCACCCGGTAGAGATGGCGCCAGCCGTCCCGTTCGCTTAGGGTCAGGAAGGCGCGTCCGCCGTCGATCCAACGGACGCCCTCGTCACCGACGGCGTTCTTTCTGACCTCGACCCAAGCCGGGTCCGTGTCCTTGAAGACCGACCGGGCCGCGCCCGTCGCGGCGTCGGCCAGCAGGAAGTCGTCTTGGTTCTGTTTTCGGTTCAGACGCTGAATGAGCAGGGTGTCCGAGTCGCTCGCCCAGCCCATCTGCGCGAGATAGCCTGACTCCCCGTCCACCTTGGGAGCCATCCACGTCGTCGCCCCACCCCCGGCAGAGACGACTCCGATGCGGACGCTCGCGTTCTTCTGCCCCACCTTCGGGTAGGGGAAGCGGTGAACGGTGGGGTACAGCGCGTCGGTGTCGTCGATCAACGTGTAGAACGGCTCCTCGTGGGTGTCGAACTGCCAATAGGCGATGCGCTTGCCGTCCGGACTCCAGCGCCAAGCGTCGCGCAGATCCAACTCTTCTTCGTACACCCAGTCCGAGGTGCCGTTGATTCGCGTCTCGCCCCCGTCCGTCGTTAGCCGAGTCGTCGTTCCGGTGGCGAGGTCTTGAACGTAGAGGTCGTTTGCCCGCACGTACCCGACCCGAGTTCCGTCGGGCGACAGCTTGGCGAACATCGTTGTGGATGGCTCGGCGTCGGAGGCGATTCGGGTGGGCTTGCCGCTTCCGAGGTCGAGGATCCAGTAGTCGCCGCGCGTGTTGCGTCGCCAAACCCGTTGCGAGTCCGTGAAGACGAGGAGCCGTTTGCCGTCGTTAGAGATCTCCATTCCCTCGGGTTGGAGAGGCCGGTTCTTGCCCGGCGGTACAAGGCGTTTCTTCGGAACGAGGATATCCTTCCGTCCGGTGGCCGCATCCGTCGCAACGACGTTGCCGTCTTCCACACCCAGCCAGCGTTTGCCATCGGGAGCCCACCCGTTTGAGTTAGGCTCCGCCGTGCGGTACTGACCGCCGAAGATCGACCGAACGGTGAGCTCGTCGGGGACGCGCGTCGGCGCCGGATGGGCGAAAACGAAGCACGCGGCCAGCGCGGTGAGGGGCATGGCCGCCAGTATAACTCTCAGGCGCGGACGGGTCGGACAACGCGGCCGGTCTTCGCGCTCTCGATCGCAGCGAGGCTGATCGCGAGCGCGGCAAATCCTTCTCTTGCCGGAACGGGAACGGCGGTACCATGGCGGAGAGCGGTGACGAAGCCGTCGATCTCGCGGAAGTAGGGATCGTCCTCGGGTAAGAGTCCGCCGTCGGTCACGGTGCCGGACTCGGTGGCCGTCCGCAGAAAAGCGTTGGCGCGCGAGTCGTGCGAGACGAGTCCCGCACTCCCCGCGACTTCGAACGTGGTGCGGAAGCCAGTCGGATCCATCCAAGTCGCCTCGACTTGCGCCACCGCGCCCGAGTCGAAGGTAAGGGTCGTAAGGGCGTAGTCGGGCCCGTGGCCGTCTTGGATGCCGACGCTCCGGGAGTAGAGGTGAGACACTTCGCCAAGCGTCCAGCGGAGCCAATCGAAGTCGTGGATCGCGAGGTCGAGCAGCACGCCGCCGCTTCGCTCGAGATCGCCGTACCAGCCTCCCGCCCCTCCGGGCGCTTTGCCGCCACGTCGGGTGCGCGCCGCGGCGGGACGTCCGACGGCGCCATCCCGCACGAGGGCGTGGCCCCGCGCGAAGTCTGGGAAGAAGCGGACGACCTGAGCGGCCATGAAGGGGACGTTCGCCCGTTCCGCCGCTTCGACGAGCTCGAGTCCTTCCGCGAAGGTCCTCGTCAGAGGCTTTTCCATGAGGAGCGCGCGTCCGGCCGCGATGGCCCGCAGGCCGACCTCCCGGTGGAGCGTAGTCGGGACGCAGACATCGATCGCGTCGCTCTGCGACAACAGCGCTTCGAGGGAATCGACGGGGCAGCCGCCGCTCGATTCCGCGAGGGCGGCCGCGCGCTCGGCATCCTCATCGTGGATGAGCAGTTCCACGTCGTTCCGCCGCGCGTACTGTCG
>CAXUKB010000001.1:7038-10766 GCA_964251345.1 uncultured Fimbriimonas sp. | reverse complement strand
GGAATTGTGGCCGATCTCCGGTCGTACTCACCCATCGAGGACGGCCCATGAGCGAACCTACGACCGCTCCGATGATCTGAAGGCTCCTACGATCACGACGAGCGTCGGGAGGAATTTCAGCATCCTCCCCTCGATCCCGATGTGGTAGATCGCATTGGCGAGCGCAAGCGCGATCCAAACGGCGACGACGGCGGTCGGAATCGTCCAACGCAGTCGACCCTCGCGGCTGACCCAGGTGAAGTCAGGAAGACGGTTCCCACAAGCGCCACGAGGTGCCATTCGCTCAAAGAAAGGCCGATTGCCTCTGCCGCTCTGTCGAGGGTGGAAGACCCTAGGCGGCCTTTCGCGCCGGCGTGAGCGAGGCGGCGTGGGTGCAGCGGTTGCGGCCGGCCTCTTTGCTCGTGTAGAGCGCGGCGTCGGCGGCGGCGATGAGCGCCTCCGAGGTCGTTCCGTCGATGCCGACGGTCGCCACGCCGAGACTGCAGGTGACCGGACGCTCGATCCAGTCGCCCTCTTCCACCGCTAGCCGGAACCGTTCGGCGGCGGCGAGCCCCTTGGCCGCGCTCGTGTTGTGCAGCACGATCGCAAATTCCTCGCCTCCGTAGCGAGCGGGGTTCTCGTACGAACGCGCGGTCGTACGAAGGACCCGGGCGAACCGGCGCAGAACCTCGTCGCCCGCGGGGTGGCCGTAGGAGTCGTTGTACTGCTTGAAGCGGTCGATGTCGAGCAGGACGAGCGAGAAGGGCTGGCCGATGCGGGCGTGCTCGGCGAGGGCGCTCTCCAAATCGCCCAGGAACATGCGCCGATTCCAGAGTCCTGTGAGACCGTCCTTCGACGCGAGTTCGTGAAGACGGGCGTTCGCGTCTTCGAGGCTTGCCTTTTCACGGGCGAGCGTCCGTTCCATCCGCTTGTGCGCGGTCACATCGACGTTTGCGCATACCGCGCCGACCGATCGTCCTCCCCGGCCTTTGAGGGCGATGATGCGGCAGGCGAACTCGCGCTCGCCGTCGAGACCTTCATAGGCCCAGTCGAAGGTGCGGCAGCCCGAGCCATCGAGCACGGCCGCGACGCCTTCCGCCGTCCAGGTGTCGCCGCCTGCCTCCAGCGTCTCCCAAACCGGCCGCATGAGCGTGTCGAATCCCGGAATTCCAAACGCCTCTTCGGCGGCCTGGTTCCACTCCTGGATACAGCCTTCGGGATCGAAGGTGAAGCACGCGACGGGAAGGCCGCTGAAGAGATCTTCGAACCGGCGCGACGCCACGTTGAGGCTCTCCGTGAGCTCCGCGTTTTCCTGAGCGGCGCGTTCCTCTTCCTCGTGTTGGGCCACCGCGCGGTCCTCCGCGGCGAGGATCCGGCGCGCGACCGTGAGCCGGGCACGCAGTTCGTCGCGATCGAGCGGCTTCCCTAGAAAGTCGTCGACGCCCGCGTCGTAGGCTTCTAACCTCTTCGCGCGGTCGTCGCGACCACTGCACAGAAGAAAGTAAACGTAGGGACCGTTGAGGCCCCGGAAGCGTCGGCAGAGTTCGATGCCGTCGGCGTCGCCCTCGAGAAGCCAGTCCGAAACCACGACTCGATACGCCTCTCGGGCGTGTTTCGCCAATGCTTCCTCGGCGCTGGCGACGACGTCGGCCTCAAGACCGAGCGCGGCCAGAGTGCGCTGAGCGAGCAGAGCCGAGATGGGGTCGTCTTCGACGACCAGGATCCGCAGGGAGGAGCTAAGGAAATTCATCGGATCGCCACTTGAGCTATTCCACACTTGGATCGAGAGATTGGCCGACGCACAACTAATCATTTCCGACGGCACTTTTTAGGCCCCCATCTGGCTCATAATGGAGTCGTATCGCAGAGACGCAATTTTATGAAACGAGCCTTTACTCTTATCGAGCTTCTCGTCGTGATCGCCATCATCGCGATCCTCGCCGCCATCCTGTTCCCCGTGTTCGCCCAAGCGAAGGCTGCGGCGAAAAAGACGGTCGACATGTCGAACGTCAAAAACTTGGTGCTTGCCGAGGAGATGTGGAAGTCGGACCACGACGGATACATGGTCCAAGCGGAGTACAACGTCGCGAGTAACGGCGAGTTGACCGGCCTCAGCTACTATCACGGCGCTTGGGAAGTCGCCCTCCAACCGTACATCAAGAACCACGACATCTTCACCTCTCCTCTCGACCCCGGTCTTAAGAAGCACGGGCTCGACATCTCGGCGAGCGACGACGATTACTCTTGCCCTCAGTGGGACGCTTCCCGCGCCTATTGCTACGGGGACAATTGGACGGACACCGGTCCCCTTGGAGCAGAGGCGAAAAACCTCGTGTTTGGCGCGAGCTATCGGTTGAACTCGAGCAACCAGCCTGGGTACTCCGCCGCCGATCCGTCGATGCATTTTCGGAGCTCTGCCAACGAAAGCTCAATCGATCAGCTCTCCAGCATGATCCTTATCGTACCGAGCGGATTTGGTACGCCTCCAAATCAGGGTGACGGGCTTACGCCTTACGAGGAGATCACGACCGCGGATGCAAACTTCTCCGACGATCTCGTGTGTCCCGATAATGTGGATAACGTCGATTACGATCGTAACGGCCGTGTCGCGAAACACCCGACGACGCAGGCGCAACGCAACCAGGGCAGAGCGAACTATGGTTTCGGCGATGGTCACGCGAAAAGCCTTGCTTGGATGGCTACGTGGCAGCGGCTTGGCCCGAACAGTAAAGACTCGGCAGGCAACGTCGTAATGCCGACACCATGGCGACAAAGCTTCACCGGCGCGCCGGACGCCTGCAAGTACGTCGCCCCGTGAGACGAACCTCCCGACTGAGGGGAGGGAAGTCTGCAATTCTCGTCCTCACCCTGCTCGCCGGTTGTGCGAGTTCGATCGACCGCCGCTTTCCAGGGCGGGAGGTCGTGCGTGTTTGGCATCCCTGGGCAGGCGAGGATTCGGCGACGATTCAGGCGATTGCCGATCGATTCAACGCGTCCCAAAATCGCTACGAGGCGATCCCGCTCAGCGTGCCGGGGGGCGACGACACGAGAACGAAGTTCATGCTCGCGGTTTCGGGTGGCGACCCACCTGACCTCGTCGCAACCTGGGATCCCGTCTTACCGCTCTGGGCACGCGACGGTATCGTTCAACCGCTGGATCCTCTCATGTCGACGGCCGACCGCGTCGCCTATGGGCGAGAGTACTCCGTCGCTCGGCGGGCCGGAACCTTTCGGGGTCGTGTTTACGGCCTCTGCGTCGGCCTGAACGTCGTCGGCTTGTACTATCGGCCCGATCTGCTCCAGGCGGCAGGTCTGCCCGATCGCGCTCCGCGCACCCTCGAAGAGATGGCTCGGTGGGGCGATCGTCTGGATGAGAAGAAGCCCGACGGTTCACTCCAGCGGTGGGGCCTTGAGCCTGGCGACCTTCGCGATCTGGCACCCCTGTTCGGTGGAGGCTACGAGGGTGGGCGGATCGATACCGCAGGAAATCTCGCCGCACTTCGCTGGATCGCCGAACGGAGAAAAAAGATCGGTTTCGAGGAGGTGCGGCGATTTCAGGTGGGGATTGGTCTGGACTCCGGCGGAGGTTCTTCGGAGGGAGGTTGGCCTTTCGTTGCGGGGCGCTACGGAATGGCGGTCGCTGGTCAGTGGCGGGTGCATGAGATTGCGAACTTCGCGCCCGAATTCTTGAACCGTTACCGAACCGCGCCCTTGCCTCCTCGAGCCAGGGGTCCCCACGGTGCGGGATA
>CAXUKB010000001.1:0-7028 GCA_964251345.1 uncultured Fimbriimonas sp. | reverse complement strand
CCATGGGGTCGCGCCATACTTCGGGTGCGTGGGCCTTTGCCCGATTTTGGAGTGGGCTCGCCGATGCGAAAACCGCCGCCGAGATGAACGTAAAAGGCGGATGGCTGCCGTCGAGCTCTGAGATGGCCGCCGCTCCGGCTTACCGCGAGTACGTCCGGCGTTACCCTCAATTCGGACCCTTTCTCGACGCCGTCGCTGAGCCAGGCCTCCAGACGTCCCCGCCCGTGCCCGATCAATCCTATCTTTCTGACGCCGCGGGCAAGGCCGAGTGGGCGGCGATTAGTGGCGATAAATCCGCCGACTTGGCGTTGCGCGATGCGCAACGCAGCCTTGATCGAGACCGTGCCCGCCGAAGGGCACTGGGGGAAACTTTTTGATTGGAGGCTCAAGGCGTCTCGTGAACGGCCAAGCCCACCGGATTTTTCCTGAGGCTTGCGAATGATCCGACGCCGTGAGATCGTCGGTTGGGCTTTCATCTCACCTTGGATCTTGGGCTTCATCGCTTTTCGTCTGGGTCCGTTTCTCGCCAGCGTCGGTCTTTCGTTCACTCGCTACAATCTCCTGACTCCGCCCAAGTGGGTCGGAACGGCCAACTATCACGCGTTGCTGGCGGACGATCCGCGGTTCGTCCAGTCTCTTGGCGTCACCTTGCGGTTTGCCCTTATGTCGATCCCCGTGGGCACGGTGGTGGCACTCGGCATCGCCCTGCTCCTCAATGCGAACGTGCGCGGCGTTTCCGTGTTTCGGGCGATCGTCTACCTGCCCTCCATCCTGCCCACCGTCGCGACCGCGATCGTTTTTGTCTGGCTCTTAAACCCCGAAACGGGATTAGTGAACGTTCTTCTAGGGAGGATTGGAGTTCGAGGCCCCGATTGGCTTCACGATACGCGCTGGGCGCTTCCGTCACTCGTCTTTATGGGGCTCTGGAGCGTGGGCGGCGCGGTGGTGATCTACCTTGCGGGACTTAAAGACGTGCCCACTTACCTCTACGAAGCCGCTATGGTGGACGGCGCGAGCGCTTGGCAGCGAGCCTGTCGCATCACCCTCCCTATGCTGACGCCGGTGGTGTTCTTCAACGTCACGATGGCAACGATCGGATCGCTGCAGGCCTTTACCGAAGCGTACGTCACCACGGGCGGAGGACCGGAGGACAGCACCCTCTTCGTCGCGCTTTACCTTTGGCAGCGCGCTTGGCGATACCTCGACTTGGGTTACGCGAGCGCCATGGCTTGGATTCTGTTCCTCCTCACGGTCGCCGCCCTCGCCTTCCTTTTCGCTACCCAGAGAAGGTGGGTTTATGACGGACGGTAAGAAAATCTCCCCGCCGTTCTCGAACGGGCGAGCGACGCGCAACTCCACCGTCTTCCTCGTCCTCTTCCTTCTCTGCATTCCCGCGTTGCTTCCAACGGCTTGGATGCTTTCCACCGCCTTTAAATCGGATGCGCAAGTGCTGCGAGGAGATGCGTCTCTGTTCTCGCAACCCGCCGAGACGGGCAACTTCGCGCGGGCTCTCGCCGCCGTGCCGTTCGGGCTCTATCTGCGAAACACCGTGACGCTCTGCGCGCTGAACGTCGTCGGTGCGGTGTCGAGCAGCGCAGTCGTGGCGTACGGCTTCGCCCGCGTCCCTTTCCGCGCATCCAAGCCCTTGTTCTTTGTGATGCTCGCCACGATGGCGTTGCCGGGACAAGCGACGATGGTGCCGGTTTTCGCCCTATTCCGCTGGTTAGGTTGGTACGGGACCACGCTTCCGCTCGTCGTGCCGGCGTTCTTTGGCGCACCGTTCTACGTCTTTCTGCTGTTTCAATTTTTCCGCACTCTGCCGGAGGAAATGGCCGAGAGTGCCCGGCTCGACGGCGCCGGCGATTGGACGATTTTCACTCGTCTATGCCTTCCTCTGTCGAAGAGTGCGCTCGCGACATGTGCCCTCTTCCAGTTTGTGGACACGTGGAACGATTTCTTTGGTCCCTTGCTGTATCTCGACGATCCCCGGACTTACACTCTCGGCTACGGCCTTCAGCAGTTCCAAAGTGCCTTTGGCTCGCACCAGCCCCAGCTCATGGCCGCAACCGTTCTCTTCACGCTGCCCATCGTGATCCTATTTTTCTTTGCTCAGAAGACCTTCGTCCGTGGCATCTCGACGACCGGCGGCCGGAATTGAGCGCGCCGCCGTCGAACTCACTGATCTCACGTCGGATCGCAAAAGATTCCTAGCGCGTTGTAGTCGGTCCGCACCTGAGCGGCAGACTTGCACCCGCCCATATCGCGCTTAGCAACGATGCGTCTCAGGCTCCTTGCCTACCTTTAAGAGACCGTTGGCACTTCGTTAATGCTCGTCGCGATGTGCGAGACTGATGACCGTGACCGGTCTTCTGCTCGTTTCGTTGCTTCTTCGCCAGGCACCGGGCACGCACGAGTGGACGCGCCATCCGGCGCCGGGCGTCGAGTACCGCATGATCGTTCGAGACGAGCCGAAACTGGTCGCCGTCGCGGTCCGCTTCGCCCCGGACGCACCATATCGGGCCGTTACCGCCCAGACTCGGGAGAAGGTCTACGACCTTACGCCGACCAATGGCCGCGCCACTCTGAGCGAGACCGTCGAGACGACCGGCGCCGCCGGAGGAGTAAACGGCGACTTTTTTCAGTGGGGTAAGGACCCCTGTGGCGACCGGGTGAACCTCATGGTTCGCCACGGCGAACTGATTAGCGCGCCCGGCTCCGCGAGCCCCGGCGGGCGCTCCCTCGCCTGCGGCTGGGGAGCCGGCCGCTTCGTGCTGCGGTCGTCGGGGTGGCACGCGACGGCGAGCCTCGGCGGCGACATCGGCGCCCTCAACGCCTACACCGCGTTAAAAGGCTTGACCCTATCGACTTCCAGTGCGGGCTACGCGATCAGCAAAACGCCGGCGACCTTCGTCGTGCTCGACGTCGGACCTCGGGTGCTCAAGCCTCGCTGCACGATCGACGGAACGGTGGTTCAGGTCGTGGAAGACGTGGAAAAGCTTCGGGTCGATCCAGGCACGATGGTTCTCTCGAGTCAAGACCATCGTGACGCGCTTCGCGCGGCGAAGCTGGGCGAGCGGGTACGGCTGAAGGTCGCCGTCGACGGCTTCGACTGGAGGCACATCGACGAGGTCGTGGGAGGCGGACCGGAGCTGCTTCGGGAAGGGCGCGACGTCGCGCCGACCAAGGGCGAGTTCAACGAGGCTCGTCATCCGCGGACGATCGTCGGCCGAGACGACAAGGGAGCGCTCTGGTTCGTCGCGATCGACGGCCGTCAAAAACAAAGCTTGGGTGCGAGTCTCCCGGAAGCGGCGGCGTTGATGAAGTCGCTCGGATGCGTTCAGGCGATGAACCTCGACGGCGGGGGCTCGACCACGATGAACCTCTTCGGCGTGACCCTCAACCGCCCGAGCGGCGGTGTTCAACGTGCCATCGGCAACGCCGTGCTCTGGTTCGGTCCGCGTCCGCAGTCCACGTCCGTCCCGCTCCGGATCGCGCTTGGTCCGGATGCGCGTTTAAGCCTCGTCGACGGGGCGAACCGTCCGTTTGCTTCCGATCGGGTGATCTGGAGTGCTCAGGGCAAGGCCTGGATCGACGGCGATGGACGACTCTATCCGCTGGAGACGGGTGAGACGACGGTGCGGGCGCTCCTCGACGGGCGTGTGTACGAGGCAAAGTTCACCCTTAAGGGAATCGGCACTCTGACCATCGATCCCGATTAACGGGGCGTCTCCTTCGAGGAGGTCCCCCTTGGGTCTCACCGGCTTCCGAGCGGTGAAAAATTAGTCGAACCTCGCCGGTCTCGAATGTCTCTAGACGGGCGGCACCAGCATGGAAGACCCGGATTTTATCGAACGCCTGAGGCGGCGGGAACCGGACGCGATGGACGTGCTTGTGGTGCGTCACTACGCGGACGTTTATCGCTTTCTCCGCCACCTCACCCGCCATCGCCAAGAGGCGGAGGATCTCGCCCAAAGCACGCTCTTGCGCGCCCTCGACCGCATCGATCTCTACGGCGGAAGGGGAACGTTGAAGAGTTGGCTTCTCGGCGTGGCCTATCGTGAGTTCACCGGCTGGAGGCGACGCCGATTGTGGCTGCCCATCTTGGGCGATCGGCCCGCGCCGGGAAACGCGTTCGACGACCTTGCCGAAGCCGAGGCGCTGCTCGAAGCCATCGGCCGCTTGCCCGATGCGCTGCGGGCCACATTTCTGCTGTTCCACGTCGAAGAGATCCCCGTCGCCGAGATCGCGGCGACGCTCGCCGTTCCCGAAGGCACCGTCAAGAGCCGTCTTCACGCGGCTCGTGCCCGCCTTCGCCAAACCTTAAGAGAGGAGGAAGCCTATGTCCCCGAAGCCTGTTGACGTCCGCCGCGCGCTCAAGACCCTTCGTCAGGAGCGCCCTTCGCCTGAAGCGACGGAGCGCGCCCGATTGGCGTTCTTGAGCACCCCACCCCTCCCCAGGGGGAGAGAACGTCGCCGACGCCTCGCCCGACCCTTGACCGCCGCCATGATCACCGCCGCCCTCGCCCTCGTCGTTTTCACCCCTCGCACCCACGCCGGAGCCGCCTGGGCCCAGACCCTCGCCGCCACTATAGCGTCCCCGAATTGCCACCTCATCGCCCGCTGGCCGGATGGAAAGACCGCCTCCGAAGAGTGGCGTTCTGGCGTCAAGCGAGCCACGGTGCTCTACAACAGGTTTGGAAGCCCAACCATCGAAATGCGCAACGACGGAAGGCGGGCGATGAACTTTGCTAGCTCGTTCGACTACGCTCGGTTCAAGCATGAGACGATTGGGCCTAACGCGAGGGAGTGGGCGCTCGTGGGGAAGGATCGTCCAGAAGGCCGGAGTTGGTATGAGATCCCTGTAGGGCAGGCGAAGGTGACGTTAGGAGATCCGAGCATTAAGGTCGTTGGTCACCAGGACGCTTCGGACGGTCAGCCGGAAACATACCGTCTCAAGCACACCCTTCGCCTTGGAGGCAAAGCAATGAGAAATCCAACCGAGATCACAGCAGAGATCGATCCGGAATCTAGTCGCATTCGCGCGCTTATCGAACAATCTCACCGTCCGGGGCGTGCCGTCGTGACTTACCGCACGGAGATCGACTATCCGTCGACGATTCCCGCGTCCGTCTTCGCTCCCCGTCCGCAGGCCGCTAAGAACGTGGATGTTTACACGGAAGAAAACGAAAGGCAGGTTCAGCGTGGAGTGCGACTGGGCATGGGCAAGCAGGGACCGGTGACTCTGCGAGCGGCCATCGTCGACGGCGGAGGAGACCTCTGGGCCTTCTGGACCGGGGCGTTGCCCGATCCCAAATTGGCCCATCCTTTCTCCGCGCCGGGGGTGAAGCTCGGCGCCTCGTTCACGAACAAGATCTACACGACGGCTTGGAAGGAATCGCCGAAGATGAACGGGACGCCCGCCGACTCAAAGAGTCCGCGGATCGGTGGAATGGGCCGGTCGACCCTCTCGAAACTTGGATCCACGGTCGATCTCGACGTCCCATACCCCGGAGGCGTCGCTCACTTCCGAAAGGTGCGCTACGTCCGGGTTGGCTATATTCAGCACGTCTCGGCGATCTTGGGCGCGAAGCGAGACTATCGCTGAAACCCCACGGGAAAATGCGCCGTATCTCCTCGCGGCCATGAACCGCACCGTCCGCCTCTCGAGCCTCGGCGCCCTCGCGGGGCTCGCGACCTGGCTCGCGTCCGAATCTTTCGCGCGGACGGCAGAGAATCACGGCGTACCGGCGCTGGCACCGCGACCTTTTCACGACGGCACGCACGGTTTGTCGTGAATGGACCGGCGGCCATCGTTGAGGATCTCGGTAGCCGGAACGGAAGTGAACGGTACCCCAGTTGATTGTACCACGCCATGGAAGGGCGGTGACACCGTCCGAGCGGGCGGGACGATGATCGCGTATTGGATCACGGTGTCGGAAATCTGACGTGCCGGTAAAGCTCCATAAGCTTAAGATCGATGCTAACCGAGGGAATCGTTGCGACGCCGTCTTCGTAAGTTCGTACCATCCATTCGCCTTCGAGACTAAATACCTCGACCCTCATTACCTCGCTATCGATCAGCACGTAATCGCGGAGCGTGGCCAAGGTTCGGTAATCCGCAAATTTCGCCCCTCGGTCAAGGTTTCTCGTGCTTGGAGATAAGACCTCGACGACGACGGTGGGATTGTCAATGACTCCGTTCGCATCGTCGATGAAGTTCGGCGGGCAGGCGATCATTGCATCAGGATAGTAGTAAGAATTTTTTGAACTAATCCACAGCTTGATGTCTTGATCCAGGTTGAGGCAAGGACCTTCACTAAAAAATTGATACAGAACGCCATGGACAACACGCGTGAGCAAACCATGGTTCTTGCTGACGCCGGCCATCTCACACATCGTGCCGGAGACGTACTCATGTCGTCGATCCGCCTCTTTTTCACGACGTAAATACTCTCGCGGCGAGATGAGAGCAGGCACGACGGCTTGCGCAATCATAGGCTTAATCTTACGCGAATCAGAGCTGAGGAGGAATAGCTTTCAACTGCTCGATCGCTTCCGAATTGAATCGCATTGCTTGACTCTTCTTTCCTTTGTCCTGCCGATCCGCCGAGCCGTAGGTGTCTATTTGTAGACATAAGCCAGTATCGTCGGCGACAATGGCGTAGGTGCAAGCGACTTCGGTGTGGCGACTATCGCGGTCGAGATCTTGCCGCTCTAGAGATCGGATTAGAGCCATGATTGCAGTTTACGTCGTTGGGTAAGTCATCTCGATCGGAATCACCCAGCGGTCGAACTCTTCGTCGGTGACGTGGCCGCTGGCGAGGGCCGCTTCCTTCAGCGTCGTGCCTTCCTTGTGCGCCTTCTTGGCGATGTAGGCCGCCTTGTCGTAGCCGATGTGGCGGTTGAGGGCGGTCACCTGCATCAGGTTCGAGCCGAGGTTCTGCGCGATCCGCTCGCGGTTGGGCTCGATCCCCTTAGCACAGTTGTCGTCGAACGCGACGCTGGCGTCGCCCAGCAAACCGATCGAG